>CAYMZG010000002.1:95839-213008 GCA_964394925.1 uncultured Candidatus Saccharibacteria bacterium | reverse complement strand
TGGTGCGGGTGGGGGGAGTCGAACCCCCGTCTCGGCCTTGGGAAGGCCACATAATTGCCGTTATACGACACCCGCTCACACCATTTTGTTCATCGGCGGGCTACATGACGCCCCCCATAATCACATTGAACAATTTTATGGAGCCGAAGATGGGACTCGAACCCACGACCTACGCTTTACGAAAGCGCCGCTCTACCAGCTGAGCTACTTCGGCATGTCTGTTACTGCCAGTCAGGGTTGTCATACTAAAAACTCTCCTTACTCGGAAATAACGGGCGTATTATAACAGAATATCACCATATTAATTACCGAAGTCTCGACGTCAATGCCTTCCTTATAAAAATAATTGGAAACTACGGTATAGTGAGACGCAAACCACTCTCTGACACATACTCACCAGCCGGAACAAGGTGATGCACGTCATCGAGTATTCTGGAAAGCTCATCAAGATAAGGCATGAGGCCGTGTTGGTCTATTCCGACAACCTTCGGAGTCGGCTCATTTGTTGCGTTACCTTGTTCGGACGGCTGGTGAACCAACAACGTAGTTTCTAGTTTTAGATTGTTGTCGTTGATATCAAAATAGAGGCGGCTCGTATCAGTGTATCGCCCCGTATCAGTCATTTCGCCATACGCTAGTTGCTGAACTGATTCACCTGTGGCCATGAGACAACTTTCTTTATCTGGTGAATTGGGTGTACCCCCGCGAGAAACTGTAATCTTCATTTGCGCCTGGGTTTTACTTAACACTACCCGCACCCCTGCCGGATGTGTCTGATGCGTATAGGCTGCGAGCTGTTGCGTATCTGTTTGTGTGTCGCATTTTGCCGGAAAATCGAACAACTCACTTACTCGTGCATTCACCTCACTCACCTGCGACAACAGTACCTCGGCCGGAGTTGAGCTGTTTGTTGCTGAAGTGAGTTGTTCATACCGCAGAGCTGCAAGTTGTGTACGCAGGGTGTCTTCCAGATAGTACATTTCTTTTTGGAATTGTATGAGATCTGGTGGTCGTGATGCTTCGAACAAAGTGGTGTCGCCGCGTAATTCGGCTACTGTTTGTACGGCGCTCAACAGCCCCTGCATAACCTCTGCCTGTTCGGTCTCGCTCACAAACTGTTTGTTGCGCGTCTGCTGTATTGCTTTAGCAGTTATTGCGCTAAGCGACCGAATTGTTTGCATGTACTCTTCCCCGGTTTTTGGGGCGTATTGTTGCATGTCCATGCATGTACTATAGCAAATGCCGCCCGAGTACTAGGTCCACTTGCTGCAGCAACGTGGTGGTGAGCTTCTAGTTGGCTATAGGTAGTGGTATACTTTGTCGGCAATGAAAGAGATCACCCGAATTGTAGCAGGATCTGCCTTGGCAACCGCCCTACTCGTTGGCTGTAGCCACTCTGAGTCGGTAGCACCCAATGCAACCGAACAGCATACCTTGGCACCCACAACACCTAATCTGGCAACCGAAGCGAGCTATCTTGAGGCACCGCAACTCGCTAATATGGCAATAAACGCGTCGCTGGATATTCCTCCTACACGCTTGATCGACCTCACAACTGGTAAATTTGGCCATCCAGACTTACGGCGCGCTTCTACCACGCAAGCTCGCGTGCGCTCAATTTTGCAATCTCAAAACCAAGCGGGGCAATCGCGATAAGTTTCCCTACCGGATGCAACGAAACAAACTATTATATGGCGAGCTACGGGTAACACCGCTCTACAACACAGCTTTGTGTTTATTGACGCCGAACAAGGCAAAATGAGTCCATATACTCAGACAAACAATGGTGTGACTGTTAATAAGAATGGCCAGACTGTGTCTTTGATACTGATAGACAATACCGCAAGCCGGCGACTACCTAACGTAACAAAAGACTCAATTGCCGAGAATACCGAAATTTGCCAGGCCGAAGCCATGATCCAAACCAAAACACAGGTTGAGCCTGGCATTGCAGCCGTCCTACAGGAAGCGTTTTGTAACGGTGTGGGAATTGCAATTGCGGCGCGCCAGGCGGGTGTACCATATGATCAATACGTGCAAGCAATCAGCAACACCACGATCAACCGTGGGATCTTTCGAACTGCCCAGTATGTGCTGCCTGAGGCGCAGTACTAGCTGATACAGGCCCTGTGATTTATTCAACGCCATTATCGGCGGAGAATTTACCGAGCTGTGCAATTCTTGATAATCGCTTAGCTTCCTTGCTGGCTTCAATCAGCTTCTCTGTTTCTGTACTCTGCTGACACCATGATTGGATACGTTCGAAGTACTCATGTTCAAATTTACTCTTATTGGTAAACACAGATGTTCCGTTCAATGAGGCTTCGTCAATAACCGTTAGTATGCCGTTTTCAAGCATAATCGTACAATGCTTAGTACTTACTGCGGGCACAGGGCTTGACCCGGCACCCTCAGAACCAAGTACCTGTTCAAGCTTACTCCTGCCAATCGTAAGTGGTTTACCTTCTTCAAGAACATCAATCAATTTTGCCCGTGCAGCATGGCGATCTGGGTTGTTTGACGAGACGGCTTTAGTACTGCTCATTAAGCTAAGGTAGTTTACTTCATCGCCCGCCTGGTTTCTGGCATTCACAACTCCAATAGCTACATCACCTCCTAATGAGACAACAGCCATCAAGTTTTGCAACACATCACTTCTAGTACTGTCGGCAATTTCAATTGGAGTATCGAGTTCAACCCTAACACCCGGCCTAGTTGGAAGTTCGGGGTTGTCTTTCATTCTCGCGCTAAATAGGTCATCACGACCAATATTGTCACGAGTGCTCAGATAATTAATCTCAGTTTTTAGAGAAATCTCATCTGTTAAGCCTGGTTCAATGTTGGCTGTTTGTAATTTGAGAGGTTCGATTGACATATTTATTACTTTAGTACAAGTTATTGATTTGTCAATATTGTCAATTATTTAGCATTTAGAATTGGAACTGAGTCTCTAGGTATTTCAAGTGATATACCAGCCCCATAGCTAAGATCCCGCGGCTCAATACCATGTGCTAGCTTGTAAAGACCACTAATGACCGGCCGATGACTAACAAAAACAATACTATGGATGCTGTCTGGTTCAAGCTCCGACCCTGTACGCCCTTGATAGATTGGCTCTATGGCCCTGCTAACAATATCGCCTAAAGATGTCCCAGTCGGATATTGAAAGTCATCATATTCGCCCTTTTCCAGTTCTGCGGAGAAACTCAGGCAGGGGCAACTAGTGTTTACTTCTGTTCGCCAGGAAAGTCGGAGGGTGTAAGTTTGCCGTCGCTACAACCATCAAATTTAGTGCGGGTTATAACTGAGTTACCTCCTTCAGCATAATACTGAATCGGCATCTCAACGAGATCATTGCCATCGCAATATCCCACGTTAGATGTTAAAGACCCTCTGTGTGTGGGGTCAGCGATGTTTCCATACGTAGTGAATCTTTTACCTGACGCTGTATAGATATGCTTCACGGTAAAATCTTGAAAACCTGAGTCAGATTGTCCAAGATCTTCGTTTTTGACTGCGGGAACTGTGGTTGATTCCGATTTTTGACTACTTTGACCACTGCATGCAGTAGCGCCAAGACCGACTGCAAACAAAATACCCACTCCTCTTCGTGCCCATTTTCGCTCTGGTGAAAACATTAAAACACTCCTTATAGTGTGTCTATTCTCTCAACTATGTCAGTATTTGCAAGCATGAGCAAAAACACAGCAGCTATTTATTGCTGCATTACGAGGATCTACGTTTATTAAGCCCCTGTTGGACGAGTAATAAGACCCTTGAGTAAGTCGAATGATTTCTTGGGCACCTTAGCGGGCGCGCCCGTAACAGCCGCTTCGACCGATCGAAGACGAAAGATACTTTCAGCCCCGCTAACACGGGCAAGTTTATATGACTGACCGATCTCCAGACGATTGTCTCTAAGTACCGTTCCTGTGTAAAGTGTCGCCCACCCCGCATGTCCGACTTGCCTAGGTGTAAAGCTAAATACCTCAAACACGTCAACACCGCCCCTTCGCCCTGGCGTTGTTACCACGAGGCTTACAGTGCGCCTATACTTACTTTCGCCTTGGTATAGCGCTCTAGCTGCCTGAGGGTACGATACGACTGCCGTGCCCTTACCCCACTCAAACATATCATCTTGAAGCAACTTTCTTGGAGATACAACTATGTCGTAAGGTTCTGCCTCTTCTAGAATGGGCTGTGGAAGTTTGGTCGTATCTTCGAGGCTCTCATAATCAACAATCAGGATGTTGCCAGGGTAATTATAGAAAGAGGTCTGGTTAAGGTCAGGGTCATTAATATCAATAACCGTACCATCGGGGGCTTGTGGCCCGGTAACCGAACCTTGTATGATCTTTACTCCTGACCGATTAAGTAGGGCTCTTGCGAGCGGCCTACCACTCGAGCCCATTCCGGGCACCTCACGGTGAACCATCGGAGCCACTTCACCCCAGTAATCAGGGGTAAATACAATGCTTGGATCAAAACCACTTATTTCTGGCTTAAACATGGGTTAAATTATTCACGGATTTAGTGTGTTACGCAAGCATAAGCAAGGAGGGTGGGCGCTTGCTTTGATGTGTTTGTGCTTAGTGGCCCGACCGGATGGTTATATCGGCGAGCTTTCTCGAAGTAAACTTCTGCGAGAGCTCTTGATAATCGAACCGGGGCTTCGCCCTGCTCGGTTCGTATCTGTTCGTGTCACGAGTGAATATAAAAAACCTCCCGTTGGGAGGTATTTCATATTCACTGGCGGGCCCGACCGGATTCGAACCGGCGATCTCCTCCGTGACAGGGAGGCATGTTAGGCCTCTACACCACGAGCCCGTAGTTATGTGAGACTCAGAGATTCTACCAGTTACAGAGGTAAATTGCAACCGTTATGCGGGAGTGGCCTACTGAATGTAGACGCGTGCTTTTTGTTTGTCTTTAAGGTCGTTGAGGTAGCTGTCGATTGGCTTGTAGCCGAACAGGATATGTGCCGCATGAACCTTGCCGTCGGGTGTCGTTTCAAGATTTTTGACAATCTCGAGCGAATAACCAATGTTAATAATCGGTGAGTAGGCACCTGGCTTTAGCTTATAAATGGCGTCTACTGTCTGGGCAGTTAGATCACGTTTGGTACGTTCCACTACGCCAATATCACCGCCAGTATCTTTGGTGGCTTGGTCATCTGAGTATTTTTTGGCCACAGCAGCAAAATCACTACCAGCTTTGAGCTCGGCATAGGCCTGGTTGGCACGATCTAACGTAGCGGAATCGAGCTTGGCAACCACGTTTTGTGACAGCAACTGCTCACGCAAGCTTCGCTTAAAGTCGTTGACCGACCAGCCATAGTAATCCTTAAGTACGTCTTCAAATACGCGGTCGCTGTTACCGAGGCGGTTTTGGTTCTTTAAGATGGTTATCTGGTCATTCACCTGCTGCTCACTTACCGTTACACCGTATTTTTGGGCAAGCTTTTTAATGTAAGCATCGTTAATAACCTGGTCGAGTGCCTGCTTTTTGTACGCTTCGAGTTGTGGTTTGTTCTTGGGGTCATCGAAATTGGTCTTGAGCTGGTTCTCGTAGTAATGCTTATACTGGCGCACATTAAACAGATAGCTTTCATAGGAGACAAAACTACCGCCGGCTCGTGCAACTGGGAATGGAATTACCTGGCTCACGCGGTAAATGAATGTTGAGGTGGACTGGAAGCGGTAAATCGCAATGGTACAGTATGCAAAAAAGCCGATAATGGCGGCGATCAAGAGACCCGTACTAATGAGCACAATGCGGTGCTTAGAGTGCTGCAGCGGGTAGATGTATTTTCGGGCGCTTCCAATTACCTCTTCACGGTGTGCGGCAATAGTATCGTTAGTAATCCGCGGTACCGTTGTTGGTACAGTAGATTCTGGCGCTTTTTCCTCCTTGGAGCGCTTAAGCTTCAAGTTCGGCTTCTTGATCTTCGGTCGTTTCATCTGTTCCGTTTCTATTAATTGGATGATTGTTGGCGATGATTCCCTGGTCACGCAAGACACTTAGCAGTTTCTTTTGGATCCTGGCCGGGTGGTGGATGTCGTGAATGACCAAGTCCCCCATAAATGTCTGCACATTTATTGTACCAAATCCGAGCAGGGTTTCCTGCAATCCAGCGATCTCATAATTGACCATTTGTATCTGATTAAGGCCAATGTCTACGACCGCACGGTGCCAAAGCCCTTTTTGCGTAATTTGTATGAAACGCTGGTCGGTCACAATAAAAACACTGTAATACCAGGCGATCCACCCCGGGAAAAACAATAGAATACCCAGGATAATACCTGCCAGCATGCCTCCAAAAAACCACACAAAACCAAGATCTGGCTTAATTGCCGCCGGAATAACCCCAAGAAGTGGGCCCAACATCATGAGAATCAGGCCTTTACGCATCACCACGGGGTGTTTTCGGAATACAAACAGCACATCTTCGTTATCGAGCTGGTCATCGAAATACTTATCTGTTTTTTTGGCCATACAGCTTAAGGTTACCTCTGTTAGCCCTAAAGTGCAAGCTCTGTCTGGTGTGTGCAACCGCTTTAGGCGTGTTCTAGCTTAGGGTATACTAGGCGCGTGTGCCATGGCCTTCGGCCGACGGAACAATCGTTCGGAAGATGCTTACATGCAAGCATGACGCGCCTTCCTCACTCATGTCCCCATAGTTCAATGGATAGAATAACTCCGTCCTAAGGAGCAGATCTGTGTTCGAATCACGGTGGGGATACCAAGTTTAGCTATTTTTTGCCTTTTGGCCGTGTGTACACGGCGTGTACAGCATCGTAATCATAAAGTTCACTCTCACTAAACCAGTGTGAGATCTCCTCTTTAGCCTCATCTGGATCGCCAGACGCGTGAATAATGTTTGCAATACCCTGCCCGTTGCTGTTGGCGTGACTAAAGCTGATGTGTGCGTAGTCACCACGGATCGTCCCTGGAGCAGCTTCCTTTGGCTCGGTAGTACCAACCAGCTTGCGAACCAAGCTAACCGCCTCAATCCCTTCGAGTACAATCGCGATAACAGGACCTTTTTGCATCATGTCGAGCGTGACATCGAATGCCTCTTTGCCGCGGCGTGATACCATTTTCCCAATCGTCTCATAGTGGTGGTAAAAATGGTCGTAATCTGGTTGGAGCATTTTACAACCTACAATTTGTAGTCCAGCACGCTCAAAACGCGTAATAACCTCGCCGACAATACCGCGTTGTAGTGCGTCTGGCTTGAGAATAATGAGTGTTTTTTCCAAATTATATCCTTTTATTATTTGTACCAGTATAACAGAGATGGCTCTGGACTACCATGTGGCGTACAATAAGGTTATGCTATTTTCAAAAGCCAAAACTGACTTCCTGGAATATCTGGAAATTGAACAAAATCGTTCACAAAAGACCATTGCCAATTACGACCATTATCTCACCCGTCTCATCGACTTCGACGGTGACATAGAGGTTTCACAAATCGATAATGAACTGGTAAGAAAATGGCGGCTATGGCTAAACCGGCTGGGTACAAACACCTCTGATGAACTGCAAAAAAATACCCTGAATTATCACCTTATTGCGCTACGTAGTTTCTTAAAGTTTTGCGCTAAACGGGGTATTCCAGCCCTGCCAGCCGACAAGATTGAACTCGCACGTACCAAACGTAAACAAGTCACCTTCTTATCAACCGATGAAGTTGGACGTCTACTACAGCAGCCTGATGTTACCACGCAAAACGGACTACGAGATCGAGCCATAATCGAGCTACTGTTCTCTTCTGGGTTGCGTGTGTCAGAACTTGTGGGGCTTGATAGAGACCATGTTAACCTAAAACGCCGAGAATTTATGGTTAGGGGTAAGGGCGAAAAAGATCGACCCATTTTTATTAGTGAGGACGCAGCCAAATGGCTACAGCAATATCTGGATATGCGTACCGACAACACGCGGCCGATGTTCATCCGTTATAGTGGTCGCAAAACGGTTGATTTGAGTGGCAATTTTCACCGTCTCACTGCACGAAGCGTGCAACGCATGATTAGTCGTTATGCCCTGCTCGCAGGCATCACCAAACACGTAAGCCCACACACACTGCGACATAGTTTTGCCACAGACTTGCTCATGAATGGCGCTGACCTACGTTCCGTTCAAGCCCTACTTGGCCACAGCAATGTGGCAACCACGCAAATTTATACGCACGTGACTGATCCACATCTGAAGTCAATTCATGACCGTTTTCACAGCAAGCACACCGAGCAAGAAGCCATCGAGGAACAGGTTTCGGGCACAAATTAAGGCAAGGTCGGTTTGCCGGGCGATGGGTAGGTTGCACCGTTCCAGCAGTTGGGCACTGGTCCATCCTGTACACTTGTACCGTCAAGACTGAATTTCTTACATACAGACGCACCAGCTTGGATAAGTGCCGGTGGACCACCAAGATCGGTGAGATTATAACGGACCTGGATGCGACGCTGAACATCCTCCGCCTTGCCATTCGAATCAATCATAACCTGTGCACCCTCAAACTCCAGACCTGAGCCGGTGGGTGTAACAGTCAACTGGTAGTTCTTGTATATTCCACTGACGCGGGCATACACCGCCCTGTCGAGACCGGTTACTTGAATGTGGCACTGACGAGGTGAATCTTCTTTAGCACATTTTGCTTTGTGCGTCTCGCCAGTTGCGGCTGGGTTGTTTGATTTGAAATTGATTTTATCAGCATTGTCGCCGGGATATATGAAGTACACCCAACTTTTATCTAGGTGTGCTGAATCAGTAAGTTCAAGCCTAAGGACACCCGAGCTACAGGTAGTACTTGGCCAGTCCTGTGGGTTTGATCCGACCGCTGGACAGTTTGTGTATGTGGCATCGTTGGCCGATACATTCGCATCCCAATACAGCTCAACACTTCCCATTGCAGGATCGCTGGATGCAGCCTTCCTGATGGGGAAGCTATATGGCTCGGAGGTCGGACCGTGAATAATTGCAGACACTGTAGGATCCACAAACAAGCAGGTATATTTGACGTTGCCGTTGGTTGAGCCAACATCACCATTCAGGTTTGCCTTAGCCGCAAAACTACCACTCCCGGTACACGAAGATATGTATTCATTATTCAGTAGTGTTGTATCGTTAGCAATCGCCTTCTTGGCAGCATTTATTCCGGATTCAGCTGCATAGAAGGCATTGGTACTCAGTTGCCGATCGAGCGAGTCACGTTGTTCGCGCCGACTCGTGCGAGCAAAGCTTATCACTATGAGACTGATGACCATCATGAGTATGATAGTGACCATGATCGAGACCATGCCCTGTTCATTGCGTCTTTCTGTGCGTTTCATAAAATGCATATCCTTAGTGTACTCCTACTGGCTCACTCTTGGTGTTACTGCTGTCGAAAGCTCTGAATAAGCACAGTAGGTGGAACCGCTGCCACCCCTACACTGCAGGTCTGACTTATTAAGGTCAGTGGTACTCGTGCCGCCACAATCATTAAGGCTCGGGCTGCAAAGCAGGTCGTCGTCACCCGATACTACACGCAACTTAATACCAACCGTACCGTTACTAGAAGGACTCGTTACATCAAATGCCACTACGCGCATTCTATTACCAAGCAAGTCACGCTCCTTATCGGCTAGATCACCTTGAAAATATGCTGCGCTCGGGGCCTTGCAGTTTTCGCCGGGGTCTGGGCGAGCCACCAAAACGTGCTTCTGCCCCGCACTATCTTGCATCTTTCCAAGCACAAAAGCATATTGCACATTATTGATACAATAAGCGCCGATACCATTACTAACTGCCGATGCTCTAACGCTACCGTTACTAAACTGAATGCTACGGGCGATCTCATCAACTGCATTCCGAGTGGCAGCTTGGGTTTGACTCTGTAGGGTGGCTTTGTAGTAGCGATTACCAATCTGAATGATGCCATAAGTTACAAGCAGTAAGATGACTGAGAAGACCACCGTGGCAATCATGAGCTCTAGTATTGTGAAGCCAGCCTCTTTACGTTGTCTAATCATTTGACGTAGTCCAATTCTACTTGATTCGTTCCAGAGCCCAGCGCATCCCACTGCACAATTACCTTAAACATGCCTGGGATCGTAGTGCTTTGGGTAATGGTGGCTTTGTATGGTATTGACCCAGTTGTACAGGGTGTGGTAGGGCTGTACGCCAAATTAGATGCTTGGTAGCAGAAGTTGTTCCCCACCTGAGCGCCTGCTTTAATTTGCTCTACCTGCGTTTCAGCCCATTTTAGAGCTTCGGCTCGCTCCTGAGCAGTTCTGGTAGCGTTGGCGCTGCGATTTACCGATGTATATGCACCGGTAAGCGTTAAGCTTACAATAGCAATGGCGATCAGAACTTCAACAATCGTATCGCCACGACGGTTTCGAAGTTTTAGCTGCATAATGTGGTATCTCCGATCACGTACGAAGCAGTGCCCGCCACAAAAGTAACTTTGGCGTTTTGTTCACCATTAGTTAGGCAATATTCAATCGGCTGCTGATTAACTGGAGAGGCGGTTTTAAGCTGAGCTTCAATCTGGTTGTTATTGGTTGATATATCGCCAGATTGAATAGCATATATATCAGTGTGCGAACTACTTGACTGTAGGCTGCCCCCGTCATCGTATGGAGCAAGGGATCCAATAAACGCAACCGAGGTTGAGCCGGAGTTATCCGGCACAAGTTTGGTACCTCCAACAGATAGCGACACAAAATCAGCCCCAGCCAAGCTATAGGTTTCTACCGTATTAGTGTAGAGGGTTGGACTGGCCTCGTTCAAGTTCTTAACTTCACGAACTGGGTTATTGCCTGTAACGCGTCGCCCAACGACGCTCACAATCTTAAAGTCACTTTGGTCGGCTTGCGGCGACACCATCGCTTGGCCAAGGTACATACAATCAGCATTCGTACCTTGCTCGTTGCTGCCCGCACTAATCGAGACATTATTGCCAGAGACACGGCAGTTTACCGTACCTGAACTGTTATAGTAGCCCGATGCCACATTACCGTTAATACTTTGGAGTTTGTTCGAAAAATCTCGTACCGTAGTGGCAAACTGCGTGCGACGTTGGCGCCCGGTAATCAGTACCGAGGCGCTCAAGAACAATGCTGCGCTGACGCCCAGGAAAATCATAGTCTCAACAATGGTGTAACCGGCAGGGCCCACTACCCTTTTCATATATGAATAGTATATAGCATAAGGGGTTTATATTACAGGGGTTTTAGATTGTCAGAAAGCGTTGCCGATACCAAGCAATCATGCTCGCGCCAAACAAATAGACAATAATAGTCGCTATGATCAATAATGGCCCGAATGGCAGTTTGCTATTACGCTTGGCTTTGCCCTTAATGAACAGGGGTATTGCTAGAATTGTACCGAGCAGTGAAGCAATGAAGAGCATGAGGAAGCTTTTGGCTGGGTCAGCGAGCACCAAACCAAGCACAACCCCCAACTTAACGTCGCCACCCCCTATCCACTTACCATCCGAAACCACATGGAGCACATAGAACAAGCCCGCCGTGCAGGCCAGTGCAAGCGCTAACCAGAGGCTATCATGGAGTAAATGCTTGCTTGATAGCAGCACGATGAGCGCAAAGACTGCCGCTATGCCCTGCATAGGGAACACAACACGGTCTGGTAACAGCATCCAACGCATGTCATAAATGATAAGTGACATAAAACCCACCAATAGAGCGAGCCATATTCCAAACAGCAACAGCTGAGCACCTTGTGGTGCAACCGGCCAATAGATGTACGAAAGAACTACCATGAGTGCAGTAAGAACCTCCATGAGTGGATATTGCCAGCCTATAGGCTTTCGGCAATAGCGACACTTACCGCCGAGTGACAGCCAGCTTAGCACTGGCATCAGATCGTACCACGCCAGCGTATGCTGGCAATGAGTGCACATAGAGCGGCCTTTGATGATCGATAACTCGTTGTCTTTGGCAACCCGCTTCTTTTTAGGCTTTGCCTGTTCATGCACCCGCCATACAAGCGCATTTGTAAAGCTGCCGAGGCACAGCCCGAGCGTAAATAGTACGACTATAATCATTAGTATTATCCTACCATATTAAAACAGGCGCCGAAGCGCCTGTTTTAATCTAATTCATGTGTCTAGATATCTTGACACTGCATTACAATAGCACCGCCGCTACCCTCAATCGTATAACGGATAGCTATATTTCTTGTGCTGCCAGCAATAGTATTACCTACGTTTGTCGTGTCACACTTTGCCCCAGTCACCAACTGCATGGTATCAAGAGTTGTTAGCGCAGTAGATTGCGCACCAGTTACAACAGCTGTTGGCTCTGTGATTATCCCATTTGCTGCTAGGTTGTTGATGGCTGTGACATCTCCGGCCGTTGACGGAACTTTGCCGTTGTTGTTGTTTACCCATTCACTGACTGCCGAGCCATAGCCACCCATCTGATTCTTGCGCTGCGTATTGCGACTGTTGCGTTGCAAGGCTGGTACAGCCAAGAACACTATGAGCAGGATTAAGCCAGCGATAGCTAGCACGATCAAGACTTCGATGATGGTGAAGCCCTTTTGGTTACGTAATTTGGATTTCATTTGCAAATGCCCCCTATGCAAATTTGCTTAGTTAAAAGGTTGTCTCTCAGATGATAACCCCTGTATGACCAAAATGCAATAGCCATAAGCGTTATCGTTCGCCATCAAGCACTGTGGATAACTAGCCGCCGAAGCCACTCTTGCCTGCTAGGCCGTAGATTGGCAGCAGCACTGCGGCCACAATAGTGAACGCAAATATGCCCAAGAGGACCATGAGTACCGGCTCAATAATGGTTGAGATATTGCGAATTTGCGTATCCACTTCTTTCTCGTAGTAGTCGGCTACCTTCTCGAGCATCTGTTCCATTGAGCCAGACTGCTCACCAATACTCAACATGTCTGGCACCAGCTCCAAGAAGTTGGGGTCACCTGCAATTGCCTCAGATAATGCTTTGCCGCCCTTAACCTTCTCAATAGCATGGTGTAAAGACTCCTCGATATGCACATTGTCGATTGAGTCACCTGTAATCTCGAGCATCTGGATAAGTGGCACGCCGCTTGCCACCAGTGTGGTACCGGTGCGAGCAAAGCGAGCCATATAGAGTTTCATGAAGAGCGGACCAATCGGCCAGGCCCTCATTTTGAACTTATCAATTACCCGCTTACCGCCCATGGTGCGAGCCCATCGGCTACCAAATACCACCATCAACACAAGTACAATCAGCAGAATCCACCACCGTTTTATAATGAAGTGCGACAAACCAAGTAGTAGTCTTGTAACTAATGGTAGTTGATTACCACCCGGTAGACCCTGGTAGAGTATCTCCACCTGAGGCAACACCTTAACAATCATGAAGCCCACAACAGCACCCATGACCAACAATACGATGATCGGATAGATCATGGCACCACGGACTTTGCTCAAGATTTCAGCATCTTTTTCTTGCTGGAAGGCTAAGCGCTCCAGTGCTTTGTCGAGCGTACCAGACGTCTCACCAGCGGCTATCAAACTGACATACACGCGGTTAAAAACTTCGGGGTGGCTGCCCATAGCAACCGAGAGTGACTTGCCGCCCTCGACTTCACTGATAACCTGGTTAATGACCACTTGGAAGTTCTTATTTTGCGTTTGCTTGGCAACACTGCGCAAGCTTTGCAATAACGGCAAACCCGCATTTATAAGTGTGGAGAGCTGCCGAGAAAACAGCACTTTGTCTTTGGTTTTTACACGTTTGAAAAAGCCCCCAGGCCCTTTAGCACCAGCTCCAAGTGGCTTAAGCTCTAGTACAGATAGGTGTTGTTCACGTAGCAGCTTTGTTGCTGCCTGCTCGTTATCGGCCTGAACTTGAGCTTTTACTTTTTGGCCAGTTGCCGGATCACGCGCCGTATATTCAAACGTTAGCATGCTTAGCCCCGTATTAACCTATCGAGTTCATCAAGATCAATGGCGTACTTTCTGCCTTCGTCATAGGTAATTGTACCGTTGTGTATGAGGTCCACGAGAGTCTTGTCCATGGACTGCATGCCGAACTCGGCGCCGGTTTGGATAACCGCTTCGAGCTGATGGCTCTTGCCTTCGCGGATAATATTACGCACGGCTGGCGTGGCTACCATAATTTCGGCAGCAGCGACACGACCACCTCCGATGGTTGGGATCAAACGTTGGGAGACAATGGACATTAAAATGTTAGCCAGCTGAGCACGTATCTGTGGCTGCTGGTGCGGTGGGAAGACATCGATCATACGGTCAATACTCTGGGCGGCACTGTTGGTGTGCAGTGTGGCAAATACTAAGTGACCCGTTTCAGCAATTGTAATAGCGGCGGCGATGGTTTCGAGGTCACGCATCTCACCGATCAGCACTACGTCAGGGTCTTGACGGAGACTGCTACGTAGGGCTGCACTGAATGAGTACGTGTCGTAGTGCACTTCACGCTGTACAATAACCGATTTCTGACTCTTGTGCGTAAACTCAATCGGGTCCTCAATAGTCACAATATGAGCAGCGCGCTCGTGATTAATTTTGTGCACCATGGCAGCCAGCGTGGTTGACTTACCTGAACCGGTTGGACCAGTTACCAGCACTAAACCACGTGGATAATCGGCAAATTTATTCACAATCGGTGGCAAGCCAAGCTGTTCAATAGTCAAAATCTCATTGGGGATCAAACGGAAAGCCGCCGCAAGGTTGCCCCGTTCATGGAAGGCGTTCACACGAAAACGCCCCAGGTCACCAAAGGCAAAACTAAAGTCGAATTCTTTATCTTTGAGTAATATTTGCTTTTGATCATCATCGAGGATGGCAAATATTAACACCTCTATGGTTTCTTCGTTGAGCGGATCAACACCCGAAACAGCTACCAGTGAGCCATCGAGGCGCAGCATTGGAGGTAAACCAACTTGCAAGTGCAAGTCAGAGGCCTTCTTCTTAATAACTTCTTCGAGTAAAATTTCGATTTTTGGTTGTGCGGTCATGCTCTTTCCCACCTTTTTTCGTATTACGCTGCGTCTTGGGCCGCCACCCGATTAACTTCTGTTAGTGTTGTTAGCCCACTGAGAGCCTTAAAGTAACCATCTTCGTGCATTGTTACCATGCCCTCTTCTTGTGCAGCTCGCTGAATCTCACTACTGGTGGCTTGTTTCAAAATGAGCTCCTGAATTTTCTCGCTTATTTCAAAGACTTCGTAGAGCCCCATTCGACCCTTATAGCCACCGGGTGCATCAGCGCCTTCAACACCCTTGAACAAAGTATAAGCGTTTTGGTTAGCAAGTGGCAAGGATTCGTAGCCGAAATCTTCGCTGACCGCCTTAACGTCTTCGGGTTTTTGCGGCAGATATTTACCTAATGTTTCGTGAATCGCCTGTGTTTCGGTGGCTTCCGTCTGATAGCTTTGCAGGCTACCATCCTGTCGAATGCGCCTGACCAGCCGTTGGCCAATTACCGTATGAACGGTGCTTGCAATCAAGAATGGCTCAATGCCCATATCGAGCAAACGAGGCAAAATACCGGCCGCCGAATTGGTGTGCAGGGTACTAAATACCAAGTGCCCAGTCAGTGCTGCCTGCACAGCCAGCGTGGCCGTTTCTTTGTCGCGAATTTCCCCAACCATTACCACGTCGGGGTCTTGGCGCAGAATCGAGCGCAACCCACTAGCGAAGGTCAGGCCAACTTCGGCATTTACCTGAATCTGGTTAACGCCCGGCATCTTGTATTCAACTGGATCCTCGAGTGTAACAATATTTATCTCGTCACTCATAATTTCTTGTATAAGCGCATATAGTGATGTCGATTTACCCGATCCGGTCGGTCCAGAAGTGAGAATCATACCGTTCGGACGTTCCAGGCCTTTTCGGATGGTGCGCAAGGCCCGACCCTTGTAACCCATGTCTTCCAGCTTAAGACTCGTACCACTCTTGTCGAGCAAACGAATAACTACTTGCTCACCCCAAACTACAGGCGAGATTGCGATACGCAGATCGATGTTCTTAGTACCAACACGCACGGTGAATTGCCCGTCTTGCGGAATGCGATGCTCATCAATCTTTAAATTGCTCAAAATTTTAATGCGCGAAACGAGCGGCGCCTCGGTAGCCTTCGGGAGTTTCATAATCTCGCGTAGCACGCCGTCGATACGGCAGCGAATTTTAATCTCCCTCTCTAGGGGCTCGATGTGGATATCACTGGCGCGATTTTTGGCGGCATATTCCAGAATTGTCGACAGTGCTTTACTGATAGGCGAATCTTGCACAATTGTTGTAATCGATTTTTTATCGAGTGGAACAGTTTTTACACTGTCGCCAGCATCGCTCAAGTTAATGCCAGACTGTTCAATAGCGTCTGCCACACCCTCATCAAGAGTCAGGCTGTATTGCTTTAGAACTTGTCGAATGCCCTCTTCGCTGGCTGCGTACACTTTAAGTGGTCGCCCGATCTTATTCGAAAGAAAGTCAACGGCCTGCACATTGTCGGCATCGAGCATGGCTACCGCCAAACGATGTTGTGTTTCGCCGAGTGGCACTGCCATGTAGCGCTCCGCAATGTCCTGCGACAATAGCTTCAGCACTTCGGGATCAACCTTGGCGTTAACCAGGTTCACATATGGCACTTTTGTAACATGGGCAATTGTTTTAGTCAGCAACTCATTTGAGATCATTTTGCCATGCACAAGGTATACCAAGATTGGTGTTTTCTCGGCTTCAGACTTTTTCTTGGCATCAGCTAACTGTTCAGTTGTTAAGACGCCGTCGGCAACCAAACGCTCTTCGACCTGTCGCTGGGTAACAGCCGAAAGTACGCTCATTGCTCACCCTACCTTATTGATTAAACGGCTGATTGTTACTGTTATCGCCAATCCTAATAAGCTGCGTTGGATCGAGTGAATTGCTGTTGAAGTATTTTGTATCGGGCTGCTTGAATTCAGATGTAATGGCCTGTACCGTTTCGACTTTTTCTTTACGATTTTTGGGCGAGGTAATAACTGCGCTGGTAATAAAGAATGACAAAACACCACCAACAAACACCATAACAATGATCAGGATAATATCGTTCTGTTTCATCGAATTTCCTTTGTAGTTATGGTTACTGATTTTGAAGGCTGATAGAAAGTCTTAGCCTTAATATCGGCGGTCAGGGCGCTATCCTTACCGCTGAGTGTTACATTTGTAACTTGTATGGGTCGAATGGAGCGCTGGAATATGTCAAGCAAGCCTTTGACCGTGTCGGCACTGCCTGTAACGTTTACCTCAAATGGCATTTCTACGACCTGTGGCGTACCGGTACTCTGCTCCTTTTGATTCAAGCTATCGTCGGTGCCAGTTATGCTGTTTATCTTGAAATTACTGGTCTTGAGAATTTTTTCAAGGCTCGTTACAACCGCCGGGAAGTCATATTTACTTGGCAACGCGTCGAGGACAATCTTTGCGTTATCGCCATCACGGTCACTACTGCCACTAGCCGAACCACCAATGATGTTATCATTCGAGCCGACGAAAGCCTTGTAAGATGTTACTAGCTGTTCGGCGGCTTTATTATTGGCCTTCAATTGTGCGAGAGTTTGCTTCTTCTGCTTGATTACACGAGCTTGGTAGCTTCGCTGGTTAAGCAATGCTCGGCAGGCGACCAACGAAAAGATGGTCACAAAAGCAGTGGCTGCCACAATGATAGCCATGGTGGCGTTGGCCTTGTCGATTTGTAGTCGCTTACTCGATAGTGAACGTGCCATTACTGTTGTGCTCCCGAATTACTTAGCGGCTGGAATAGCGCATCTGGCTTCTCAGTCTCGGACCGCGTGGTTACTTTACCCTTTGGTACCGTGAGCGTCACCTGCTTGGTGTTATCGAAAATAACCGGATCAAACTTCATCGTAATTTGGTAACTAGCTCCCTTATCGTCACGGCCAAAGCTGGCCAACACGACGTCTGAGAATGCGTTGGTTGCGCTGCCACCATCAGCAGTATAGGTGGTGAACTTGAGGGTATCTACAAAGGTATTCACCGAGTTAATTGAATCGGCTGAGCCAGTGATTGTAACAGTCTGCGCCTCGAAATCGACTTGCAAGTTAGCGACACTGACATTTGATGGTGTTATCTGCTTCAGATAAGCAAACACTTGTGGTGCTGCTGGCTTCTTCTGGTGCAGATCTGGCAAGCTATTAAGCTGATTCTGGATAGTCAGAATTTTGTTCAGATCTTGTACCCCAGCCAACTTAGCACTCTCTGCTTTAATGTCTTTAGACAAATCAGCCGAATGTTTCTTTTGAGCACCCTGCACTGCAAAAAACAGTATAAGGAACACCGTAAGTGACAAGCCGCTTACCAGCAAACACGCTAAAACAGTAAGTCGCTTGTTGCGCTTGGCTTTGACATATTCGAGCTTAACGCTCGGTAGCAAGTTAAACTGAATCATTCGATACGCTCCGCTAGACCGGCAGCAACGCCAAAGTGGTTAGATAATGCCAGCAGTTCATTCTGCCGGTTTTGGGCATATGAAACATTACGCCAGGCATTACCGATCTCTACACTAGCGCCAAACTTGTTGGCAATATACAGAGGTAGCTCGGGGAGGACCGAAGCACCACCCGCCACCACAATACGATCGAGTTTTACGTTTTCGCCGTAGCGCTTTTGGAAGAATTTAATCGATTTATCAATTTCGGTCATAAGAATGTCTACTGTGCCAATGATCGCTTGGTAGATTTGCCCTTCGAGCTTGTCTTTGGACACACCAAACTTGAACACAAATTGTTCAGCCTGTTTTTGATCTATGTTGAGGTTTTGCATCGCAGCCTTTACGAGCGATTCACTACCTGTCGGTATAGAGCGTGTTAGCCGTGGTGCACCATTCATAGAAATGACCAAGTCGGTTGTAATATTCCCAATGTCGAGCACCATTTGTGGTGCTGTCACCTCGGGAGCTAGCAAGGCGCGTGAGATTGCCAAATTATCTGGTTCGAAGCCGACCACATTGAGGCCAATCGACTCAAGCATATCCAAACGGCTCTCAACAAATTCGTTCGGCACACTACTCAACAGCACCTCAACCTTATTTTTATCTACTGGCGAGTCACCTATCATGGCCCAGTCAATGGTCGATTCGGCCAGCGGGGTTGGAATAAGTGAGTCGGCCTGAAAGCGAATGGTCTTTTGTAGTTCACTCGGTGCAAGGCGGTCAATATCTACCACTGCTGTAAAAACACGCTGTGAGGGTATGCCAACAACAACGTTTTTGGTGCCAATGTGTGCTTCGGTCAACAACGATGTTAGCGCATCGAGCACCTTCTGCTCGTCGGCCGGTGAATCACTCTGCGAAACTTTGCTGTCAATTGGTATGTAGCCATACTTGGCAAGTGTTTTAACGGGGCCGCCACCAGATAGCTGAACGACTCGAATACCCGACGTACCAATGTCGAGCCCGAAGAATTCACCGACACCACTTAACAAACTCATTGGTTGAGTCCTGTTTGTTTACGTGTGTTTTTCGTCATTCTCTTGTTCCGCACCCTTCTGCCCCTTGTTTTTAATCTGGGCAGCTGTTTAAGCGATTATACCATAAGCATCATACTGTCTACCAAGCTTTTTCAATCCTGCCCTCCCCTACAACACCGGCTGCAGTGTGGTAATGGCGTCGTAGCTGTTGTTGGTGGAGGTGCCCGTACCACCAAACAGGGGTGTAAGACTCTTGGGTGGAGCCAGCCAGACGGTTGGGGTGAAATTGAAAGTTTCAGCTGGTTGGTTCTGGTTGAGGGTGCCGTAGCCACGGTAAAGGTTGACTTTGTCCGCAATGAAAGCACCGTTCACGATAAGAGCGTTCTTGCGGCAGCCATTGGTGGCATCGTTTACCTGAGCGGCTGTTGGTGGTGTCATGTTAAAGGCACAGGTGTAGATCTGGCCAGTTGTGCCATTACCCTGGGCAACGTAGACGCCATCGAGCTGTTTCACGTTTGGTGAGATGTAGATGTTGCCTTTTACGATGAGGTAGAAGTTAGCCAATTGGCTGGGATCGGTAATACTTGGGCCAGTGTTGGCAAGCTTTATATCACCCGTAATATAGACGTTACCGTAGACATAGAGAACCGATCGAGTACCCTTGTTACCAGGAGAAGCAGCATTGAAGGTGGTGCCACCTAAAGTAAGGTTCGTTGGTGGGGCGGGTGCTGGCGGAGTTTGCGTATCAAGCGTTGGTGGTACTGCGGGCGTTCCAATATTCGTGGCTGTTGTGTGGTAGCTATAGTAGTCCTTTGGACAGTTTAGGGTTCCACCATAGTTGCCGCCATAGTTATTGGCACCTGCCTGGTTAGCAAAGCTGAGTTTACTGAGGTTTTCGGGTGGTGATTGAGATTGAGCCGAACGTACACCATCAATAACATTCAGGGCCAGGGCTGCCAGCGTGGTGCCAGAACCATTGTTAGTTGGTATATCGTGCCAACCAGCGAGAGGGACCGGGTTTGCCGTGGCGCTCCAACCTGTGGCCGACGTACAATTCGTGCCGTCGGGACTAAAGCCTGACAGAATATCCCCTGCGGTCGCATTGAAGAATGGCTTGGCAGCAATCTTGATCGAGCTATTACAGGTAGCAATCAATCCGTTGTCATAGGTGATCGTATAACCAACGTTGTATGTATTTAGGGGCTTGCCCGCGATTTGTTTTGGCGGGCTCGGTATTGTAGAAAACGTTGAGCCACTGGCCGCGTCGAATCTACCCGTGCCAAGCACACCACCCCAACCTGGTGTATCGACTTTTATGCTGAAGTTGACGTTGCGGCGTGGCACTGGACCAGTGAGCCCTGCGCTAGCCTGAACCGTGAATGGCTGATTTGGTTCTGGGCTATCTGGCAGAATAGTTAGTGTACCGCACTGAGGGTCAACGCATCTCCCAATATTCAATGGACTTCCTTCGAGTGCGACCTGACCCTTATCAGTACCATCTGGCCACTTATCAACTACATTCACATAAAACTTATTGGCTGAGATGTCATTGAATCGAGCGATATCTTTTTTTGGTACCCTAAACCAATCATGCCATTCTGGGGGCTGGTATCCAGATGGCGCAAAGCTTGGTTGGTAGTTTGCTGTATAGCGACCTACCCACTGTGGTATACCGGACCCGGTGTCTACGTACACAATGACGTCAGTCGGATAGTGGTCATTATCGTGCGCCCAGCCAACTATGCCTAGTTCGGTATTACTGCCATCCCATTTTCCCAAATTACAGCCAGCTGCAACCACACTACCAACGGGCGACAAGGTTATTGTGATATCAACGCTCACATCCCAATCTTGACAGTTTTGGTAGTTCCATCCGCCACCTGCCGCCTTCCCATGATCTCCATAGCTGTAGTGGACCGTTTGACCAATGCAGCGATACGGATCATTGCCATTCGGAATGTTGGTCTGCCGATTTATACTCTGGGTATGAAATACTACCCTAATAGTATTATTTTGGGTTAGTTTCTTGTTTGCATTGAACTGGAAAGGAATAGTGACCCCAGTATATTGACCAACGTAATTTGTTCCATTCCCCAGCGCCAGTGTTTGGCCAACCGCACCAGAGGTTGTTCCCGCCAACGTACCATCTAAGTAATATACTGCTGCATCACGTATATGCAGTCTCGATTCCGGTACATAATTTGGCATTGAACATGGTGCACTCGCAAAGCTAAAGGTAAGGTTGGCTGACTGTGAACCATACGGAACTTCGATTGAAGTGGCGCCGTGAATTTTGTTACCCCCGCCGTCAACATCTCCTCCAAGCCAGGTTTGAAAAGCAGGTGAAATAGTTGGCTGTTGGCCATTGCAGTTTTCGAGGCTTGCCTTTTCCACGGCACGGATATCTGATGGTACACCAGGATCGGGGTTAAGGCCAAAAGCTGCAACTTTTTGTTGGGCAATGCACCCGATTGCAATAACCACAAGCAAGCTTGCAAACGACAATTTAACCAGATATTTAACGCGCATTCCAACCACTATTTATCTTGCCCTTTGCTTGTTGCTCTTGGTTTACTTCAAGGGCGCTTATTGCATCTTTTAGATAACCCAACCCACGGGCTTTTTCAGAAATTATCCGATTAAACTTATAGTCTTGCGGTGCAATACGAACTAATTTGTCGTAGTAGAGCTTGCTGTTTGCAAGATCTTGAACCATTACGTAATAATTCGTAATAACCAGGAGGCAATTCGGATCTCGATCATAGTTTTTCAAGGCGAGTATGGTCTCAACGGTTGGTTTTTCTTGCGACGTCCTGCTGGGCACTAAGCTATCTGCTGCCTTATGCAACAACTCATCCGAACAAATTTTTTGTGTTGTTACCGAACTGGTGTGTTGCTTTGTTGTGAATCGTTGCACAAGCAATACTGCGAAGGCAAGACCAATTGCTAATACAAACAATCCTATAATTACTGCTCGCGTATTTGTCGCACGCCCCGAGGACCTTGTGTCAGGCCTAGGTGACTTAGGCTCTTTTGTTTGAAGGTCATTTGCCGAATTGTTACTTTTTTCTGGAGTATCCATAAGCTTTATCCATCCCTCAGCATACACTATATATGCTTATGTTTGAACTGTTGGTGGCTGTTTCTGTGACTTTTTTCGTACAGAGGTGGCTTTTACTCCTTATTGCGTGATATATTGAAGGATAAGCTTTACAATAAAAAAACTCGAAAGGAATAGAAGATGGATCCCAACCCGCCAAATAACACCCAACAGCCACCAACTGGCTCCCCTTTACCTCCACAGCCTCAAGCAACTCCAGTGCCCCCCACGCCTACCTCGGTCGGCACGGGCTTTGTGGTTCCGCCTGTTCAGCCGCCGGCTCAACCCGGCTTGACGCCGAATATGCCCGCAGCCCCGGCGCCGTTTGGTCAGCCAACAGCACCAATGGGCCCACAAGTACCCCTTGGCCCATCACCGACAACCGGTGGGAATAAACCCAAGCCAGCACTTGTTATTGGCATTGTGGTAGGCGCCATCGTACTCGTTATTTTACTTGGTGGTGCCGCCTACACGGTCCTCAAAAAACAGACCAAAAGTACCACTTCAAAATCTAATGGCTCAAACAGCACATCTCAGGCAGATGGCGCATCCAGTAATGCAGATGGCGATGTGGTTGACCAAAAGAGCGGCACACTCGATCTCAGTAACCTAGTCGACGGCCAACAAAGTATCAAGGAACAAGATTTACAAGCGAAGCAAAACCAACAGGTCAACCTAAGCGACGGAACAAGCTATATGGTGACCAGCGTTGACCGAAATTACACTCCTGCCAGCCGTTACTTACGAGCCAGCAACGGCAAAGAACTTATTAAAGTTAATCTCGTGGTTGGCAACCGCAAGCAAACTGGAAACCGATATTTCTCGAGCAGTTACTTCAAATTAAAGAATTCAGCTGGTGGCCTACAAACCGCCAAGTACGTTTCGCAGAGTGACGTACCTGATGCACTCGGGTCGCAAGATGTTGCGCCAGGGAAACAAGCCAAGGGCTCAATAGTCTACGAGGTAGACAAAGACGAAAAAGTAGGCGCTATTACCACTCAGGACACGTATAAATTCTTCACCAGCAAAAAGGTAGTGACCGTTAAGTCAACGGTTTCCTTGCAGTAATCTAGGAGGCGAGCATGAGTGCGTCGAGCGCCTCATGTTTAGCACCGAGGGTTTGTTTTAGGCTTGCCTGTCTTGCTGATTCTACCTGAGTAAGCACACCAATGGCGGTACTGCGCAGTTCGCCACTCGTACTATTAAAAATGCTTGCTAGGTCTGTGACACCGCGGTTCTCGGCGGCATTCATAACCATAGGGTCGCTCACGATGGCAGCGTTGACCTCAGCATCATTGGCCGAGACATGATGCAGCAACAATCTACGCTTAGCCTGCTCTATTTTTAGCTGCAAGACATCACCATTTTGCCGAGCAATTTCCTCAGGTGGGAGCAACTTAGAAATTTCTGGAGTAATTACGTAATCGTTAAGTATTTCATGCGCGCGATCACGATCAAGCTCATACGTTGTAGCTAGTAATTCAGCATCGGCCTTACCACGAAGCTCACGCTCTTTTGCCAAATTGGCTTTTTCGAACTTATCAACCAGTTGCACTTCGAGACTTGGCACAAGGAATGTAATTCCACCAAAGTCGACCGTTTCGGCCGTGGCATGTAGCAGATCCGGAGGCAAGGCTGTTAAACCCTTGGTATTACCAACTGGGTAAATCTCTTGTGCACCAAAGACACTCACGAAGCGATCTGAATGTTCAATTGCGTCGTAGTGATCATCTTGAGCAGCATATATTTCAAAGTCCGCGTGTGTACGATACGGTGTGGCGCTAAGTCGCTTTGGGCGACCCGTCACATTGCCCTGTAAAGCCAACTCCAGTCCAACGCCTTTTCCAAACAGATACTGTACTTGCCCGCTTTCGTTTACCTGTGGCATAAGGGCTCGGGCCAACATAACCTTAGCTGCAAACAACTCGATGGTAGGCATATCCAAACCATCTTGCTGCGTACGCTCATGCCAATCACGTAGCTCGGCAAGCTGTTCAGCACTGGGCTCCATTGTAAGTTCACCCTGCTGGTCAATGTGTACACCAAATTCTTGAGCAAAGTAGTTGCGAGCATGCTCCACTGACTGCCGCTGAATATTTTCAGCGTATACCCCAGCCAGACTTTCGGGCACATAATAATGAGCCGTACGGCCATCATAGCCCTCGCCCTCGCCTACCTTAGCCAATACCTGCTTGTCTGGTAGATGAGAGTATCCGGGCTGGTCATAGGTTCGTCGAAGTAGACGTGTCTGGCTATCGCTCAGACCAATTTCGGCACGAACATCACGGCGCTGCCTCGCCGCTTCCGAAGGAAATATAATTCGAAGCTCAATGGGCTCATCGCCCTTGGTGAACTCAGCTAGAATATCATGGCCTCGACTGCGCTCAAGCTCATATTGGTATACCGAAGTGGCATACAAACCCGATAAACCACCCGATTTATCACCAACGGTTACACTTGGCTGTCCAGCAGGCCAGTTGTCTGCGTGAGTGCCGTGCAGTAAGTACGTCCAGCCCTCTGGAAGCGGTGCTACTTCACTGCCCGCAAATGTACCTAACTCAGCGTGATGTGTATGTACGTTAGCTTCCGAACCAACAGCCGCTTGGCCAACTTTCTGGGTCTGCTCTTGCAAGCGTCGTGTATCATCCTCAACAATCTCTTGAGAGGTTGGTGTTATAACGTTAGGTGCTTTGAATTCCGACATATGTTTGTTTTAGATGTTTTACATATATTATGTTATCACAAAGGTACTGTTTTGTCAATCTGTCGCACCTCTGTTTGGCGGTAGGTCTATGGGCTAATGGTTGGATCAGCGTGAGTTCAGTGCAAGTTTAGCGTATCGGCCCAGTCACCTACTGCTTGCAGAATAGTCGGATCGGGGCTGGTCGCCAAGACTAGTGGCTTAGTATCAGTGACGTTGCGACGCAGACGCTCAAGGTCAGCAAGGGTTACAGTATCGGCAAATTTCGCGAGTGCATCCAGTTCGAGCGTGTCCCTTCTTGTATACGTTAATGCATTAACCACGTTGTCGGCAACTCCCGACGGGCTACCCTCCAAGACATGATCAACTTCACGTCTAAAACCTATCAGCAATGATTCCAACACCGACTTATCGAGTGGCGCGTGCAATACATCATAGTATAACGCTTGGAGACCCGTGAGTGCATCTTCGCCGTTAAGCCCCGCTTCTACATACATATGCGCCCAGCTGGCTTGTCGACCAAAATTCTGATCAGTAACTCGCGCAACGCCCGCATTCGCACCATAACAGAGTGCCATCTCTCGTCGCAGCTTAAGGAAAGCCATTTTTGAAAGCACCATCCCAACAACACCATATCCAAGCTGTTCTTGGTGGGTCAACGATTCGGGTAAATCGTAAGCAATTGATACCTTTGTTTGGGCAGTGTATGGTAGCTCGATTGGTTGCAACGATGCTGTCAGCCCCTCAGGATTGAAAGCCCCGTAGTCAATCTGACTTTGTGCGGGCGCTGCACCCGGCAGCTCGTCTGCTACGAGTGAAAGAGCGAATTCGCGCTGTTCCTCGATTGGGGCAGCCGAACTTATGACCAACAAAGCATTTGCTAATTTATAGTGACGTTCATAAAACGCACGCAGTGACTCGCCGGTGATAGCGCGTACATCATCTATGCTGCCTGCAATAGGTCGAGCAAACAGATCACCTCTCATTGCTCGGCTATGCGCTACGTTTGGCGCGTAACCTGGACTGGAGGCGTAGCCCCTAATTTCATCAATAATTGGGCTTCTCTCCTCTTCGAGTGCATTATCGCCAAGAATCGGGTGCAGCGCCGCTTGACTCACAAAATACCCAACCGGCTCAAGCTCATAGCCATCCGCCACGTAATTAGTGTGTGTCATAGATGTAAAAGCGTTTCGGCGGAGACCATGATGCTCGGAGTATTCGTGAACCGCTTGTTCCTCCGGCATACCTTCCGTACCCTGGAACGTAATGTGCTCTAAGAAATGCGCGCCACCGTACGCATCCGGCGTTTCGTGAGATGACCCAGCATAAACCACCAACCGCGCAGAATGCGTTCTAAAATGTGGGAGATTAACAAAAGCGGCCCGTAGGCCACCATCTAACTCTTCAACCTGTATAGTCTCCATGGACATGAGGTTACTATACAACATGTTGGCAGCAGTGGCAATTTTGTAAGCCGTTCAAACTACTCTCATCTGTTATACTGGTGTTCATGAGTTTATCTATAGGTATCGTTGGCTTACCCAATGTTGGTAAATCGACGTTATTCAATGCCCTTACGAACAATGATATTTTGGCAGCTAACTACCCGTTTGCCACCATCGAGCCCAATACTGGTATTGTGCCCATCCCCGACGAGAGGCTGCAAAAGCTTGCCGACATGTATCACGCGCAAAAAGTAGTGCCCGCTACGGTGACCTTTGTGGATATCGCTGGTCTGGTGGCCGGTGCAAGCCAAGGCGAAGGTCTCGGCAACCAGTTTTTGGCTAACATTCGTAGCTGCAGCGCTATCTGCCATGTAGTACGCGCCTTTTCGGATAACAATGTTATTCATGTTGATGACCAACATGATCCGCGTAAGGATATTGACGTTATAAACACCGAGCTCGTGCTTGCTGATCTCCAAACTGTTGAGAGGCGTTTGCCTCAGTTGCAAAAGATGGCCAAAGCCGATCCCAAGCTGCGCGCGCAGGCGGAATTTGCCGAAGAATTACAAAAGTTACTCAATGCCAATACGCCAATCGTACAGGCGCTTAATCTGAGTACAGTCACGCCCGAGCAAGCTGTTGTGCTGCGCGAGTTGCAACTACTCACAACCAAGCCAGTTATCTACTTGTTTAATGTCGACGAAGAAAACCTTGCCAATGATGCACGTAAAAATGAGTTGGCTGCACTCGTTACTCCGTCAAAAGCGCTGTTCGTTTGCGCAAAGTTAGAGAACGAGCTGAAAGGCTTAGATGAAACAGACCGCCAAGAACTCCTTGATTCTTACGGAGTTAGTGAGTCGGGGCTCGTGCAGGTTATTCACGCTGCCTACGATACACTTGGGCTACAAAGCTATTTAACGGCTGGCGAGAAAGAAGTTCGTGCCTGGACAATTTCACAAGGTGCCACCGCCCCGCAAGCGGCTGGGGTGATTCATGGTGACTTCGAGCGCGGTTTTATAGCTGCACAAATTGTTGACTATAACGACTTGGTTTCAGCTGGTTCCGAGACGGCCGCCAAAGCAGCTGGCAAGCTTCGTACTGAAGGCAAAGACTACATTATGCAAGCTAACGACGTGGTCGAGTTCCGCTTCAACGTCAGCAAATAACCTGCGCTAGCACACATACATAAGCAGGGGCTCGGCTATAGGCCGCGAGGAAACCAAGGGTGTGCCTTTGGCGGTTTCCGTACCCTGCGTTGTATGTGTGCTAGCGCAGGTTATTTGAGACAAGTCGTGTTACATCGGCAATTTGCGTGTTGCTGCCGCCATTCGACATGACAACCAGTACAAACTTAGCATTGCCGGCGTGCACTATCGCAGCATCGTGCTTCACACCGTTCAAGTCACCAGTTTTGTTCCAGACTGTGCAACCCGAGCAGCCCGCTGGAATGCCAGAACGAAGTTGCTGATGGCTCAAACTATTCATCAAAAACTTTTGCGCTGCAGAATCAAACCACTTACCCTGCTCAAGCCCTGTCATATAGCTTGCAATGTCTCGTGCTGAAGATCGTAGATCACTTGAAGATAACGACGTGTCACTCATGCCTTGAGCCCGTGCAGCCTTGGTAGCAGATACCCAGCCAACAGCTTCACCAACACCCTCACCGCAGGGGTTGTCCGAGCGGGTAATCATGAGGTCAACACAGTCGCTAAGCAGCTGCTTGCCACTACTGGTTGAAATAGGTGTCGTTTGCCAAGACGAGAATGGATACTTCTTGCTAAGCGGCAATGTGAGGAATAACTTGTAGATGCTGGCCATATAGTAGGTGGACCGTTCATTAACGACAGCTCGGTTGGCGTTGCTCGTCGTATCCTGCACCACAACACTCCACTGCTGTGATTTTGGCTGTTTCTGAATCCAGTTCTCTAGCAACGGCTGCAGCTGTGCATAACGAGAATCGGCCAGCGGTTCTTGGCTAGCCGCAGACGTCTCCGGCAAAGTAGAGGCATTCGCTGATTGTGTTTTCGCAACCGCCACAGATTGTGCACTATCTTTAGAAAGCGTCTCGCTTGGATTAGCCGTAATATGTGTTGGCACCACAAACCAAGCCCCCGCCAAACAGACCGGAGTGATCGCAAGAATGAGCCAGCGATAGCTGCGCTTTTTTTGCGGGTATATTGAATAATGGCGTGGCCGTGACCACGCAGTGCTGATATACATGTTTGCTTTTTATATTGAAGAAACGCCAATCAGCGCCAATTTGGCTTTTTGACTCCGTTCCTCTTTTTCTTTTAAAGCTTTTGTTTAAGGTTCAACACCCTCATGATATCGCGCACACCTCTTAAACGCAAGCGTTTTAGCTTTTGTGCCTTTTAATTACGTGCAAGCTCCCAATTGAGGCTAATATTACGAATGATCTTGAGCACTCCCTGCCGATCTGGAATGGTATTGTCGTCGTAGTAGTGATCAGCGTCAAACAGCGTCTCAGCTGTACTCAAGCAAACAATTTCATCGGCAATAAGATGCATTCGATCTACCGCTCGCACGCTCGCTAATGGCACAGCAACCACGAGTCGCTTCATTTTGACTGGCTTTAAGAAATCTGCAGCTACATCCAGAATGGTCGGGTCCTGAATGGCATCGGACACAAGGATAATAGTATGTCGTGCCAACTGTCGCATATCGATTTCGCCACCATCCGAAAGTAGATGGTTCAGGCGACGAAATTTTACCAGACGCTCTGAATCAATTACGCCATGGTACTCACCCATGAACTCGTCGATCTGACCGCCCGAGTATCGCGAATTGAAGGTCATTGTCCTCGTGGTAAGGTTGGCAATCGGCTCTGGCTCACCGGGTAAATGAATCGCTTCATTGTCGAGGATTAACAAATTAGAATGCAGTCGCATGGCAATTTGTGCACCAATCAGAATACCGCCCGAATTAAGGGCAATGACCACACACTGCTGGTTGTCGTATTGCTGTAAATTGTCTGCCAATTGGCGACCAGCTTCTGCCCGACTTTTGAAGTACATATTACTCAAATTTTAGCATGCCAAGCTATGCATAAGCGATTTGAGTTGCGTAAGCTCGTTCTAATAGAACCTCGAGACACGGCGCCTGAACATAGCTGGTGTTCGATACGGATTCTTCATATGCGTTGAGGGTGTATCGTACGGGCTGCGATTACCGACGCCTGAAATCACCTGTAACAGTTGCTCGTAAGCAGATGGCTTGGTGTCTTCTTCGGCCGACAAGACCGCAACTTGACCGATTGCACTCCTCTGCTCATCAGTTGGATGGGCCGCAACAAATGCTACCGGCTGTGGCGTTGGTAGTGGCGTACTCGAAGTGACTTGGGTACCAAAATCGTTCTGGTATGCCGGGGTGGCCTGGTGGCCCTGGCGCGATTCCATCACTCGTTCTTGTATATACGAGGTCATTTCACGCATCTTTCCAGGATTATAGCCAGTAAACATTAGGTTCTTGGTTAGCGCTCCGAGTCGCAGTGTGGCGTCGAGCAGACGGTGATTAAGCTCCACGTCGGATATTCGTTCATAACGAACGTCTTCAAGAGTTAAAAACAATGGCTTTTTATCAATCAATAGCACACGCAAATTTGTGCTCACTAATATAGCAAAGCCACCTTCATAATGACCGCTTGCCACGTGGTTGATTTGCTCACCTTCTACTAAAATTTTGGGGAGTTCACGCAGCTCTGGGCCATTCCAAAATCGATAGTTCACACCGATGCGGCGTAGCTGATCTTTGACAATCTGTGGCTCTACCATAACGTTCCCTCCTATTTGTACTTCTATAGTAATTGCACTACGGATTGCTGTCGGTACGATTCATCACCCCGCTCATGCGACATTAATCACAGTGCGATTTTAATCACATCGTAATCGTTATCCATATCACAGCAGTTCTGTTTTATTGGCGTTATACTGCCGATCCTGCGCGTTTTGTGGCATAATGGATATATGTTGGTCCATGAACGTGCACTAGAAGAACTAGTTGCAACCTTCCGACGAGGCACCAAGCTGACTTACGGAAAGGGCGAATTCATCATTCGACCAGGAGAAGCGCCTTCGGGCGTTTTTTATATAGAAAAGGGTCTTGTTAAGGCCTACGATATTACCAAATATGGCGAAGAAAATCTGCTTATTATCCGCAAAGACAAAGAAATCTTTCCGCTCATCTGGGCTGTTACTGGCCTTGAGCGCAACATTATTTACCAGGCCCTCGGACCAGCCACCGTCTGGCGCTTGAGCCGTGAAGATTACGCTGCCTACCTCGACTCCAACGCCGACGCGATTGCCGTGGTCTTAGAAATGACTATCGAAATGTACCGCATTCACTCGGAGCGTATTATTAACCTCGAGTACCGAACCGTGCGCGAACGATTAATTTCGTTTTTGCTTACTATGGCCCACCGTTTTGGCAGTGAAACCGATGGCGGCACCTTAATTGACGTGCCATTGCGCCAGCAAGACATCGCCAGCTCCATTAACGCCTCTCGCGAAACCACCAGCCGCGAGCTCTCTGCCCTTGAGAAAAAGGGCCTGATTCGTACCTCGCCACAAGCCATCTACCTTGTTGGCCTTGAAAAACTACGCAGCTACCTCTAGATACACTCATCAGGCCCCGCGCCAGTAAGCTCAAGGCAGCGCTTTGCGAAGGCAAGCAAGGAATATTATTCGCTGCACTAGCACAGACTACCTTTCACTTACTGGCGCGGGGGCTTGGCAAGTGGCTTGAGCAGATAAAAGCGTTCGAGGTTGCCCTTGGCACCGGCAATGTGCGAATCCGCTTTATCAACTATCTTAAACGCCTGAGCTGCCCACTGCTCAAAGTCTTTTAGTATATCGCGACGCATACGATCGTTCTTTATAACGCCTTTGTGCTTGAGGCTACTCTGCGCCGCTTCGAACTGCGGCTTAACCATGGCAACAATTTGCGTACTTGAGTTGCTCAACCGTGCGACTGCAGGCAGAATTTCCCGCAGCGATATAAACGACACGTCAATCACCACGATATCTATATTCTGCTCGGTCTTGAAATCTCGAATATCAGTTTTTTCATGCAACTCAATCTGTGGATTACCATACAAGCTTGGGTGTAGTTGATTGGTGCCAACTTCAACAGCAATGACTTTACTCGCACCGTGCTGCAAGGCATAGTCCGTAAAGCCACCAGTGCTCGAACCGACATCGAGCATAATTTTATTCTTGAAATCGAGCTTGAGGACTTCTGCGACCGAAGCGAGCTTTAGGCCCGCACGGCTAACGTACTGCTCTTTAGCGTTCAGTTTAATATCGCTCTGTTCGTTCACCATATGGCCAGGCTTGGTGATCACATTGCCGTCAACCGTTACTTCACCAAGCTTAATAAAACTCTCGGCCTGACTGCGTGTTGTTACAAGACCACGACTAACAAGTGATTGATCTAAGCGTTGCTTCATCACTACTTACCTATATACCCTGCCACGATGGGCAACTTTGGTTATGCACACAATTTTTACCGCATCTTCAATAACATACAGAATCCGATAAATCCCCTGCCGTACTCGGTATTCCTCGCGCGATGTAAGACGCTTTGACCACTTCGGCCTCGGGTTATCTTCAAGCAGCTTGATCCGTTCCATGATTCTGAGTACATCTTTTTCGGGTATTTTCTTGAGGTCGTCTGTTAAGACACTGGGCAAGATTTGAACGCTATATTGTGCCATTCTTATGAAGTTCTTTTAAGGCCTCTTCGTAAGATAGTGGCTTCTCGTTCTTGCCAAGGCGTGCACGAATAGACTCAATATCTTCAAGATCATCACTCAAATGAGCCTGCAAGGCATCATTCATCAGTGATGAAATTGATTCACCCGTTTCAACAGCCCGTAATTTCAACGTTTTGTAGAGGTCCGAGTCTAAGTAAAGTGTAGCTTTAGTTGTCATATTGCCATTATACCATCATGACGTCATACCATCAATGTATAACTAGCCCTTCACGCGCTCGCGGTAAGCACCGGTTGCCGTGTCGACCGAAATGACATCACCAGTCTTAACAAAGGCTGGCACCTTAACGGTAATACCCGTTTCAAGCGTAGCATCTTTTAATACTGAACTGGTGGTATCACCCTTCACCACACTCTCGGTGTAGGTAACTTCGAGTGGCACGTTCTTGGCAAGTTCAATGTTGATGACACGGCCGTCAAAGAGTTGCGCTTGAACGCGGTCACCTTCTTTCATGTAACCACCAAGACCTTCTAGATCACCTGCAGGTAGCTCGAATTGTTCGTATGTTTCATCGTCCATGAAGAAGAAGGCATTACCATCGTTGTAGAGGTACTGCACATTCTTATTGGTCACATCGGCGGGCTCGATTGACTCGTTGCCCTTAAATGTCTTGGCTAGCACCTTGCCATCGACCAAACTCTTGATCTTTACGTTTACTATGGAGCCGCCTCGACCCATCACCTTTTGTGCGTACTCAACAACGCGGTACGGCACCCCGTCGAGCTGAAAAATTTGTCCTTTTTTGAGATCAGTTGGTCCAAAAGCCATACGTGCTCCTTAGTCTAAATGCTTAGTAATTTGTTCAATGGTCGCCGTGGTGTGAGCAACGTCGATAGCACTGAACACATTATATTCGCTTGCCAGTAAAACTGCTTGTCGCACCTGTTCTAGGCGCTTTTTGGCAGCTTTGGCATGTTGCTGTTGTTCTGCCCTTGTTTCAGCGTATTCATAGTCACGCACGTCTAGCCGCGCATCGGCCATGGACCGCCTTATGGAAAGTGTCGCCTGACGCACCTCTGTTGGCAAGGCAGTTATATCTTGCCCAGACAACAACCGTTTGTATTGTGCTTCGAGCTGTCTACACAACTCATATGGCGACGCTTCCACCACTAATTACCTAGTTATTTGCTACGAATGGTAACAAAGCAATGTGACGAGCACGCTTGATGGCGGCCGCCAAACGGCGTTGTTCGTGCTCTTTAAGACCAGTCTTCTTACGGGTCTCAATTTGACCAAACTGGTTTACGTAGCGTTGCAAGGTCTTGAAGTCCTTGTAGTCGAAATATGCTACATCTGTGCGGTTCTTAAATATCTTTGCCATAATTCTTCTCCTTTATTAAATCTACTGGTGCGTTATGGTGAGTGCGATGCTATGAAGCAACGAGAATTGAGTGAGCCGTACAATCAGTACGGTGAACGAGACTCGGAGGCAGCTGACACCGCAGCGCACCACCGTAACGTGCCAGGGTTAGAATGGAATGTCGTCTAAGTTGATTGGTTCGTCACCGATATCTTCGATAACGATGTCATCTGTTTTTTTACCTTTTGCTGGTGCGGCTTTTGCTGGCTTGGCTGACTGGTCATATTCGCCACCACCATTACCTGCGCCGCCTTCGTTGCCACCGCCTCCACCCAGGAAGGTAACGTCGTTGGCGACCACTTCAACCTTGCTACGCTTTTGGCCATCTTGCTCCCAGCTACGAGATTGCAAGCGACCGTTTACGAGGCATGGGCGACCTTTTGTGAGGTACTGCGCAATGCGCTCACCCAAGGGGCCCCAAGCAACAATGTCAACGAAGTCAGTTGCTTCTACCCAATTACCATCTTGCCCTTTGTAACTACGATTAAGTGCGAGACTAAAACTACAAACGCTTGAGCCTCCGGGAGTCTGTCGCATTTCGGGATCCCGGGTTAAATTACCCATTAATATTACTTGGTTGTAACTACGTGCCATAAAGCAGCCTTTCTGAGGGAAACTATGTCCTTCTACTTATGTTAGTACTCTTACTTTACGCCTCAAAACAGATGGGGTCAATAGTTATCTGAGAATTATCTGAGTAATATAGACAACTATTTTTCTTCTTCGTCGTTGTCCTCATCTTCGAGCGCACGATCACCACGCTCGGCTTGCTTGCGAGCTTTTTCAGCCTTAGCAGCCTCGGCCTTGGCAATCGCCTTTAGGTCTGGCTTGGTGATGAGGTAACGAATCACTTCGTCGGTAATGTTAAGGGTTGCTTCGATCTTCTTAACACTCTCGCCGGGCAGATCAACGGTATAAAATACGTATACAGCGTGATCTTGCTTTTTAATAGTATAGGCGAGCTTGCGCTTGCCCCAGTTATCCGTATTAACAACTTTACCGCCGTTACTGGTAAAGAGTTTGGTCACCTTTTCTTCGGCTTTGGACAAGTCCACTTCCAAGTCAGGGTGATACAATACGGCAATTTCGTATTGGTTCAAATTGAACTCCTTCTTTTGGCTTCCAACGCTTGTTGGATTTGGCTACGCGCTCTAAAGGTGGCCGTAACCTGAAGCTGAGTTTTCAGCTCCTGCGATTATACCGTAGCGACCTCTGTTAGTCAACCGTGTAAATATTACGTCTTGTGGCAATAATGCGGCTATGTTTATATAAGCTCATGATTGAGAGCCGAGGGATGACAGTCATGGAGCTTGATGAACAAGCTTCAGTTGTCGACGCTCCCTTTGGAATTATCACCGCGGACTGTACTGGGGCACATGAATACGACGATGGCATTGCCGTAACACCTTTGCCCAGCGCCGAGGAGTTGTACAGAGTACACGTGTTCGCCGTTGATACTTCAAGCCTGTATAACGAAGAGACGACCGTGAAACGAGTGCTTGAACGTACCGAGTCTCTCTATGGTGAAACCACTGGCGGCACTAGCAACTACCTTCCCATGCTGGAAACACCACAAATAAAGCGTCTGCACTTCGCTAAAGGCAACACCAGGGATGCGCTGACCATATCATTCTTAATTGGTGCCTATCAGCCACCGAGTGACGTGACAGTTGGCTTTGGTAAAGTTGATGTGATGGCAAACTTGCGCTACGACAAGTTTGGTCATAAATGTCGGCGCAGTCCGAACTTCGAGCCATACGCACGTGCTGCTGCCCTGATTATGAAACACTTGCGGGCCCCCGATGAGCCTGAGGATGCGCTCTACCACAACCTCATACATGTACCACCGAGCGAGAACTTCAAACGTGGCAGCAACATCAACCAATCCTTCATGATTGGTGCTAACTACTTGGTGGCAGCCCTGTTGCAGCAGGAGGGTAGGCTGGCCATCTACCGAACGCACGACACTACAAATGGTGACTGGGCCGAAATCCTCAGTCCGAGGGTGGCGCACTATAGCAAAACGCCCGGCAAACATGACGGGCTTGGTCTTGATGTGTACACGCGTGTCACTTCACCACTGCGGCGAGCCGAAGATTTTATTTTGCACGGTTTATTGCGCGCTCGAGCCGACGGTCGAGCATTAACCAAACGTGATGAGAAGATTGTGCAATCTGGCATTCAGCGTCTTAATCAGCGTATTGCAAGTCTCGCCTTTAAGGGCAAGGTTCGCCTTGCCGACGAAGACCTCTGGCACCGAAACCCAAACCTGGCCGTCCAGCAAGCCACCTATCGTGATATCGACGTAGAAGACTAGCGAGTTAGATACTCATCTTTGGGATCGTCACCAAAGTTCTCGTCGTACATGGCGGTGTCTTCGCCGCTCTCAGAGGCCTCGGTAGAACCGTCGGCACCACCGCCAAAGACTTCGTCGAGACTGCTCACCAGCACCTCGCGCGGTCGATTGCCGTCGGCATGACTAATAATGCCTTGTTCTTCCATGGTTTCGATCAAGCGGGCAGCGCGGCCATAACCAATGCGTAGGCGTCGCTGTAGCAGTGACGTACTTGCCTTGCGACCTTCAATCACCGCCCGTACCGCATCACGGTACATATCATCATCGGCATCCTGACCACCAAAGTCGGCCACCACACCACCCTTGCCGTTTAACTGCACCGGCTGACTCACCACCTCATCATCGTACTGTGGCGGGCGCTGCATACGCAGATAGTCAGTAACTTTCTGAATTTCTTCGGTAGTTATAAGCGCCCCCTGCGCACGTTTTGGCTTCGGCATATCCGAAGTGGCAAACAACATATCACCCATGCCCAGCAACTTCTCGGCGCCAACCATGTCAATAATGGTACGGCTGTCGACTTGGCTATTGACCGTAAACGCAATGCGCGCCGGCACGTTTGCCTTAATAAGACCGGTGATAACGTCAACACTCGGACGCTGTGTGGCCAAAATGAGGTGGATACCTACGGCGCGGGCCTTCTGAGCAATACGTACGATCAGTGCCTCAACGTCACGTGCGGCCATCATCATAAGGTCAGCTAACTCATCGATCACAATCACAATAAACGGCATGCCCTCGTCTTTTTTCTTGTCGTTGTACTCGCTAATATTGCGGCACTTTTCTTCGGCCATAGCACGGTAACGCCGTTCCATTTCGGCAACTGCCCACTTCAACGCCGAGATGCACTTTTCCGGCTCGGTAATAACTTCGGTGAGGAGATGCGGCACATCGTTGTATGGCGTGAGTTCAACATGCTTAGGGTCAACCAGAATTAACTTAAGGTCACTTGGGCTGTTGCGGTACAGCAAACTGGCCAAGATGGTATTTATCATGACTGACTTACCTGAGTTAGTTTGTCCAGCAACTAACAAGTGAGGCATTTTAGCTAGGTCAGCCACCATCGGCGCACCAGAAATGTCTTTACCGACCGCAAACGCCAGCGGGCTACCCATGCCCTGCCACTGCTGACTGGTCATAATACTACTCAAGCGAACCGTTGCCGATTTAAGGTTTGGTACCTCAATACCAACGGCTTTTTTACCGGGAATTGGTGCTTCAATGCGAATTGATTGGGCAGCCAAGCTATATGCCAAGTTGTCGTCGAGTGCCGAAATTTTACTCAACTTCACACCAGCCGGCGGCTTCAGCGTATATTGAGTAACACGAGGGCCTATATTGGCCCCTTCCATATCAACATCGAAGTTAAAGTTAGCGAATGTCTCGCGGATAAGCTCTGCATTGCCCTCAACATCGCCCGCATCAGCCTTGTCCTGTTTTTGATTCAACAGATCAACACCCGGGAATTTCCAGTCAGGGTCGTTGGCTGTGGTAAGTGCTGTATGGGCCGCTTCGGCAGCCGTCATCTTCTGGGCGGTGTTCTTGAGTGTGCTGTTTTTGGTGGCTGGTTCTTTGCTACTGGCGCTGTGATGCTCAACAGGCACACCTTCGTTAAGTTTAAAGCCGCTCTCGGGCGCTTTGGCCTTAAGATCGGCCAGATCAGTATCATTTTTGTCTCGCTTAAATAACGCAAACGGTTTGAGTAACACCTTGGGCGATATGTTAAATATAAGAAAGAAGAGCAGCATACCAAATAAGAAAAACATGATCGAGGCAGGAATTTTGTCGAGCGCCCCAAGAGAAGTGCCGCCAATGACACTACCCACCGAGCCACCATGACCACCGCTAAACGTGCCGTCAACAGCCTTGTTTACAAATGTTACATGGAACCAGCTAGCAGCCACTGCCAAGAATGCTATAACCGTCACGAGCTTACTAAGCGGGATGCGTCGATCTTCCGAGCGAAACTTAATAACACCGAAGTAGCCAAGTGCTGCAGCTACAAAAAAGCCAGCCCAACCGGCTGCCCAGTATGCTCCATGATAGAGCGCAATTGGCCCCTTGCCGCCAACGCCAAAACCTCCGGCCAGCATAAATACTGCCAGTAGCACAAGAATAATTGAGCCGGCTAACGGCCAAAACGCCGAGCGCTCTTTTATTTGTGGCTCGGGTGCTGCCTTTCGTTTTCTGGTTTGCTTTTTCTTTTTTGCCATAAGCGATACTTATTATACCATTTATTCTTCTTTGGGAAGACTATTCTCGATAAGATCAAGTCCTTTTAAAAGAAGCTTTGTAGAAAAGAACCTGAATCTGCAGTTCTTCACGTAGCCTTGCATCATAATCAGAGGTCTGGGTGGCATCGTAGGGGTTTTGATTTTCTTGCTGTGGGCTATATTCATCCACAACAATATTATAGCAAATTTAACAACACTTGTCAATCTTGGCGCGGTTGTTTAGAAGCCACTGATGAGGTCAATAGCCTTCATAAGCTGTTCCCAATCTTGCAAGCGAGCAACCGTGACGGTTATCTTGCCCCTTTTGAGTCTATTCGGCTCTCGCTGTTTCAGGATGTTTTCTTTGTCTGTGCGTTCAGACAAAGGCCCAAACAAAACAGTTACATAATTGTGCGTATCGTTAGCGTTGGTTGTTAGATAGCCATCGGTATAGTCAAACACTCTACCAAGTATGAGAAGTCGTTCTCCGCCAAGTCTTTCCTCGCATAGGGCCGCCATTTCAGCCGAGTAAGCTGCGGCGTTGACACAGAAGCTCTCCGACTGCTTTTGCACCTCAGTCTTCATAGCACGAACCGCCTGAGCAGCTCCAGCATGTGCAGCCGAGAGAATTGGCCGATGCTGTTCAGGCTTATTCGGATCAATCCCTTGCAATAGCTGCCAGATGGTTTGATAGTCGGTGGTGTCTCTCTCCAGTGTAGCCTTCTGCTTCTGAAGGTTTGTCAACTCTCCGCGAAGTACTTCCCGATCTGCACACTGCATACCACATATAATTTGTAGTTGACTGAATGCCTCAGGGTTAACATAACTGTCCATGGCCAGCTGGTTTGCCTCGGCTGCCGTGAGGCCACCTGTAAGCTGTGCTTCACGCGGCCGCTCTACTCGTAGCAACTTACCTTCTGTATACATGGGCCCTCCTTATTATTTGCAAAGAAAAAACCTCTCCCTTGGGAGAGGTTTCCTGTTTGCTTAGTGTCTAGCATGTACTTCATACTAGATCTTTATTATAGCATAACAATAATGTCTTAGGGCAACTTAGAGCTCATCAAAATCGGTAGGAACCACCACGGCTGCAACCTCAGCATTGTATTTAGCCTCAAGCTTGCGGCTATATGAGTCGAGTGGAGGTTCGCCGATAATATCGTTGAACTTCTGAACAATCTTTTCTTTGATAGTTTGTTTGCGTAGTGACATAGTTTTTTGCTAGTTATTTCTTTTTGTTGAAAAGTAATACTATTCCAGCAAACATTTGCATATTTGTCAATACGCTTACAATAAGTCTTGTAATTTCTAGATTAAATTCTGTAGAAATAATTTGTAGCTAGTCGACTCGGGCATCCTGACCAAGCAAACGGGCACGCATTTCTTCAAAACGTTTTTGCTGCTCAGCAGCAATTTGTTCAGGCGTCGGCTCGAGCACCGCCTCTTGGAGCTTCTCCTTACCATTGGCCTTGTTTGCATTCGAAGCACCCTTGCCGGCACCATTTTGACCGTTCTGAGCCTGGGCACCTTGGGCTGCTTGTTTAGCACCACCACTGATGACATTTACAACCGGTATAACAATCGGACTACCGCCAGTGTGCTCAAACAAGAAGTGTGTAACATGATCCTTAAGTTCAGCCTTAAAACGGTCTAGATCAATGCGCTTAAAGCGTTGCTGCACGGCACGCTTAAGTTCGGTGCGGAAGAGGTTCATAAGCTCCTCTTGGTCGCGCATATAAATGAAGCCACGGCTAATAATGTCGGGGCTGGTCATAAGGTTGCCCGTCTTTTTGTCGATGGTAAGTACTACAGCTACAAGGCCTTCCTCGGAGAGCATGAGGCGGTCTTTGATAACCACGTTGCTTACGATCATCCCTGTTTGGTCAACCAAGACAGTACCGAATGGCACTTTACCAGCAATTTCAATCTTGTCGCCCGTAAGTGCTATTACGTCGCCGTTCTCGGCATTTACCGTGTTGGCGCGTGGGATACCCTGCTCTACAGCTAGCTCAACGTGGCGTTGCTTGACACGGAAGGCACCATAAACGGGGATAAAGTACTTTGGCTTGGTCATTTGAATCATCTCGGCGTATTCGTCGCGGCTAGCGTGACCAGAAACGTGTAGTGGCCCTACACCATCAAGGTCGTGATTACGGTGTTCAAAGACGTGTACGTGCTTACGCGTTAGGTCGTCGACCATAGCACCGATTAGCATGTCATTGCCCGACTCGGGGATAGGTGTGGAACTTAAGATAACCGTGTCTTGCTCTTTGAGCTTAATGTGGCGGTGGTCACCGCTCGACATCTTCATAAGAGCTGAGTTTGGTTCACCCTGCGAACCCGTACAGACCACCACTACGTCTTGGTCCTTCATGGTTGGTACAGCCGCGATTGGCACAAATGTACCCTTTGGCACGCGTACAAAACCATGGCGCACAGCCATTTCGAGGGTGCTGATCATGCTACGTCCATCCATGGCAACTTTTTTACCGTGGTGAACGGCAGCGTTAATAATCATCTGGACGCGGTTCATATTTGTACTGAACAAACCAACAAAGATACGACCAGGAGCCTGGTCCATGATGTCTTTGAAGCTTTGCTCAATGGTTGACTCTGATGGTGTGCGGCCTTCGCGTTCTACGGTGGTGCTTTCGCTAAGTAATGCCAGGACACCTTCGTTTCCAAGCTCAATTAAGCGCTCAGTGTCGGTTCGCTCGTGGTCGAGTGGGTTAGGGTCGAGACGGAAGTCACCAGTGTTAATGATACGTCCAACTGGTGTGTCAAGCACGACAACCGTACTACCGGGGATAGAGTGTGTTACGCGTACCAGTTCAACGAAGAATGCACCAACCTTAAGACGTTCGTGTGTGTTTTCGTTCATGGTAATAGTTCGAAGCTCAAAGCCATCGGGCATTGGCAGACCAAAGTTCTCGAAGATTTCTTCGACACGGCCAATCGTGAACTTGGAACCGTAAATTGGTGCCGGGAATTTGGGCACAATATGTGGCAAGCCACCGATGTGATCAAGGTGTCCGTGCGTAATAATGTAGCCACGAAGTTTATGCCGAATGCTTTCGACATAGGTCGTATCACAGATGCCGTAGTTAATACCTGGCAGGTCCACGCCGAGGTCATTACCAGCATCAATGATCACAGCGTCATTCATGTATTCCACGAGGATCATGTTCTTTGAACCACCGCCGTCCATGCCGCCGAGACCAATAATCTTTAGGCGCGGGCTATCGTCAATGAAGTTAGCCCGCTGCTTTGGAGCTTCGGGCTGTGGTGTTGTGTCAACGTACTGGTTAAGTAGACGGTTGGCATCTTCTTGGGCGCGTTTTTGGGCACGGATAGCCGCCCCGCGCGAAACACCGCCACCGCGGTTGCCACTATTGCCGTTGCCACCGTTATTATTGTTCGATTTGTTGTTTTGAGGCTTCTGCCCCGGTTTGCCCTGACCATTACGGCCACGGTTCTGTGGCTGGCCAGCAGGCTTATTGTTAGCTTTCGGGACTCTGCCCTTAGCTGGTTGATTTGGTTGCATATAAATCCTTTCTGTCTTTTAAAGAGAGAATTAAATTTTTTCTAAAATGTTGGGGATGTTTGAAAAGTCGTCAAGTAAGGTCTGACGGAGTCCCCCGTTATATAAGGCCGCTGCGGGGTGAAACAGTGGCAAGTACACGCGCCCGTTATAACGCTTCGGCTTACCATGCACCTCGCTAATCTTGAGGCCAGGGAGCAAGCTATCCATGCTGTGCCGTCCCAGCGTCACGATTAATTTTGGTTCGATAATGTTAAGTTGCTGTTGCAGGAATGGTAAAAATGACTCCTTTTCTTCGGGTAATGGGTCTCGATTATTAGGTGGCCGATACTTCACGATATTCGTAATATAGATGTCCTCTCGTTTGAGGTTGATCGTAGCGAGCATCTCATTCAAGAACTTACCAGCTGCACCGACGAATGGCTCACCAGTAAGATCCTCGTTCTTGCCCGGCGCCTCGCCAATAAGCACAATGTCGGCATCTGGATTGCCTGTACCAAATACTAGTTGGGTTGCCTGTTCGGCTAGATCGGGACAGACCTTTTGATCTTTTATCTGCAGCGCCAGGTCGTTGAGTTGCTGTTGCTTACTCGTTGAATTCATCCGTTCATGACCTTGAAATTCTTAAGAATAAAAACCACTCTCGGCCAAAATGACACAACCATAGTGTTAAGCGGTAATAAGCCAATAAAACCTACCAGAACAACAACACCGTGCCAGTCACGGCTAAATATCGTGTAGTCAATGACAATGTAGTCAAACCATAAAACCATAAATGTCAGAATTGTCATACCAGTAAGCAGTGCCAACTTTGTCATTTCCGAGAAGGCGGCCACTTCCCGCTTGGTATATGAGCTCGAGAGCTTGCCACCCCGAAGGAAGTAGTCAGAAGACTTATAACGCGAAAAACCAAGACCGTCGTAATCTTTGTACTCTGTTGCTTCATAGACGGCTGGTTCTTCGAACATGAAGAATACCTTGAGATAATCTAGGATCTTACTCATGTGATGCCTTAACAAATAAACGGATACTTAATGCAAGCAGCAAAAACGTGCCAAGGTATTGCCACCAACTGCCTGTGTCTAGGCCACGCGAGCCGAGCAGATACGCCAAAATCAGACCAATCACACCTGCAGTAATACGGGCTGGTTTGGTTTTAAACTGATCTGGCGTATGGAGGCTCGTCATGCTCTAATTCTCTCTTATTTACTTCTTCTCGCGAGCAACTTGCTTCATGCTGAGCTGCAAACGGCCGCGTTCATCGATAGCAACGAGCTTTACAGTAACTTTGTCGCCTTCTTTAACAACATCACTTGGTTTGTTAACGCGCTCTTCGCTCATTTCTGAAACGTGTACAAGGCCATCTTTGCCTGGCAGAATCTGTACGAACGCCCCAAAGTCCATCACGCTCACCACTGGTGCATCAACGTAGATCTTGCCAACTTCGGGCTCTTCAACAATGGATTGAATCCACTGCATGGCAGCCTTGATGCTGTCCCCGTCTGGGCTGGCAATCATGACCGTGCCATCGTCTTTAATGTCGATTTGGGTGTTGGTCTCGGCAGTAATCTTCTGGATGGTTTCACCACCCTTGCCAATGATTTCACGAATCTTGTCGGGGTTAATCTTAATAGATTCAACACGCGGTGCGTATGGGCTCAGTTCTGCCTTTGGCTCCTTAATGGTGCTGAGCATGTGCTCGAGTATATGCGCGCGGCCAACCTTACCTTCTACAAGGGCTTGCTTCAAGATCTTAACTGGTAAGCCGTGCACCTTCATGTCCATTTGAAGCGCAGTAATACCCTTGCTGGTACCAGCTACCTTAAAGTCCATATCGCCAGCGAAGTCTTCAGCGTCAGCAATGTCAGTAAGCACATATGGCTTGTCGCCGTCCATCATAAGTCCCATAGCAATACCGCTCACAGGAGCCTTTAATGGGACACCAGCGTCCATGAGAGCCAAACAGCTCGAGCACGTTGCAGCCATACTGGTTGAACCGTTTTGGCTCATGATCTCAGTTACGGAACGAATGGCGTATGGAAACACGTCTGAATCTGGAATAACGGCTTGTAAGGCGCGTTCTGCAAGCGCGCTGTGACCGATTTCACGGCGACCTGGACTACCGAGGCGACGAACCTCACCAACGGTCCAACCTGGAGCGTTGTAGTGGTGCATGTAGCGCTTTTGGTCATCGTTTCGTTCCATGGTGTCGAGGAGCTGCGCAAATGACTCAGGGGCAATCGTAACGATGTTCATAGCCTGGGTCATGCCACGGGTAAAGATGCTTGAACCATGAGCTCTTGGCAAGAAGCCAATCTCAGAGCTAAGTGGCCGAACTTCATTAAGCTTGCGGCCATCGGGGCGCAAGTTGTCTTCTACAATGCCCTTTCGTACGTCTTTGTGAACTGACATGGTGAACGCATCATTAAACTCGTTCTTGTTTTCGGCATAGCCTTCTTCGCCAAGCTCCTCGGCAAAGTGTTCGTGCATCTGCTCACGCAGTTCTTCAACCAACACATTGCGTTCTGGGTATGGTGCACGAATGTTTTGGCCAAGCTTGCCTTCCAGCCAGGTGTCGACACGCTTCTGGATGTCTTCATCAGGTAATGTAAGTTCGTATTCTTGCTTGGTGACACCGATTTTGGCAACCAACTCTTCTTGAGCCTTAATTGCAGGCTGCATAGCAGCGTGAGCAAATTCCAAACCTTCAACAATCTGTTCTTCAGTCACCTCGTTAGCGCCAGCTTCAACCATGATGATAGCGTCTTTGGTGCCTGCAACAACCAGGTCAAGTGGACCTTCGGCCAGTTCTTCTGGTGTAGCGAACGCCTTGAGCTTGCCGTTCACCAAGCCAATGCGTAGTCCAGCCACTGGGCCATCGAATGGTGCACCAGTTAGCATAAAGGCTGTCGACAGCGCAATCATGGCGATCATATCCGGGCGGAAGGTTGGGTCCATACTCAGAACCGTAGCCACACCCTGTACTTCATGCCGATAACCTTTTGGCCACAGTGGGCGAATGGGGCGGTCAATCAGACGACCAATCAGAATAGCGTCGTCAGATGGGCGACCTTCGCGCTTAATAAAACGTGAGCCGCTGATTTTACCAGCTGCATAAAACTTTTCTTCATAATCAATGCTGAGTGGAAAGTAGTCCATGCCGGCGATTGGCGTTTTACCAACCATGGCTGTTCCGAGTACAACCGTGTCACCATAGGTAACCAAAACGCTGGCACTGGTACGAAAACCAACGCGGTTAACCTCCATGGTCAACGGTCGGCCACAGAGCTCGGTCTCAACTTTAATAATATCTTTACCGTAAGGATTAATAGTTGCCATTTGGGGCGAATCTCCTTATTCCGTGTTACCCGCAGGGTTCAAATATACAGCCTCTTGTGCTTATTACGGACCGGTGTATATCTGTGCCTTGCGGGCAAAACGTCAATTTTAGTTAATGTGCACAAGCTTGGACCCCTTTTTGTTCAGCGGGGTCATAGTCTATGCAAATTATTTGCGCAGGCCAAGTTTTTGTGTCAATTCCAGGTAAGCTTTGGCGTCTTGGCTAGCCAAATATTTGAGCAGTCGCTTGCGCTTGCCTACAGCTTGTAGCAAACCGCGACGAGCCATAAAGTCATGCTTGTTAACTTTTAGGTGCTCAGTCAATTCCTTGATGCGCTCAGTTAGAATACCAACCTGCACTTGAGGTGAACCGGTATCCTTCTTGTTGGTTTGAAGATCAGCAACGATCTTCTGCTTCTTCTCTGTTGAAATCATGTAACTCCTATGAATCTGTTGTTAAGAGAATGATGGCGTTGGCAACATAGTACCACAGCTGCCTCTGTTACGCAAGGAGTTTTGAGAAATCTAATACTGTTGGCTCCTGGGCGTTGGCCAGCTTAAAATCGCCTACCTCGGTGCGTTTCAGGGCACTCATGTAAGCACCAGTCCCCAAACGAGTGCCAATGTCTTGTACGAGCGACCGAATATAGGTGCCGCTCGAGACCTTTGCCGTGAACTTCACCTCTGGATATTCATACGAGACATTGGATATTTCATAAATGTGGACCCGTCGTGGCTCAAGTTTCACCTCTTTGCCCGCTCTAGCTAGTTCATAGGCCCGTTTGCCATCCACTTTGATAGCTGAAAAAGCCGGCGGCGTTTGCATAATCTCACCCGTAAAAGCTGCCAGGACATCGGTTATTTCCTCTGTTGAAGGCTCATACAACGAGCCTGGGCTTTTCTCGCCTTCTTCATCGCCCGTGGTACTGGTTTGACCTAACTTCATGGTTACTTCGTACACTTTGTCGAGTTTGGAGAACTCCTGGGCTCGTTTGCAGTAGCCACCAATAGTAAGCACCAACAAACCCGTGGCCAAAGGGTCAAGCGTGCCCGTATGGCCAACTTTAGGCTTTTTTTGTCCTGTTTGCTGCTTTACGACACCTCTCACCTTAGCTACCACGTCAAATGACGTCCAACCTGAGGGTTTATCAACTAATAGTAATCCGTCCATGATGGACCATTATACCTTTTTCGGACTGTAATTGGCCTACGGTGTGGGTGGTGATGCTGGTTGTGGGGCACCGTTACTCTGCGGTGAACCAAAGTTTGGCGGCATCATTGGGGGTGGCACCTGCGGTGGCAGACCTTGTGGTGCAACCGTTGGTGATGATGTTGCATTCGGGTTCGGCGCGGCCGTCACATCTACTGGCTCATTGGTAATAAGCCCTGGGGGTAGGTCTGGATCTGAAGCAACGTGCATTTCCTGCACCATATCTTGACCTTGGCTAGTTGAATCACTCGATGTTGTTGTGTTGTCTGAGTCTTCATGTGCTGGCTCGGGAGGAACGTTAGCCGATGGATCGGCAAAAGCTGAAGCTGGTGAGGTATTAACTGCTGGAATATCACCTAGATCCAGGTCAACTGGCATGGCATTTAGACTCTGGACGGGCTCGAGTGGGCGTGAAGGTGCATCTGCACTATTAACCGCTTGATCAACTGCGTCACGTGCCGAATGTACATTGGTGGGTGGTTCGATTGGTGCAGGCGGCGCTGCGGGATTTTCAAATTGTGGAGGCTGATTATCAACTTGGGGCTCACTTGATGCGGGTTTTTCGACGGATGGCGGCATCAGAGGATCGGGACTCTTTGGTGGCTCCGGCTCAGCTGGCGTAGGCTCATCAGCTGGCTTGTTAATCGGACTAATATGCGGGCTCGAGACCAGTTTTTCAAGATCGGTCAGGGTATCATTTGGTTCTGGTGTGACTTTATTATCTGGTGCATCTTGAGTGGAAGGGGTGTCAGCACTTGGCGGCGCCGTATGCTGATCACTTGCAGCATTGGTCGCGTCTACACTACTTGATGCGTCGTGGCGCAAAAGTGGCCGTGGTAAGGCTGGAGCCATTGGATCAATTGCCGGATCAAGCTCTTCGGGCTTGCTGTTAGCTGTTAGCTGCCCACCGAGCGTTGGCGGCTGTAAAACAAGTCGTGAACTACCTTTCAGCGAGGCATCGCCGCTTTGATCGTCGCCTTTTGGTGGCTCCACTGATGCATTTTGCGGAGCATCTTGTGGGCTATCGGTTTTAATTTGACCGTCGTAGTCGATGTTAATTTGCTCCACTTCTGGTGCATCTTCGGGTTCAGGTAATTGGATCTCATCAGCAGCTGGCTGTTCTGGCGGTAATTCACCTGGTTCATGTTCAATAACAAGCGAGCCGTCAGCTTGGGCGGTGCCGCCTTCGCCATGTGAGGTTGCATCGCCCTCTGTTGAAGTGTCATCCGAAGCGGGTGGACTTTGCTTTGCCGGTGCTGCTAACTCACTGGCTACAAGTTGTTGGTTGGCGCCAGCTTCCATGAGCTTAGCGCTGGCCTGCATCGTCTCTGAGGTGGTCTTTTGGTTACTGAAACGCTCCGTTTCGGCCACAATTCCTGTAAGTAATGCGGTCGCTGTTTGTTCATCTAAAATGTTGTTGTCGAGCGCCAAGCCCAAATGCGTCATCATTTCAGACAGACTGCTTGCCGCGGTATCTACCCAGTTAATACTGCCGAGAGCTTCCTCACCAGCTTGTGTGGTCACTCCAATAACAGTCGCGTCGTGAAGAATTCGACCGTGGGCAGTAATGGCTTGGTCAAGATCTTGTTGACGAACCACGCCGAGCGCCAGCACAACTTCGACATTGAAATCACCTTGGCTATACTCGAGATCTTTATCACTAATTGAGGTGCGGTATGGGGTTATGAAGATCTTCACCATTTGGTCTTCGACTTTATAACGAAGCTTGTCTGCTTTGGACTTATCAAGAGCAATAATGAAATCGCGCAAAGAATCGGTGTTTTTTTCGATGGTCTTCTCGGGCTGCAAGAACTCAATAGTGCTTGGTGTCTTGCCACTATAAACAGCCGTGGCATGCTTGCCGAGTTTATTTAGTAAAACTGTAATACCGATCGCAGCCGACAGTTGGTCGACTGAGGGGTCACGACTTACGGTAACAAGAATGTTGTTAGCGGTTTGTAGCCGTTCAATTGCCTGTTGCTTTTGGGCGTCCATATTTATTTGTTTTTTAGAGTTTTTGTTTTAATAACCTCTGACGTAGAGCGTACCATAATCATAAGCGAATAGCAAGCAAAAACTCGCTGTGGTATTTACAAGAGACGCATCAGATGATACATTCAGGTGCGAAGGTAAAACAAGCATAAGCAAAAAGGATTCACTATCATGCCTATCATTAAATCAGCTAAAAAACGCGTCCGCGTCTCGCGCAAAGCGACCGTTCGAAACGTTAAGACAAAGCGCTCGCTCAAGAGTGCTCTTAAGTCTTTTCAGTCTAGTTTGACTGGTGCCAGCCACTCAGAAGCCCAAAGTGCCCTCGACAAAGCCGGTAAAAAAGGCGTAATGCACAAGAACAAGGTTGCTCGTAAAAAGCGTCAACTTGCAAAAGCTGCTAAGGCAGCGGGCGTGAAAAGTGCTCCTGCTAAGAAGTCGGCTGCGAAGAAAACAACTGCCACCAAGGCAGCACCAAAAAAGACGGCTGCCAAGAAGGCTCCTGCTAAGAAACCTGCAGCTAAAAAAGCCCCTGCCAAAAAGAAATAGTTACCCAAGCGTTAATAGATAGGCTTGTACAGCGTCATCGGCATCGATGGCGCTGCTTTTTAATGTGGTGTCGAGCACTACCAGATCACGTACCTGCTGTTTGATATGTTGCAAAGACGTTTTTCGAGCAAGTGCTCGACTTTTTTGTACCACATAGGGGCTGAGTTTGGCGTCGCGGCTAACGTCGGCATCGCTGCGCTCGCCGGCTACCTTAACCACTGCGATGACATGCAGCTGCCAGGCCAGCATGGCAACAATGGCTTGTGGCTCAACCTTGTTGGCACGCTGTTCTTGGTATAGCTTCAGGAGGCGTTCTTGGTTTCCAGCAAAAGCCGCATCCAATAACTGAAAAACTGTGCTCTGAGATGTTGGTTCGGTGAGTAGGCTAATTGAGGCTTTGTTTATGGCTTTGTCGTAGATAAGTAATTTTTCTAGCTCATTGGCCAATAGTTGTTGGTTGGCACCGACTCGCTCAATAAGAAATCGCGCATCCGCGTTGCTGAGCGTGCCACCCTTTTGGGCCGCCTGCTTTGATAACCATTGCGCTAACTGCCCTGCGTCAAGCTCACTGCAATCCGTAAAGTCAGTAAGTTTCTTCAGTAGTTTGTAGTAAGCCAAGCGCTTATCCAGTTTTGGCTCTATCAGCACTAGATCAGTTGTTTCGGGAAGTTCCGACAGCAACTTTTCGGCATGCTCCACAAACTGTTTGTTGGCGCTTGGTGTACGCAGTATCACCATTTTCTTATCGGCCAAGAATGGCAGGCTTTCTAAAGCTTCACGCATGCGGTCATATTCGGCCTCTTCCCCGTCAAAGCGCTCTAACCCCATATCGCCATACGTCTGAACAAAGTCATGAGTGAGCTGTTGCAAACGTTGTTGCAACATCAATCCGTTACTCCCGGTTAACGTAATAATCATGTGCCTGCTATTGTATCAGTTCAGCTCGAAAGCTTTTGGCACTTTGGACACACATGGGTACCGCGGCCAGCTACGCGCGTTTTGATAATTGTTGTGCCGCAGCGCGGACAAGCCTGCCCTTCGCGCCTAAAAACACGAGCAAACATGAGATAGCTACCACGTTTACCCTCGGCATTCACATAGTTTTTATCGGTAGAGCCACCTTTTTCAATAGCCAAAGCCAAAACGTAGCGAAGTTCTTCGTATAACTTGTTGAGCTTTCGTGTTGAGATGTTCTTCACGACTGTTTGGGGGTGGAGCTTGGCGCCCCATAGCGATTCGTCGGCATAAATATTCCCCACACCGGCAATCACCGTCTGGTCAAGGAGTACCGCCTTTATATTTGTGTTCGCTCGACGGTGCAACCGCTCACGAAAGATTGTTTGAGTAAAGTCCGTGCTCAGTGGCTCAGGACCGACCGTCTTAAAGAAATCGATATTTGGCACCTCGACGGTTGGAAAAAGTTTCATCCAACCAAATTTACGGAAATCATTGAAAAATAGCTGGCTGCCGTCTTTGAATGTAATTACCACGCGGGTACTTTTATCTGGTAGCGCGCCAATTAGGCTATCATTGGGATGACCTGCCCCAAAACGTTCCGGGCCGCCACGATACACCAACTGCCCAGTCATTTTAAGATGAATCACCAGCGTATGCTTTGTGTTTAGGTCGATCATTAAAACTTTGGCTCGGCGACGCACGCTTGTAATACTGGCCCCGACAAAAAATTGTTCAACATCGGCCTGCGCGTTTGGGAAGCTCTTAGGCCAATCAAACGTAACGGTGACTACCTGCTTGCCTGGCAAAAACTGCTGCAAACCGCGACGCACCGTCTCGACTTCTGGTAACTCCGGCATAGTACCATTGTACAATAGGGGTATGAGTGATTCCCTTGGAGACCTGCTAGCCGGAAAAAGTAAGGCTTTTGCCGAACCACCCGAAATTAGCCAAACTAAGGCCTTTGTTCGTGAAAACTTTGGTGCGGACTGTCAGGTAACCATGCAGCAATGGCAAATCATCATAAGTGTTAAGGGTGCATCTTTGGCGGGTGCTTTACGTCTGCGGCTTCATGAACTACAAGACAAACTGTCAACCGACAAACGCTTAATAATTAGGATTCAGGGCTAACAGATTCAATTGTAACCGGAAGTAACGCACCCCACTTCTCATACAGTGCGCTTATGCTCTTTACCTCTGGTGGCGAAACCGTCTCGGGGCCATGATTAACCTGTGACCGTGGGGTTTCATCCTCAAAGGCACTCGCAGAACCAAAAACAGGAATTCCTAATGAATCATCGACGTGCGTAAGACCATATGGTGTTTCTATTGTTGTCATGCGAAGCCTTTCTGTTTTAGCAAGGTACCTATATTGTACACCCACCAGTCAACCACTACACGGCTTTATTTTGAGCCAAAGCTGCCTCAAGGGTAGTTTTGAATTCAGGCAGTGTGCTGTACTGTATAGCCTGCATGCCAACAGCCTGAGCAGCGATCACATTTTGAGCGTTGTCATCTGTGAAGAAGCATTTGTTTGTCTCTGTATTAAGGCGCTCAACAGCCAGCTGATAAATCCGTGGATCCGGCTTGGTTATATGAAGTTCGGCCGACACAATCAGCTCATCGAATAGTGTAAGTTGGTCGCGCGTGAAGACATGCTGTAGTGTGCCGATGCTCGTGTTACTTAGTATGGCGGTCTTGAGGCCCCGCCGCTTAAGCTCAATAATATACTGTAAAAGACGTTCATTTGGCTGATCGCCTTTCTGCAACGCTCCAGCCCACTTCGCTTTGCTAATGCCGAGCTGTTTAGCAACTTGCTCATCTCGCTCCTCGGTAGATATGTACCCAGCGTTGGCAGCAGCGAGTACATTTGTTAGAAAGTCGTTGTCTTTGACGGGGTCACCGCCAGCCATATGGTAAATCTCACAGTATGAGCTCGCTGTGAGCACACCAAAACAATCAAAAATAATCGCATGTATCACCCTGCTATTCTAGCAAGGTTTACAATGAGACGCTGTTAGTCTGACGGCTATAGTCTGGGATTTGATTTCGGAAAAGTTGACCAGTTGAAACTGCGTTTGATCCAGCATACGTACCGTTAGACACGTTACAGGTGTCCGACCAAGTGTTCACAAGTTGCTGGCTGTTGGCATTAAAGTTATACAAGAAACGGTTACCGAATGGGCAAACACCCTCAACATTCGGATTCGACACCGTTCGTGAGCGACCAAACTTTAGGAGGTCAAGGGCCCGGGCGAAGGTGTTGTAGGCATCTTGGTTGTTTTCGTAGTCGTTTGAACGTACCACGGTGTTTTGGTAGCCATTCAAAATTTCGAGGCGTCTGTAGGTTGGCGTCACCGTAACTCGAATGGAGTTAAACTGGTTGTTACCAACGATTCTTCCCTGTTGCGTCCAGCTAATAGATGCTGTTGGTGAAGAGTCAGAATCACTTAAGGTAACCGTTTTAGTAGTGGGCTGACCACTTGGAGTGGTGTTATTGCGGTTAACAAGTATAACGACGCCCAGTACGGCGAACAACGCGATAATAATAACTGCTATTCCGTATCTCATACAAAAATCTTACTTCCAAGCTAAATAATAACACAAATTGCTGTTAATTGCAATACCATTATGCTTTTTGATTTAGAGCTCGCCCCAGTTATGACCTATCGACGTGTCGACGGTTTGCTTGATTGGCAAAGGAAATGCATCTTCCATGGTTTCTTTGAGTAGTGCAGCGATTGTTTCGCCATCGGCTTCAGGACATTCAACTATGACCGAATCATGAATTTGTAATAACATTTTGGCTGTTGTGCCCTCCAGCTTGGCCTGTATTTTGACCATTGCCAGCTTCATAATATCGGCTGCGCTCCCCTGGAATGGCACATTTACGGCAGCCCGCATGGCAGCTTCTCGCACGGCAAAATTAGAGGAGTTTACATCTGGCGTTGGTCGACGACGGCCCATGATGGTTTCCACGTAACCCTGCTCTTTGGCCTGTTTTTTGACACCATCAAGATACTCAATGAGTTTTGGACGAACTTCGAAATAGCGTTTTATGAAATTTTGCGCTTGTTCATACGTCATGCCGGTGGCTTCGACTAAGCCGTGTGTGCTGAGGCCGTACATGATGCCAAAGTTAACCACTTTGGCCTCACGGCGCATATTCTTGGTAACGTCTTCGGGATCGCGGCCATACACTTCGGCGGCTGTAGCCACATGCACATCAACATCGTTGTTGAACATCTCAATCAGGTCTTTGTCATCACTTAAGTAGGCTGCGAGACGTAGTTCCTGCTGACTGTAATCGGCACTCACCAACACGTTGCCCTCACCCGCAACAAAAGATGTTCGAATCTGTTTGCCAAGATCAGTCCGCACCGGAATGTTTTGGAGGTTTGGATCATTGCTGCTGAGGCGCCCTGTTTGTGCCACGGTCATGGCGTAGGTGGTATGAACACGTGATTGTTCATCGACCTGCTTGGGTAATGTATCAACGTATGTGCTCTTAAGCTTGGTAACTTCGCGGTACTGCGAAATAAAATCAATAATCGGGTGAGCTTCGCGCAGCTTGGCCAGCTCGGTCGCGGCTGTTGAATAGCCCGTTTTACCCTTCTTAATGCCTTGGGTTGGGAGCTGTAAAACATTAAATAATACGTCTGCTAATTGCGTGGGCGAACTGATATTAAACTCTTTATCGGCATAGCCATAGATCTGTTGTTCGAGGTCAGAAATTGCATCAGAAAGTTGTTCAGCCATCAGGCCCAAGTAGTTGGTGTCGAGCTTTATACCTACATATTCCATGCGTGCCAACACCACAATAACTGGCCACTCTACTGTTTCAGCCAGGGTGTGCATTTTTTTGAGCTTCGCAAGGTCGGTGGCTTGCTGTTCATACAACGCTCGAATGACCGCAATGTACTCAGTGGCACGTGCCATAACGTCTTCGGGAGCTCCCTCTTCAAGGGGCGAGCCTTCATAGTCTAGGCTAGCCTGAGCCAGATCGGTGAGGGATTGTTCACGAATAAGCGAGTTGAGTAAAAAAGCACCAACTAATACGTCGTGCTTTACTGCTGGCAATTCAGTTACACCAAGTTCGAGCAGTACTTTTAATGAATATTTAACATCGTAGCCAACAAGACTTTTTACTGATTGGAGTAGTGCTGCGACAGCCGCGTGATCTACTTTTGTAAGGTCAATAGTATAAACCGTCTTGTTGTCTGTAGTTAAGATTAGTACTTGCGGGTCACGGCCGTGCTTGCCAGCAGAGCGCGAGTGCACATAGACATGGTCCGCACCCGCCAAAGATACCTGTTTGAGCTGCACGGTGTCTGTAATAACAATGTTATTGCCCCCTTTGAGTTGTTGGGCGCGTCCGTTGGCAGCCTGATGATCACTGATCGCAACTTGCATGATTTCGGGTAGTTGTCGGGCCAGACTTCTAAACTCAAAGCGCTGCAACAGTTCTAGTACTTTTTCTGGCTTGATATGGTGACCATCGACTGCATTTAGATCAAGCGCCAGAGGTGCATCAGTCCATATACTCGCCAACTGCTTACTGAGGTATGCTAGGTCTTTGCCCGCTTCTAGTTTTTTTCGCATGCTGTCTTTAATGAGCACGAGATTATCGTATACGCCATCCAGTGTTTCATGTTCTTGCAATAATTCTGTGGCGCCCTTTTCGCCAATGCCGGGCACGCCCGGAATATTGTCGGAACTGTCCCCTTTTAACGCCTTCAAATCAAGGAACTGGTTGGGACGAATGCCGTACTTGGCCTCAAAACTCTTTGGGCTATACAGTTCAATATTACTGAGGCCCTTCTTGAGAGCATACACGTGAATATGTGGATCAACCAGCTGTAGCATATCGAGATCTGATGTAATAAGCATGGACTCAATATCTTGCTTGGCGGCCTGGGTAGCCAATGTGCCCATAATGTCATCGGCTTCATAATCATCGAGTTCATACAGCGGCCAACCGAATGCCTCAAGGAGTTCATGAAGGAGTGGCACTTGTTCATAAAAGTCTGGTGGTGCGGGCTTGCGGCCGGCCTTGTATTCGGGATATAACTCGAGTCGTTTGCGGATATTCGTCTTGGGTTTATCCCAAGCTACGCACACATAATCAGGTTTGAGACGACGAATGACCTCGAGTGCCATAGTAGCGAAGCCAAACACACCACCCGTTGGCGTGCCGTCTTTGGTGGCAAGGTTGGGCATAGCATAGTAACCCCGGTAAAACACTGACTTGCCATCAATAATGGCTAGTTTCTTTTTGGCCTTCGTTGTCACCTCTGTATCACTCATTATTTACAGTATACGCTACCTATTACTCTTATGTTTATGTAAACAGGCTGGCTTGAATCACCTCTTGGATTGGAGGGGGTTTGCTATTGCCAATCAGGAAAGCCAAGAACGTATGTTCCTTTGGCGGCTTATAAGTACCCTCCAAGCCAAGGGGTGTTTCAAGCCATGAACTTAGCGTATACTTAAGCGTAATATGGTGGGCGATAAACAACTAGCCTATTACCGACAAGATACAAAGACAGTTCTCAAAGAGTTAGGGTCTGATCTTCAACATGGCTTGGCGCCAGCCGAAGCCCATAAACGACTCGAGCAATACGGTCCAAATAAGTTACAAGAGCTAAACCGCGAGAGCGCGTTTCATAAATACGCTCGTCAGTTTAAGGATTTAATGATTGTTTTGCTGCTTGTCAGTGTGGTGATCAGTCTGCTACTCGGTGACTCTCATACTGCGGTGGTCCTGTTGGCCCTTGTCATGTTCAACACCATCATTGGCTTTTCGCAGGAATATAAAGCCGAGAAGCTGATGGAAAGCCTCGAGCGATTAGTGGTTGCCGAAGCCAAAGTACGCCGCAATGGCACTATCGTAACGGTAGCCGCCAGCGAACTAGTGCCGGGTGACATAGTATATATAGAAGAGGGTGACAGTGTTCCAACTGACTTGCGCTTGCTCACAGAGTCGGAACTTTCTACCAATGACTTTGCGTTAACCGGCGAATCAAACCCCACGCGAAAATTTACGCATCCCATGAGCGGTAATGTGGAGCTCGCCAACCGTCACAACTTGGTATTTATGGGCACCACAGTGGCAACCGGTCACGGCTTTGGTGTTGCCATGGCCACTGGCATGCAGACCGAACTTGGGCGCATTGCCTCGCTGAGCGCCGACACCACGGCAGACGTTAGCCCCTTGCAGCGCGAGTTGAATCATATTGCCGGGCGTGTAACACAAGGCACCGTTTTTCTCTGTTTGTTCCTGCTCCCTGCCAGCATTTACCTCGGGCTTGGCATTAAGAACGCCTTCCTCTACGCTATTGCAATTGCCAGTTCACTCATTCCACAAGGCTTGCCAGCCGAAATTAACACTGCCCTGGCCCGAGCCGCCAGCAAACTTGCCAAAGCCCGTGCTTTGGTTAAAAAACTATCGGCCGTAGAAACACTTGGGGCCACCAAAGTTATTTGTACCGATAAAACCGGCACCTTAACCAAAAACCAAATGACTGTTGAACGCCTATTAATTGGCAATTCGGTTTTTGGCGTAAACGGCACTGGTTACGAACCAAACGGAACCATTACCAACCGACACGGCAAGAGTCTGAGCGCCAAAGAACTGGAGAATTTCTCGTTGTTCTTCTCGGCGGGCGCTTTTGCTAGTAATGCTACCGTGAGCCCCCCAGATGATGAACACGCCGTGTGGTATGTGGTTGGCGATCCAACTGAGGGAGCGCTACTGACACTCACGCAAAAAGCTGGTCTTGATCCTAAGATCCTAGACGAACAATCGCCTGAGCTCAAGGAGTTTGCTTTTGACTCTGCTCGAAAACGCATGAGCTCTGTGCGTTCATTTGGCAAGAATGGCGAGCATTATATCTTTGTAAAAGGCGCACCCGAAAGCATTTTGCACCGCTGTAATAAGCTCTGGCTCAGCCAGCGCGACCGCAAAATGACGCAAACCGACCGAGACATGATCGATCGCCTGAACCACAAGTGGGCTAAACAAGCTTCGCGAAACCTTGGCTATGCTTATAAGGTTCTTCCGAAAGGCACTAATCTTAAGAAACTCACTATGGAAGAAGCCGAGACGGGGCTCACCTGGCTAGGCATGGTTGGCATGGTTGATCCGCTACGCGACGAAGTACCAGCAGCCATGAAAGCAGCTCATGATGCACACATTAACATTTCGATTGTAACTGGAGATTTTGCCCTTACTGCAGAAGCTATTGCTAAACGAGCCGGCCTGGCAAAACCCGGTCAGGACATCATTGTGGTAAGTGGCGAGGAACTCCGACAACTCGATGATGCCAGAGTATTACGCCTCGCTACCAGGGGTGGTGTGATCTTTAGTCGCGTGAGCCCAGAAGACAAGCTTCGTATTGTTGGTCTGGTAAAAGCCAACGAAAAAGTCGTAGCTGTAACGGGTGACGGCATTAACGATGCGCCGGCTCTCAAGCGCGCTGACATAGGTGTAGCCATGGGCCGCACGGGTACCGATGTAGCTAAACAATCGGCCGAGATTGTGCTACTCGACGACAGCTTCTCTACCCTGGTTGGAGCGATTCAGCAAGGTCGTGTAATCTTCCAAAACATCAAAAAAGCAACGCTGAGTTGCTTTACGAGTAACTCGGCAGAACTTGTGGTTAACCTGGTTAGTTTCGTGGTTCTGGCAGCGTTCCATGTGCCACTGAGCCTAACGGTTATGGAAATCTTGGCCATCGACATGATAGCCGAGCTCTTCCCGATTGCAGCCTTGGGCTGGGATCAAGCCGACGGCGAACTGATGGGCGACAAACCACGCGATCAGCATGATCATATTTTGAATCGTTTCAGCATCACCGACCTGCTCTGGTGCGGTATTTTAATCGGTGGTTTTGCCTTCATAAACTTTATGTTGTTCTTCAGCCGTAACGGTGTTGAGGCGGCAAATGTAAACATCAACAACCCTGCCCTGTACGCCAAAGCAACAGCCCTTACCTACCTCACCATTGTGCTTTGCCAATTACTGAATATTTTGCAGCGACGCTCGCGGCGCGGTTTATTCACACGTTACCAACTTCATAACCGCGCACTGGCAGTTGCCATGGCAGCATCAATGTTCTGCGTTCTAAACATTATCTACAACCCGATAATTAACACCTACTTTGGGGCAGGCCCGTTAAGCGCAGTCGACTGGGCCTATGCGTTTGGCGCAGCCATCTTGTTTGTACTCATCCGTGAGATACAGCGCTATGCCAATAATCATCATACTCGTGAACACGTTCTAACCATGCTCAAGGCTCAAGCAACGAACAACTCAGACTTACTTGGTCCGCTCTAACAGGTACTCGGCCAAGCCGTTCAGGAACTGCACACCTTGCTCAGACCAACGGTCAGCTTCTTTGCTCAACGAAGCTTGGGCACGCGTAATGTGATCAGCGGCTGTTTTCTTGGCATATGCCAACGCACCCGTATCAACCAAAATGGCTTTGCAGCGGTCAAATTCTGCTGGTGTTAACTGCTGGTTGCCAAGCATTTGAATCAAGAAGTTTTTGTCGGCTGCCTCAGCATGATCAAGGGCATAGGCCATGAGCATGGTTCGCTTACCTTCGCGAATATCGTCCATTGATGATTTACCTGTCTCTTCTTCGCTGCCAAACACACCAACAATGTCGTCGGTAATCTGAAAGGCCATACCAGCTTGCATAGCATATTCAGTAATAGCATCGGTGGCATGGCAATCAGCACCAGCCAGCACCATCCCCACATGCAACGGGTTCAAAAACGTATAGTGTGCTGTTTTCCATTCTAGTACACGGCGAATGTCGTCATCAGTTACTTCGGCAACAACTTCATTCATAATGTCGTCGGTTTGGCCGTGAGCGGTGATCATCATCGTTTGATTGGTAATTGAAATGACCTTTAATCGGATTTCTTCAGACGTATCGAGGTTTGCCAGAATAACTTGTGCAGCATGGGCGCCTGCGAGAGCTGAGTTCATGGTCATGGCAATACCAAAATGGTCCGGATCATCAGCCAGCTGATGCTTGCGGTGATAATCAGCCAGCATAATGTGAGCAGTGGGGCCGCCGCGTCGCAGCACTGAGCGGTCTTGAATGTCATCAATCATCAAAATATAAGCGTGCAGCATTTCAATTGCTCGAGCTGCTTGCAAAGCCATTGCCTGGTTCTTGCCACCGGACATTTCATAACCAAGTAATACCAACGCGCCACGGATACGCTTGCCGCCACGATCAAGGATGCTTAAGAAAATGTCAGTTTCTAAACGAGCGTTTGCACCGTATTTTTGCAGGGTGCTTTTTTGCACATGTTTGCTGTAGGTTTTGAGGTCATTGTCGATGAGCCGCTTGTATTGATCTAATTGTGTGCTGAATGCACCAATGTTACTTACAGCCTTATCCATAAGCTACTTCTGGGCCTCGATTGTTTTAGCCAGAGCCTTGGCTTTATCCAGGAAAGTCTCGTAACCATCCTCATTATTAACGAGCGTGAAGGTGGCTTTTTCTTTTACGTATGCGATGTTCATTTGCACCGCCTCAGGTATGCCTGGTTGTGGTTTCCATTGGAGCATTTCCTGTTGGGTAAAATCTTCGAGTGAAACTGGCATCTCACCTTCGCGCAGATGCTTCAGCCAGCGTTCGTGACGCACCTCAGGATCAGCTTCAATCCAAACCAAGCCACCATGGTGAGCCAGTATCCAGTCGACTTCAACGGGTGCACGCACGCTCCAAAGTAACAGCCCCTTATAATTACCGCCTTCGGCTTGTGCCTTTTCAAACGCCTTCAAAGCCTCTTGCAGAATAACGTCTGACCCACGAGTCTCACGGAGCCAGTTAGAGGTTTCAGTCATGTTCTCAACAGAGATAGGATCCGGCTTATCTTTATGGCGCTCATATGAAAAACCACGTACTACGTCGCCGAATGAGATACCAAAGTAGCCGTCTTTCATAAACAACTCGGCAAGTGCATCCTTGCCGCTACGTGGTAATCCGCCAATTCCAATAATTCTCATCAATTGTATTGTACCTCGAAGTAACCGTTCACTGCACTACTTAATATAGTCGTGGAGTTTCTTTGCGTCTTTGTGCTTGCGAAGCTTAGCAAGGGCCTTGGCTTCGATTTGACGAATGCGCTCACGTGTCACACTGAACTCCTGACCTACTTCTTCGAGCGTGTGGCTTTTGCCGTCTTCTAGACCAAAACGCAGTTTGAGTATTTTTTGTTCTCGTTCGGTAAGCGCACCGAGCATATCTTTAACATGCTCTTTCAAAAGCTGGTTGGTCGCCGATTCTTCAGGGCTAATAGTATCTTCGTCTTCAATAAAGTCAGCCAGCACTGAGTCTTCTTCGTCATCACGCACTGAAGCATCGAGCGAGGAAATATCCTGTTTGATCTTCATGATGTGTTCAACTTTTTCAACGTCGATTTCCATCGCTTTGGCAATTTCTTCGTTGGTTGGTTCGCGGTTGAGTTCCTGGGTTAAGCGGCGCTGCGTACGCAGCAACTTGTTGATGGTTTCCACCATGTGCACCGGAATACGGATGGTACGGGCTTGGTCAGCGATAGCACGTGTAATGGCCTGGCGAATCCACCAGGTAGCATAGGTCGAAAACTTAAAGCCTTTGTCAGGGTCGAACTTCTCAACCGCACGAAGTAGACCCGTGTTGCCCTCTTGAATGAGGTCGAGAAGATCAAGTCCACGACCAACGTAACGCTTGGCAATCGATACCACCAAACGCATGTTAGCCTCGGCCATTTGGTCTTTGGCACGCTTGTCACCCGCTACCACGCGCTGCGCAAGTTCAAGCTCTTCTTCTGCGGTTAACAGAGGTATTTTACCAATTTCACGCAGGTACAAACGAACAGAGTCGTCGGCAATATCGTCGAGATACATTTTTTCGTCAATAACGATTTCCTCGTCGTCTTCGGCAGCCCATTCATCGGTAAAATCAACAGTCGGTTCAGGAGCGCCAGTAATCTCGATGTTACCATCGGCAAGCTCTGTGTATAGCTGATCAAGAATCTCGGCGTTTTCTGGCACATCGGGAATCGCAGCATTTATTACTTTTTGATCAATCTTGGCGGCCGCCTTGGCCTTGGTAACCAACTCGTCTTTTATAGCTACCATGCCTTCATCGGGCGCTGGCGCAGCTGGCGCTGCTTTGGTCTTTGCTTTTGCTACCATTCGTACTCCTTATAAAGAGATTAACTTAGCTGTTCTTGGCCTTTTTTGAGAAGCATATCGAGCGCTTTGACTTGGGCAAGTAACTGCCGTGACAGGTCGTCATCACTCGTCTGGAGGGCCTCTGCTATTTGAGCTTTTTTGATTTTTACATATGTATCAATTAGGCGGATCCTGAGCCGATTGCCTTCGTAGCGCGCTTCGTGCTCATCTAAATCTATAAATAACGCCTCGTACTGTAATGCGATTATTTTAACATAGTCGGCAATTTCACGCAAAAGTGGGGCGTGCTGTAGGTTACCATCAAAATCTGGGTGAGCCTCGAGGTAATTTAACAGTATGCGACCTGTTTCTTGCGGCAGCATCTCCGGATCTACAATATCGAGTAAATCACGCGTGGCCGGCCGCATAAGCGTGATAGCCAGCAAATGATCTTGTGCCTTAGCCCACTCTAGTTGCTGCTGATCGAGCTGTATGTTATTAGCTGGCACGCGCTTACGCAATCGTTTGGGTGCATCTTCGGTACCAAGTTTGGTTTCGAGCGCTTCAACGCGCACCCCTGTTAACCGAGCGATCTGCTGAAGATAATGATCCTGCTCAACCGGGTCTTGCAAACCTCGTACTGTTGGGAGTAAGACGTCACTGAATCGTCGTTTACCCTGCCCGGTGGAGAGATCGAGCTGAGCCTGATAACGATCAATCAGCCAGTCCAAAGCATATTGCGGTTGGCTAATCGCCTCTTCCCATAAAACGGGGTTATTGCGAATTAACTCATCGGGGTCTTTGCCCTCGGGAATACTAATAATACTTAATGAAACGTTAACTTTACTGGCAATTGGAATGGCACGCTCGGTAGCAGCCAGTCCAGCCTTATCAGCATCAAAGGCCAAGCGAATGTCACCCGCGAAGCGCCCAATGCTTTTCAAATGTGGCTCAGTGAGTGCCGTGCCTGCCGTTGCCACCACGTTGGTCACGCCCGTTTGGTGACTGGCAATCACATCCAGGTTTCCTTCGGTCAAAACTGCAAAACCTTCACGACGAATCTTATCTTTCGCCAAATGCAGTCCGTATACATGGCGCGACTTGTCGTACAACACCGTTTGGGGCGTATTGATGTATTTTGGGGCGTTTGGGTCGTCGTCGAGCAGGCGCGCCGTAAAACCAATCACCTGCCCCTGCGGGTCTTGTAGGGGAATCATCAAACGACCACGGAACATGTCTCCTATACCGTTATAGCGCCTGGCAGTTAGACCCGCTTGCTGTAGTTCTTTCTCGGTAAAGCCTTTTTTCTTCAGAAAGTCGATTAAGGCAGTACCGTTATTCGGAGCATAGCCTAATCGGAACAATAATGCGGTGTCTTTAGCAAACTGCCGTTTGCCCAGCACATATTCGAGGGCTGTCTTGTTCTTGCTAAATTGCACCTGGTAAAAATGAGCAGCCGCCTCAAGCGCATCGTGTAGGCGTGCTTTGAGTTTCGTGTTACTGCGAGTTCGCCCTTGGTATTGGTCGAGGTCAATGCCCGCCTTACGTGCCAGCAGCTCCATAGCACCCCGAAAATCAACACCCTCCATCTCCATAACAAAGCTAAACATGTTGCCACCCTTGCCCGAGCTAAAGTCATGCCATATCTGTTTTTCGGGGCTCACCACAAAGCTTGGCGTCTTCTCTTCATTAAATGGACTGAGGCCTTTAAAGTTTCGGCCAGCCCGTTTTAACTGCACATATTCACTCACGACATCCTCGATTGCCAACCGTGCTTTTATGTCCTCTACCGCATCCATACCACAAGTTTGGCAGGTGGTAACGCCTCTGTCCAGCTATTCTTATCTGTTTGATCAGCATAAGCCACTTTACCAGACCCCCGTTCACCTATATGATAATGCTTATGCACGCGCACAACGCACCACCCGCACCACCACCAATAGCACCTGGCGGGAGCCCTCATAATCCGTATGACTTTTTGAACGATGCACCCAAACAGAAACGCTCTATGCTACCAAGTGGCAATTCCAAAAAGCAACGAATACTGATCTTTGTAGCGGGGCTAGCTCTCTTGCTAATTGTGGGCGTTATTGTCTTCTCGCTACTAACCGGTTCAAGTGGTGGTACCAAAGAAGACTTCACCAGCCTCGAGCAACAACAAGCCGAACTGATTCGCATTGCCGATATTGGTATCAATAAGGCCAAGCAGTCAGATACCAAGAACTATGCCGTGACAGCAAAATACACCATCATTTCACAGCAAGGGCCAATCCAATCGATGGCCAAGAAAGCTGGGGTTAAGGTCTCACAAAAACAATTACAACTTGGCAAGAATACAAAAACCGATGCAACCCTAACCGCCGCGGATCAAACTAATCAATTTGATCAAACGTTTAGTCTCGTTTATAAGACGCAACTCTTAACGTATCGTCGCACCCTCGAACGACTACGCACAGAGGTAAGTAGCAAGAAATCTCGTGATACATTGAAAGCTTACGACCAACAAATTGCCCTGTTGGTGCCAGACGGTAATGCACCGACTAGTCAATAGTTGGTACTGCCTCGTCTATGCCCGCCACTAAATCATAGCTGTGCCGAATGAGCCCCTGGATATCCTCCCAGGGGAGTTGGCCACTCAACAACACAGTATTCCAGTGTTTTTTATTTAGATGATAGCCCTCCATAACCGTCTCGTACCGTTCTCGAAGTAGTTTTGAAAGCTGTGGGTCGCACTTAAGACTGATGCGAACTGGCTCGCGCCCCTCCTGAATGAGCGCAAACATTTTATCGTTCACCTTATACACAGCAACCCCTTCACCAAATGGATATGTCAGCTGGGCATTGGGCATACTGAGCACATATGTCTCAACTGTTTTATGATCCATTCAATTACTATCCTGGTGCTTCTTGAACCAATCGAGGTAAAAATCAAGTTCGGCGATGCTGGCTTGAATATCATCGAAGGCACGGTGGACATCGGGCTTTTCAAACTGTACTTGATAGCGACTTTGCATAACCAGCTTCCAGCTCGACACATCAAGCATGCGGTAGTGCAGCAGCAAATCAAGATTTGGCATCCACTGCGAGATAAAACTTCGGTCATTATGAATAGAGTTGCCTGCCAGAACGGCCAAGTCGTCGCCAAATTGCTCCTTAACAAGCGCAACTAATTCCTGCTCCACCACCTCAGGAGCTTTGCCTTCATCGAGCTTCTCAATAAACTGGTCACGGTTTGCTGGAAATTCCTTCCACCAGATGTTCGCCTGCATGCGCTTTACAACAGTGTCATGATCTTGTTTGAGGCGTGCCTCATAACTCGCCAGGGTCTGAAAGTTTATGTCGGTAATCTCGGCGGCAACCTCTAAAATAACATCTTCTTTTGGGTCAAGGCCGGTCATCTCTAGGTCAACCCAGAGTAGCTTCTTTGGAACGTATTGTTTGTCACTCATATGCCCCGATTATACCCCACATGTTCTGTATTAACCCCAGCTTATTTATCCCAGGGGGTTTGCTATAGCCAATCAGGAAAGCCAAGAACGAATGTTCCTTTGGCGGCTTTCCGTACCCTGGGATAAATAAGCTGGGGTTAATATTCTGAGCTGGTGATTATTTTGATGGGGGCAAATTTCGTGATTGTAGCCGAAGCTTGGCTTGTTAGAGCTGCAACAGAAGTATTAAGCTGTGACTTTGGTAACAGTGGCTCTGCCTGATCGAGTGGGTACAGCTTGAAGTTTGTTCGGGCAGCCACATTATTTGAGGCCTTTTGTTGCGCCGTCCATTCGTAGTGCATGTAGACCGGCATAAGTTTTGGATCATTAAGTTTTAATGAATTGGCATCAAATTCCATGATTGCCATGCCGCCTACCAGATTATTTGCGCCAGTCATGGAGTTAAGGAAGTTGCCGAGTGAGAACCACACAAGTGATTGATGGCCACTTTTGCCACTCAAAACCTTGACCGGTTGCAATACACGGGGGCCGCCACCCAAGACTACATCTGCATTTTGGTCGGCCAAATGTTGAGCAATCTTATCCTGTTCGGGTGAAATATCGACGCCATTCTCTGATCCCCAGTTTATGCTCACAATTACTAGGTTAGCCTTCTTGCGTGCCTCACCAATCTGTTGGTCTGCCAAGTTATCGCTATAGATGTTTACGCCGTATGGCTGCCCGTCTTTGTTAGCACTCGTGGTAGTGTATGCCAGATAGGCAAACGTAACATCTTTAACAGTAAAGTAGCGGACTTTGCTTTGCTCGTCGGTGCTGCTGTTTGCCCCAGCTGTTGCCAAAATATTCTTCTGCTCGCTCCAGCTTTTTAACATGTTATTGATAGCTGTTTGACCCTTGTCATTAGTGTGTTCACTGGCCAGATTCATAACATTACATCCAGCCGTAGCAAAGCTCGTGTTCCAGCCCAGTGGAGCGTTAAACGTTGGGTAACCGCTGAGGGAGAGGCCATCGGCTTCACCACCACCAGGCGAAGACTCATTACATACCCGAACATCAGCCTTTTGGAAGTACGGCGTAAAGTTAGACATCATTGGCGCGTAATCGTATGAGCCGTCTGGTTTTTTTGCAGCGTTAGTGAGTGAGTCGAACGCGAGGCTATCACCAACGGCCACCATCTTTATGGTGCCACTACGCTGTGGGCTGGAGTCTGTTGGGGTAGTAGATTGCTGATTGCTCGCAACGGGCTGTTTATTCTTTGATTTGGCATAGAACCAATAACCACCTGCACCTGCCAAGCCAATGAGTAAGATAATTAATGAAATAATAAGAATCTTCTTTTTACTACGCTTCTTTTTTTGGTGTATTTTCTTAGTGGGCGCTGGTTTTAGGTCAAATTTTTCAGAAGTGTCAGGGGTGTATGATGGGAGACTTACGGCGGGCTTAGGGGCGAGCACAGGAGCAACGGGGCTAGGCTTGGGAGGCGGTGCTTGTACTGGCTTCACTGGTTTAGGAGCAGGCTGTTGCGGTGCCTTGGGGGGAGTCCGCCTTGGCGCGGGTCGAGTTGGCCTTCCGTAACCATATGGTTCGGGGCGAGACGAGCGCGTGGATCGGAATCGATTACGTAGATCGTCGTCCATCAAGCCTTGGTCTCCCTGGCTTCAGTTCCCTGTTCACAAAGCACACGATACTGCTCGGGCGTGAGTTTATGACGCCACTCCTCATCACTTAGTTGCATACCTTTATTATACCGAAAATTCAGGGGGTCTAAGAGTCTTTTTTCTTATCAAGCTTGTCGAGACGTAAGATTTTCACCACAAAATACACAACAGCTGCCACAATCATGAAGCTGATGAGCGTGTTAATGAAACTGCCGTAGCCAAGCTTGCTGGTGCAAGCCAAGCTGCCATTCTGCATTTCTTGCTTTAAACAGATGTATTTCGTACTGAAGTCACCACCACCGTACAATAAGCCGATGATCGGATTAAAAATGTTATTAACAAGTGAGTCGATCACCGACTTTGCGGCTACACCCAGGATAAGACCAACGGCGAGGCCGACAACACCCTGTTCGCGTACAAAACTCACGAACCCTTCCAGCCAGCCAGGTACTTTAACTGTCGGCAGTGTTACGATCATGCCGTCATCACTCTTCTGAATACGTTTCTTCTTGGTTGTCTTCTTAGCTTCTGCCATGAACCAGTCCTACTCCATTACGTAGGCTACTATTGTATCATTTCTTGCCAATTGTCAATATCTGCGTGGTACGCTATAACGTCGTGTACTGATTCAGGAAATCTTCGGCACGGTAATGCACAATGCGTCGGTAGTTGTCATCAAGTCTCTTTAGCTGCCCTACCCAGTGTCGAGTGTGCGGATTTTTACCGAGGGCTGTTTGGTGCTTCTCGACGAAGCGCCAAAAGAGACCATCCCATACATCGGCCCAAATATCATGCGTGTAGGGGCTCATTTCCATTAGGTCAGCGCTGGGGCTAATGGGCGGTACGCCATCTGTGCTCCCGCCAGCGAACAGCTGCTCCCCATAGACTGCCGGTACAACCGTCCAGTCGTAACTGTCGAGGCATAATTCGCTAAACCAACGCTGTATCTCATCTGGATGAATTTCACACAGCAGCATAAGATTGGCGGCTACATTGCGTTGCTCGGCTTGGTAGGCATAACTGTGGGCGAGCAGTTTTTTAACAAGGTCGTCGAACGGCGGGATCCCCGTTGTCCCCTGGTACCACTTGGCAGTTAACTTGCGTTTATGGCCATATGGATTGTGGCTTCGTAGCTCGTGGGCGTCAGTGAGGTACTGGCCACGCGTAAATTCGCGCCAGCCAAGCACCTGGCGAATAAACAGTTCAAGACTCTCGAGTGGTACTGCTTGTTTGTTATGTTGATCAATAGCAGCCTGGACAATCTGTTGAGGTGTTAGTAAGCCAATGTTCACGCTACTAGCGAGTAGGCTGTGGAATAGCCACGGCGAACGAGGATCAATCGTGGCAGCATAGTCAGCATAACTATCGAGGCGATTTGTTACGAAATCATTAAGCCACTCGACTGCTTCGGCATGGTTGGTTGGCCAGATAAAATCGGTACTACCGGGATTATCCGGAAAATGTTCGTTCACCCATTTTGTGGCATCAGTCACGAAGGAGTTATCGCCAAAGACTGGAAAACTCGGCAATTGTAACTCGGCAGGCAATTTTCGCGGTGCGCCGCTCTCCAGACACCACTTGCCACCAATTGGCTTATAGTCTTCACTAATTAGCACATTGAAACGCTCGCGCTGCCACTGATAAAAGTCCGCGAACGGTTGCTTGTGACTCTCTTTAAAGAACTGGCGAAGCTCAGATTCCTTGAGATAGAAATTAGGGCTTGGCAGGAAGGTCAGATTTGGTAAGTCGGTGCGCTCACGGCGTGCCTGTAGCAAACGACGCGTCAACACTTCATCAGTTGGATCAATAACAAAGATTTGCTCAGCGCCCTTAACACGGTCGAGCACTTCCCCTGTTTGCATAAAGACATCCAGGTCGATGTATTCAACTTTCAGATCGGCCGGCCAGAGCACTTCCTCAACGTAACGCCTTAATGACGCACGATGTAAGATGAGCTTTTGTTTATGAAGCTGCAGTGGAAATTGCTGGTCGCGCCCAAAATACAGTGGATCTTCCATAACGACCACCGTGTCGACTTTGGGAAGTTCATGCACAGGATAAAGCTGGTGAGGATACAAGAGTAACGCTGTTTTCATAATGCTTACGCATATTGTAGCGCACTCTCGCCAAATGTATATGCATCAGCAGCATCCGACGCAGGGTACTTAAAAGCCGCCAAAGGAACATTCGTTCTTGGCTTTCCTGATTGGCTATAGCAAACCCCCCTGCTTACGGACACTACTGATGCATATACAATGTTTTTTGTTCGGGGGTGAGACGTTCAATAGCGTACCGAAGAGCCGTGCGTGGCATGTTGTGCGCATGCTCGTTTAGAAAGTTGCACAGAACAGCCTCGTCAACCCGTTTACCAATTTCACGGAGCATCCAACCAACGGCTTTTTGAATCAGATCATGTTCATCGTGTAACAAAATTGTAATAATCTGCAGCGCTTCGTCGGCACGATTGCATTTGTTGATGTAGTAAAACGTAGACAGCATGGCAATACGTCGCTCCCACAACACCTCAGAGCGAGCTAGCCGCTTGAGCACTTTCATTTTATACGGGTTCCCTTCCAGCCACGGTCCAACAATGTACGGCGCTGAGCTATCTACGAGGTCCCAGTTGTTAATATGTTCAATTTCGTCCATATACAGATCAAACAGCGCTCGGCGCGTCACCTCATTGCCCCTTTGAAACTTCATCACCATCATGAGGAGCGCCGTTAAACGCCCTTCGTGCCACGGGCTTTTTAGCAGGCGCTTCAGATCTTTAAAAAGGATCGGGCGAAAATATGCTCGAGCAATCTTGCGCTGATCAGGCACCGTAACACCAATAAACATATCGCCTTCACCGTATTGGCCTGGGCCACACTTAAAAAAACGTGTTGAATTAGCAGCTTTCTCGGGAGTGGAGACTTGCTTTAAGGCGTCTTGAATTTCTTCAACCATGTTACTTCTCAAAAAAATCGGTGAGCTGTTCGGGCGTTTCGGCATATGCATCGGGTTTGGCCGGAGCTAGCATCTCTTTTAGGTGAAAACCCCAGGTGACCGCCATGGCGTGAATGCCGGCTTTTTTGGCAGCAACCACATCGCGCACTTCATCGCCCACCATCCATACCTGATCTGGCTGCAACTTATTAACCCGCACGAGTCGTTTTAGAGAAGTGGCTTTGCCAAATAGTTTTGAGCTCTTCATAACACTCAGCTCACTCAAGCCGTACCGTTCCAGTACTGCCTGAATGGTATCCTCGGCATTACTACTCAACACGAACAAGTCATGACCGGCTGTTTTCAGACGCTTGATCATATCAACCACGCCGTCAAAGAGTTCAATCTGTTCAATGTGCCCTTTTAAAATTTGTTTACCAATGGTGAGGTACTTGGGCACCTGGTGCGGTTTGATACCGGCGAACTTTAACATTTCACTAAAGCGCATGCGCCTGATTGCTTCCCAGTCTTCAGCGCTAATAGTTCGTAAACCATAGTTAGCCGCCTCGGCGTTATATAACGACAATACAATACCGTAGGTGTTGGCAAGGGTGCCATCAAAGTCAAACACAATCGTCACGGTTACAAACGCTCCGGTGTCGGAATGTTTAATAACGCAAGGCCATCACGCAGGATAGCCGCATAACGGCGCACAAGTTCAAGCCGAATCGCCTCTCGCTCATCTTCGAGCACCCGATTATGCTCATAGAACCGATTAAACACCTGGGCTAACTCATAGAGGTAGGTGCAAATATGATGTGGCATGAGCTCACCCATCGCCAGGTCTACCACCTCGGTATATTCACTCATTTTTCGCAGCAAACTACGCTCATCTGGCTGAAGTTCGTTTAATGCACCATCATTACTGTTTGTTGCCTTGGCAAGAATCGAGCACGCCCGAGCATGGGCATACTGCAAATAAGAACCGCTATTACCTTGAATACTTACCGACTCACCTATGTCGAACACCACATCACCACCGATGCGAACTTTGAGGAATTGGTAACGCAGGGCGCCAGCAATTAACTCATCGTTGGGAGTACTACCACGCTCAGCGATTGCTTCGCCAATTCTGTCAAACAGCCAGGCAATTTCAATAACATCACCTGAACGAGAACTCATTTTGCCTGTCGATAATTTAACCGTGCCGTGCGAAATGTTAACTGTTACACCGCGAAGTTCAGGCAAACACAGTTCGGCAGCGGCAATCACACCCTTAAAATAGTCACGCTGCTCTTCGGCAGTCACAATGTAGCTTTTTTCAGCGTGAAACGCTTCGTCCTTCAGTTGCATGAGACCAAGGTCGCGTGCACCATATAGCCCTAAGCCTCTCGAGGTGACAAACACATTATCGAAGCTGCCATGCTTGCTGCCTGGAAACACCAACGCACCGTCGCTTTCGTAAAACACCTCGGGGACATTCTTTTTAACAATCGCCACGCCACGACCATCGGCTTCACTCTCCAAGAAACGCTTGACGGTCGGCTTATTGTTAAGGCGCGCCACAATGGCATCGAGTTCAGCAAAACTCCAGTCTTTACATATGTCGTACACGGCCGCATAGAGCGGATCTTCACGCGTGAACGATGCTTTGGTAAGCGCATCAATCTCTGTTTTGGCCTGCTCATCTTCTTTGTACGCCTTGGAACCTTCCGCGTACATTTTCGACATAAAGCTATTGCGCTCTTCAGTAGGTATGGCCTCTAGCTTGGATATGTCACCATCCACATACCGAAGCAAACTGTACATACTCTTCCCAACATGCAAGCCCACATCACCGTGATAACTCACACGATTTGTGGTTGCACCGCCTGCTTCAATCAGGTTAGCTAGGGTGTCCGCCATAATAGCGTTGTAGGCGTGCCCAATGTGCATGGCCTTAAATGGGTTAGGATTGTTAGTCTCAATAACAACGGTTTTGCCACTATACGGCTGCGTTCGGTTAGAAGCTGTATTGGCAAGTGCTTCGTCAATCAGCGTAATGTTGATAAATCCAGGGCCAGCCACCGTTACGTCTTTAACTTGTGTGGTCAACGTTTTTTTGAGCTCAGCCGCAATCGCCTCAGCTATCTCGCGAGGATTTTTACCGACTGGTTTACTAAGTTGTAGAGCAACGTTAGTTGCAAAGTCACCGAACTGCTCTTCGGGGCGCGTTAAATTAACGTCAACTTCGACATCGTATAGGCTCTTGCCTGCTGTCGTGATTGCAGCAATTAATTGCTCCTTCATGCGTCTAATAATAACAGATTAGCGACGGGGTTTAACCTGCAAGGCACGGACAAACGTCCAGATCACGTAATACATGCTCGTAAGTAAGATAAAAAAGGTCAATGATGTAACAAAAATTTGGGGGTGAGCCAGTGGATTTATGATGCGTTCTGAGACATCAAACAAAAGCCCTGCTGGGTTAGCCAGAATATCCCAAGTATTCCATCGTAAATTACGCCCTAAGTAAATGGCAATGCTGGTAAGCAAAAATATGGCGCTAATAATGCCCCACGCAAAACGCGCCGTTCGGCGTTTCAATAATGCGATGTGTACCCAGTAAATGCTGAGCATGCCTGCCACCACCCCATTCCAAATGCATGACAAAAACAGCACAGCATCATACAACAAGCCTATTTCACCAGTGTTTTGCAAATGAATAAGATCACTCATAAGGTAAAAACTGTTTGGCAGAAAAGCTAACCAAAGGACTGTCAGTAAAAGCGGTACGGGGTCTGACCAGCGACGTTTGGCCAGTTGCTTCACCAGTAGCCCGGCAAGCAATACCGGCACCCACGCCAGTAATAAATTCCAGAATAAGAACCAGTAACGCGTATCTTTCGTAACGATGACGCGCAGCAAAAACAGCACCACTGTCACCAGGTTAGAAACCAGTAATGCAACGAGCACCTCACGGTTCACCGTTTTTCGCGCCATAGCCACATTATAGCTCACACGTTTTGTCACACCCTCGTCCACTACCCTTCGTAGGGTACGGAAAGCCGCCAAAAGAACATTCGTTCTTGGCTTTCCTGATTGGCTATAGCAAACCCCCTACTCAAGGTAGTGGACGAGGGCGTGACAGGGATAACGCTCGGTAGGCTATAATGGTAGCAATGAAACTGTTAGATGTAGTACGTAATGGCGTTCGTGCCTTCATGCGACGAGTGGCCAAAGTTCTGAATAAGGTTAGTGGTGGCGCCCTTACGCCCAACATGGTCACGGTGATTGGTCTGCTTGCCCACGCACCGATTGCCTGGCTGATTGCCACTCATCACCCTATTTGGGCAGGTGGTTTACTTCTTATATTCGGCTTATTCGATACCCTCGACGGCGAACTAGCAAGACTGCAAGGTCGCACCAGCCATAGTGGCATGTTCCTTGACTCGGTTAGTGATCGCATTAAAGAAGTATTGGTTTACATTGGACTAATTGGTGCGGCGGCTAGCACAACGGCCACCTGCACCGGTATTGGTCAGACATGTTGGTACAGTAATGCCACGTACATGGTATTGCTCGTTGTGGCCCTGGGCGGATCGTTGCTCACTAGCTACATTAATGCCTGGGGTGAAGCCGTGCTACGCGGCAGTAAAGTTGCTAAATCTCAGCTTAATAAAACCTTCCGGGGCGGCATTGCGAGCTTTGAGGTGCGCATGTTCCTTTTGGTCATTATGTTGCTGTTTGGTTGGGAAGCAATTATTGTTCCGATCATTGCGATCTTGGCTTGGTATACTGCGCTTGGTCGCATGTACCGTGTAATAGAGACTTTGTCTAATGTTCAAGATTGACCTTCATACGCATTCGAGTGCCTCAAAAGACGGTGGTATTACGGCTGATCAGTACGCCCATGCGTTAAGCACCAACCTACTGGATATGATTGCCATAACAGATCATAACCACATCGACTTTGCCTTGCATTTGCAAGAACGTTTTGGTGATCGTGTGATTGTTGGCGAGGAGATTATGAGCACTGGTGGTGAAATCATAGGTTTGTACCTCACGAAACGTGTGCCACCTCGCCTATCTCCGCTCGAAACGATTAAACATATTAAAGACCAAGGCGGCATTGTGTACATTCCGCATCCTTTTGAGAGTATTCGCAAAGGTCTACACCCTGGTGTTATGGAGGAGCTGGTTGATCAGTTGGATATTGTCGAGGTCTGTAATGGTCGTGCATTCTTGCAGAACCGCAGCGCTCAAGCTGTAGTTTGGGCTAAGCTGAATCATGTGGTTGGCGCCGCCAGCAGTGATGCCCACGGTGTGCGAGGCCTGGGTCGTACATATACCGATGTGCCGGAGTTACCAAACAAAGCGACACTTGTTAACTTACTCAGCAAGGGTGTGCCAGTAACGTCTCGGCCGAGCATGCGTGCCTTACTGTATCCCAAGTACCATCATCTGCGCCGAAAGGTAAAACGCACGTGAACGACTATCTTGCGGCCCTGCTATTCTTCTTGCCCGCCGGCATCGCTAACATGAGCCCAGTTATCATTAACAAGATACCGTACATAAACCAATGGAAGACACCCCTCGACCTCGGTAAGAGTTACCGAGGCAAGCGTATCTTCGGTGACAATAAAACCTGGCGCGGCTTAGTTATGGGTACGCTGTTTGGTGGCCTCACTGGGCTTGCTATAGGTGCGCTGAATCATAATACCGTCGGCGTACTACATCCCTTCTGGGCTGGTTGTGTATTGGGCGCGGGCGCGCTCCTGGGCGATGCCATCGAGAGCTTCTTCAAACGCCAGCGCGGTGTTCAGCCTGGCAAGCCCTGGTTCCCATTCGATCAAATCGATTATATTATTGGTGGCCTACTCGCCATTTATATATTCATGCAGCCACAGCTGTGGGTGATGCTTACTATTTTTGTGGTTTATTTTGGTCTTCATCTGTTATTGGCCTACATCGGCTACCTGTTGGGATTCAAAAAGACTCCCATCTAGCACTGGCCTACACCTACACAAAAACTTCAAACCGTATCATTTCACGCACCACGTCCTCGCCCATTGCTGTGAGCATGGCTTCAGTCTGTGATGGCATAGCTTTTAGAGCATCTAACTTCTTTTGGAGGCAGTCTTCGGGGAGCTGAAACAAAATGGCAGCCTGACTGTCCTCGACTAGTGGTGGCTGTTCAATATTATAGAAAATATTGAACTGTTCGTCGGCCGCTTTCAGGTATTCAAACCGAGACCTGAGCTGGACAGCGTGGAGCACCCGAGCGCCAGACTCGATAGATGCTTGCGCAACGAGGTTGGAGATAGCGCAGTGATCCGGGTGCCCAGTCATCCCTTCTGGCCCGAAAGTGAGAATTGTGTTTGGTCGATACAGCCTAATCATGGCTCGTAAGCGTTCAATGGCATCGTGTTCGGGAACTTCCGCTACGTGACCATCTTGGTAACCAAGCCAGTAATGTTGGTTTACTCCGAGTATTTGCAGCGCTTCGGCCATTTCTTCAGCACGAATGTCGGCCAGTTGATCGGCCGGCCACCGCGCGGCGTCTTGCACGCCCGCTTCGCCCTTGGTAGCAGTAATACAAACGACATTTTGACCGTTCGCTCGAGCAGCACACATGATCCCAGCACAACTAAATGTTTCGTCGTCTGGGTGGGCCCATACCGACATAATAGTTCCGAGCTGCTTGATATATTCGTTGATATGCTTAGACACCGCAAGATCTCCTTGAAGTATGACTATACGCCAGCTAAGGGTGCTTGTTAATCAGTTTTTCAGCTTCCTTCATAACTGTCAGGCAATCTACGAGTGAAAGCATATCTGGAGTGATGTCGTCTACGCGCACAAAGATATAATCTTCTACATCATCTTTGGGCTGCGGCACAGCGTTTGGTTGTAGTTTTGCAGCGAAAGTAGTTGTTAGCAAACTGTAGGCTTCTTGTCCCCACGGGTAATTGCAAGGCCATGAGGTGACGTATTGGCTGCCGCGAATTTCGGTTTTGCTAAGGCCTAGTTCCTCTTGTAATTCTCTGAGCATAGCCTGTTCAGCAGTTTCATCATCTTCAACAAAGCCACCGGGCAGATCAAACTTACCCTTCCAAGGCTCATAGGCACGCTTCACTAGCAGTACCTTACCCTCGTCGTTAAACAAGGCGACTTCAGCACAAGCGCGCGGGCTGTCATAGAACGTCATTTCACACGTCTTGCAATACCAGCTCTTAGAAGATGATGCTTGCACACGATTTCCACAGATATAGCAGAAGTTGCGAATATACTTACTCATTGAGGGCTTTTTTAAACTTTTCGACATATTCAACGGGTGTTGGATTGATACCGTTCAGCAGTGCGAGGTAAAGACTGACGAAGTCGCCGAGAGCGATCGTCCACACCAGTTGCTCAAGCAAAGTCTCGCCTTGCGCCTGCACCATATGCGTGCGTGGCCGTTTTCCAGAAAGGAGTCGCTCAGTAACTTCAAAACGTTTTTGAACACGTGGGTGCTCAAGGTTACTACGCAGGTCAACAACAGCGTAGGGTTTATCGATGGGGTGACTGACCCAGCCGTTAAATTCATTGTGGTTGAACTCGGGAAGCTGGTTGCACCAGGCTACGTTTTTGGCGTTTTCATTGAAGCTAATCTTCCACTTGTAGGCGGCTGGGAAGAGCTTTGGCCCAGCATACACCACCGGCGCTTTACCCATAAGCTCCTGGGCAAGTTGCTTGGCGGGGTTATCTTTGGTGGCAACAGTCGGCTTCCAAGCCTCAATGGCCGACCTAAGAAATTCGCCAGCATTGTGTATATTTATCTCGGCATCATCGACAGGCACTAAACCAGCTCGTTCAAGGAGAGTCACGAGTGCTCTGAAGCCCGCTAGTAGTGCAAAACGAGGCTGTTCAAATTTTGGTAACAACGCCAGTGGGTAGCCTTTGGCTTGGGCAATTTCAGCCAACTTACCGCCACCTGTTATTACAGCTATTTTGGCGCCTTTCGCCTCGGCTTGCTCAAGAGCAGCCAACGTTTCTTCGGTGTTACCCGAATATGATGATGCAATAAATAGTGTCTGATTATTAACATAGCCTGGGATGTCGTAATCGCGGCACAGCTCAAAGGGTACGCTGTAGCTCGGCCAGCTTTGACTCACCAGTCCCCAGAGCGCCGAACCACCCATGCCTGCGTGAACCACATTGTTAAATGGCCCTTCTATGACAGGTAAGTCGAAGGAAATTTGCAGTTGTTGCCATTGTTTTTCGGCAATTCCAAGGGCATCCTGGGCATCCCGCTCATGAATCATTTTCACATCATCTAGCATCCAACCCTCCAAGGCTTTTGTTTAATTAGTCACTCTGGTACGATATACATTGTAAACTGCAAATGCTTAATTGAACATGACCGCAGGCGCGGCAAAAAGGTGGGATCATGTACGGTAATGACGATCAACAGACACAGACAACTAACCCGGTAAGTGGGTTTAGCTCTGATAACTTTACGCCGCCAGCAGCCCTGACCAATGCTCCACTAAGTGATACGCCAGTGGCCAATCCTGCACCGGCAATGGCAAGCACAACAGATAATATGGCTAGCACCGCACCAAGCGTGCCCGCATCTGCCAACCCCCTTGATACGCCCGAGTTGCCTTCGAGTGGCACACCCGATCCAGTAGCAGCATCTGACACGCCCTTGCCAGATGGTATTCTCAATGCACCGTTAGATGATGCGCCGACAGATAACCCGCTTCCAGCCAACGATGACGAACTGCTCAGCCTCAAGCAACAGGCCCTGCAACAGCTTACCCCCCTAGTGGATCAGCTTGATCAAACGCCAGAGGAAAAGTTCCGCACCACCATGATGATGATCCAGGCTTCAGATGACCAAAGTCTTCTCAAAACAGCCTACGATGCTGCTCAGGCAATTGCCGATGAGAAAGAGCGCGCTCAAGCATTGCTTGATGTAATCAACGAAATTAACTACTTCACTCAACACGCCCAAGTTAAATAGCCCCCCAACACTTATAGTGCCGTGGCTTTTTTGCTGTTATTTTTTTGCAAGTACGTAGCGGTGCAATAAGTAGCCGGCCAAACTAACAGCAAAGAATATAGCAACCGTGTCACCAGGCCCGGTGTTCGGGATGTTGGTGCGAGCTGCCGTTGGAGGTACTACACCAGTTGACGGTGGCGTAGTGGTAGTTGGCGCCGTATTAGATGAACCAGAGCCTCCGCTCGTTGTACTACCACTGTTCGTGGTGTTGCTTGGGGTTGATGGGCTACTGCCCGAGCCTTGTGACGGCTTGTTGTCGGTGTTCTTGGACTGCGATGTATTACTAGACCCGTTACCAGAGCCAGAGCCCTTTTGTGAGGTTGTGGTCGAGCTACTTCGATGAGCGATCTTGCGATACACCCAGCGACCACCAAAGAAAAGCAGCACAATAACTGCGATTGTCACAAGAAGGGTGCCAATGGCCAGCAACCAGGCAACACCAGTGCGCTCACGTCTTTCAGCTTGATAATACTGCTGAATTTCCGGTGGCATTGGCGGTATTTGAGGTGTCTGCACCGACTTCTTTTGGAATGGTAACTTCATAATAACTCTCCCAGAGATATGTAACTACCATAATACAAAATGGCACTTTTCGCAATTTAAAAGCCCTGCATAGCAGCGGGGCTTTTAAATTGTGTGACGCTACGTTGGGGCGATTTGTTACATCATTCCCATGCCGCCCATATCTGGAGCAGCTGGAGCGGAGCCTTTCGGTTCCGGGATATCTACCACAAGTGCGCCCATGGTCATGGCGGTGCCTGCGATTGAAACGGCGTTCTGGATAGCCTCTTTGGTAACCCTAGCAGGGTCAATAACACCCTTAGCCTTAAGGTCAACCAACTTGGTGGCATCGTTCACGTTCACACCATAGCCAGCCTTGCCAGCTTTTACCTGTGGCAACCACTCGTCGGGGTTAAGACCAGCATTGTCGAGCAAAATTCTAAACGGCTTCTCGAGAGCATTTTTGAGTAGCTGTGCTCCAGCAGCATCTGAGTCAGCGCCTGTAACGGTAATGCCGGTAGCCAGGTTCACAAGCGTAACGCCGCCACCAGGCACAATACCTTCATCGAGGGCAGCTTTTACCGCTGCAACAGCGTCATCAACGCGATACTTCTTCTCTTCAATCTCGGTTTCGGTGGCACCACCGACTTTTATCACGGCCACTTTGCCCTGGAGAGCTGCACGACGCTTCTCGAGATTCTCTTTGTCATACTCACTCGTTGCAGCTTTAATTTGGGCGTTGATCTGATCAATGCGTGCCTTCACGGCCGCGTTAGTACCAGCGCCTTCAATGATGGTGGTCTCGTCTTTCGTAACAATAACTTTGCGCGCTGTACCAACCACATCGAGCTCAACGTTCTCGAATGTCATGCCGCGGTCTTCGGTAATCACCTCGGCGCCAGTCAAGATTGCAATGTCATTCAGTACATCTTTGCGACGGTCGCCAAAGGCCGGTGCTTTAATAGCAATCGTATTAAATACACCCTTCAGGCGGTTCAAAATGAGCGTGCCGAGGGCTTCGCCTTCAACATCGTCAGCGATCAGTACGAGGTCTTTCTTTCCTGCTTGCGCCAGCTTTTCGAGCAGTGGCAAGAACTCTTGGATCGAGCTAATCTTCTTATCGGTGATAACAATGGCTGGCTTGTCATAAATAGCTTCCATGCGAGCCGTGTCGGTCACCATGTAGGGGCTCACAAAGCCGCGGTCAAACGTAAAGCCCTCGACCACCTCGCTCTCGAGTGCTAAGCCTTGGCCTTCTTCAACCGTAACCACACCTTCTTTGCCAACCTTATCGATCACATCAGCGATAAGGTTACCAATCTCCTGGTCGCCCGCACTAATGGTAGCCACTTCGGCCACACGTGACTTCTTGCCCTTAATGTCTTCGGCCATACCGCCAAGCTTGGCGATCACGTCACTCGCCGCCGCCTCGAGACCTTTGCGAAGCAGCATAGGGTTGTGACCCGCAGCAATCAGCTTATTAGCTTCGTTCAAGATGTGATACGTCAGAACCGTTACGGTCGTAGTGCCATCACCAGCTACGTCGTTCATCTTATTTGCAGCTTGTTTAATAAGTTCAGCGCCAACCTTGTAGCCGAGAGTTTCATCGTCAACATCAGCAATCTCTACGCCTTTGGCTACCGTAACGCCGTCGTGTGTTACAGATGGATTACCGTAAGACTTACTTATTACCACGTTGCGACCCTTCGGACCCATGGTAGTCTTTACGGCATCGTACAAAATTTGTGCTCCGCCCAGCACGCGGCGGCGGGCATCATCGTCATAAAATACTTTCTTGGCCATATGTAAGATACCTCCTATTTAACCGTCGCTAAGACGTCTTCTTCTTTAACTAAAATGTAATCGTCGGCACCGAGCTTAACCTCGGTGGTGCTGTAACTCTTATAAATAATCTTGTCGCCCACCTTGAGTTGGCGAACGTCAGCACCGACTGCCAAAATCTTGGCAACCTTGGGTTTTTCCTGGGCGTTATCTGGTAAATACAGACCGCTCGCAGTCTTGTTGCTAGCCTCTTCTTGTTGGGCCACCACATAGTCGGCCAGTGGTTGAATAGGGACACTCATGTAAACCTCCTTTATTGTTGTATAAACATGAGCGGACAAAAAAATAGCGAGTGCCGCTCGTTAGCACTCACTATACTCGACTGCTAATTTTGCGTCAACTGTTGGTTTTGGACCGGTGGAATTGATGCGCAAATTGCTTGCATCATCTCCATGTCAGACTTTAGGCTTATCTCGAGTTGCTCTAGTTCTTCTTGTACCTCTAGTAGCACCTTGCCTTTATGGTTTCCCTCTTTGGCAAGTTCAAGGCGGATGAGAACATACTCATCCCAGAATATGTCACAAAAACCCTGCCACCAATCTTCATTCTTTCCATAGAAAATGCCAATGCCCGATTTACCGCCAATTCCCTCAACACCGCCAATATTGGCATGTGGTGGTAGACACATCGACTCCAGAAGGGTCGATAGATCACCATAGCTCCGATTGTATCTTGCCTCCGCATCACGTGGTTCGCCACTGGCAATGTAGGCATATTCCCAGTCGATGAAAAAAGCTGCTCCATCCGGATGAATGGCAATGTTGCGGGCGGCTAAGTCACCGTGGCTCGTGTTACCCATGGCATGTAAAACTGCCGCCTGACCACTTACCTCGCGCCACAGATCTTGCATACCAGGGTTCGCTGTCATATCAGGGAAGTAATCTTGCCAGTCAATACTGTCGAGAGTTGTAAGCCCCTCTTCAAGTACACTCATTGAGTAAGCGATGTCTTGATCTTTGCCTGTTAGTAGTAATGCGGCGGGAGTAAGCGAATAGAAACCTTCGTCTTGCATCGCAGCTGTTTTGAAATAGTCATCTGGGCCAGATGTAAAAGCATTGGCCATGTGTGGCTTTACTGCAACATCAATGCTTTGTTCGCCAATGTGGAGTCTACCAAAAAACACACCGTGGGCTGAACGCTTACCCGCACGGGCGACAAGTGGCTCGAATGCCAAGCTGGTATCCTCCTTGAGCTGAGGACCAACTAGGGAGGGATTCAAGAATAATGTGGGTTCTTGTTCATAGCTATACGCGAGGAATCTGCGTTTAGCAAACTCGACTGGATATTCGTCGGTCATATCAATATCTGGCACGATCAGGTCGACCCGCGAAACATCCGAGAGTATATCCATGAACTCAACTAGGCGCCTTGCTTCATTATCAATGAGACGTTCACTCTGGCCGCTTATCTCATGCATAGCAATTACCATGTAGCTTCCTTTATTGGGCGACGGCCTCCGAGAAGCCCATCCTAAAGCTGACTGCAGCAAGATCAAATCGGTGCCCAAATGTCTGCATGAGACTGTCTGTGTAGTATTCTGAGGGCTCAAAGCCCACTGGCAACGTTTCAATAATGCGTTCGATACCTGGCACAAAATACAATTGTCGTTCATTCGGCCGTGTGAACTCAACCAGTGCTACCGCCCGACCAATATTTCCGACAACCACAGGCTCTTCTTGATCACTCAAGTAAAGTTCACCCAATAAGTTACCAAGGTCGAAGAACAACTGTTCGTCGTTGTACGAGAATGCACCCGGGGCATCCACACGGGCATCATATGCAATTGGCCGAGCTGAAGTAGGTACGATAAACTGTTGTTCTTTATCATCAATTTCACTACGCACACGGCCCAGGATTAAACCCTTGCCGAGAAGTACTTCACGTATTACACTCTTACGCCCTCTTGCCTGTGGATACGACACGATTCGTGCCGAACCCCCACCGGGGTGTCGTACGATAGTATCGTCCGAGCCAATTAGCTCATATGCCAAGCTATAACGTGGTGTTGTATCACGCTCGCCTGGTTGATGTGGAGGACGGTAACTTTCTGTCATCTTATGTATTATATTAGCATATTTTTGTGTTTTTTTCAATATGTAGTTGTGTTCAGTTTTCTATTGTGTGGGGTCTCTTAGTCGACTAATCTTGACTGGTGTGCTTACTGACTATTTCCATAAGCCACTCTGCCGTACGTACATCTGCAGGGCTCGGCAGCGTGTCCGTGGTGGCATAGATATCGGCTATGTCATCTACAAATTTCGAATTTTCAGCAATAAGGCGATCTAATTCTTTCGAGGGGTCAATATAATCGCCAGAGAGGTTAATAACATTACTCATAGGCGCCGAATTATACTTTATTTTTCTATTTTGTCAATAGGTCTCGCGCAACGTCTCGGTCATCCCAAGGAACCAACCGGCCGCCCATATTGCGACTATCCTCGTGGCCGAGGCCGGCCAGAATAACAACATCGCCCTTCTTGGCATCAGTAAAGGCTTGTTGGATCGCTTCGCGCCGATCAGCGATGACCTTGGTGCGTTTTTCGGCCTGTTCGCTTTTGATACCTTCGTAGACGGCATGTCGGATTGCGTCAGGATCTTCGGTGTAGGTTTCGTCGTCGGTGAGGTAGATTACGTCGGCGTGTTCGGCGGCAACCTGCCCCATGATAGGGCGCTTACCCTTGTCTCGGTCGCCCGTGGCGCCAAAGACGATGCGCACCTTGCCACCTGTACCTGTCGTAGCACGTGCCGCTATGAGCGCTTTTTCGAGAGCATCTGGGGTGATCGCAAAATCAACCAAGACTTCAAAGGGCTGCCCCGCATCGATACGCTCCATGCGGCCTGGCACCAGTTTCAAACCAGCTACACCTTTAGCAATGGCGTCGTCAGCCAAGCCAAGAGCCTGGGCTGCTGAAGCAGCAGCCGAGGCGTTATACACATTGAAGAGTCCGGGCAACGATGTTTTGAGGCTCAATTTGTGCTGGCCGCTTCTTAGCGTCCAGCTTGAGCCATCAACACCTTGCTTAACAGATTGAATCCGCTCCGCGGCATCGCCAGATTCGCCGTAACTTACCACCTGCCCCGCCGATTGCATGAGGTAATAGTCGTACCATTCGTCGTCGGCATTCAGCACACAATATGCAGGGTTGGTGTAACGGTTAAAAAGCCGTGCCTTGGCTTCGGCGTAGCGCTCCATGGTGCCATGGTAGTCAAGGTGATCTTGTGTGAGATTGGTCATAATCCCCACCTCTATCGGCACACCTTTGAACTTGTGTTGGTGCAACGCCTGGCTACTGGCTTCTAAAATCACGAATTCCGCCCCTGTTTGCTTGGCCTGTTTGAAGAATTTCATGAGCTCGGCCGTAACGGGTACAGTACGGTGTGTGCGGTTTGGTTCGGCCTTACCGTTAATTTCAATGACAGCCGTCGTGAACATGGCCGTTTTGTGCCCAGCCGCCTTGAGGATTTCATTCATGTACATCGAGGTGGTGGTTTTGCCATTCGTGCCAGTAGTAGCAATAACGCGCAAACCACGGGCTGGGAAACCATGGCGCGCCTGCAACCCATATACGCGCCCCTTGCGGTACGTTTCCTCGGCAACCTTAATACCCTGTTTAGGGATAACCTTGCGAGCGAGTCTTTTCGGATTCATACCCCTATGATAGCGCACGCTGCGCCATTGTGCGGTACACTTTAAGCGTGAAAATTCTTGGGATTGAAACCAGTTGCGACGAGACGTCTGCCGGCATTGTTGAAGATGGCCGCAGTTTGCTGTCAGTTGTAACACTCTCGAGTATGGACCTGCACAGGGCCTACGGCGGCGTAGTCCCCGAGATTGCCGCGCGCAGTCATATCGAGGCCGTTATTCCTGTTATCGAACAAGCCCTTGATCAGGCTGATTGCACCTGGGACGACATTGACGGCATCGCCGTAACCTACGGGGCTGGCCTAGGTGGCTGCCTGCTAGTGGGCGTAATGACAGCTCGCACGCTGGCCATCACCAAGAACAAACCCTTGTACGCCGTTAATCATGTGGAGGGACACATTTATGCGAACTTTTTGACCAGCACTTCCCTGCCCGGCTACGCGCTGCCCGCCGAACAACCGACCTTTCCCATGCTTGGCCTGATCGTTTCGGGTGGTCACAGCCAACTGGTAGTGTGGCGAGATCATTTCGACTACACCCTGCTTGGCCAAACGGGTGACGATGCTATTGGCGAAGCGTTTGATAAGGTAGCCAAAATTTTGGGACTTCCCTACCCTGGTGGCCCGAGCATTGCGCAATGTGCCCTGAATGGCGATCCTTATGCGTTCAATTTTCCCAAGGCCAAGATGCCCGGAAAATACGATTACAGCTTTTCTGGGCCGAAAACAGCCGTTCTACGGGCGGCACAGCAAGAAATTGGGGAAGGTCACGATTTTCCTAGCTTTAAGCTTTCTGAGCGCCTCTCTGAAGCCCAGAAAGCCAACATTGCTGCCAGTTTCCAACGCACAGCCGTTGAGACCGTAGTCGATAAGACGTTACTAGCATTTGAGGAATTCAACCCCACCTCTGTGGTTATTGGTGGTGGTGTGGCTGCGAGCCCAGAGTTACGCCGTCAACTAGCCGAACGCTTGCCTATTTCAATTGCCTACACCGACCCAAAGCTGTGCACCGACAACGGTGCTATGATCGCTACACTCGGCTGCTTTATGGCGGCCGCTGGTCGGCCAGAAGCCGATCCCTACTCGCTTGAGATCGCCCCAAATCTTTCCATGTAATGAACTAATCATTAAATCTTTCACCCCTGTTGAGTTCATAATTTGTACGTGGTGTTGATATTTGTTATGCTTGTTCTTGGAGAACATAGCTTTCTGCCATTGTCCACATAGTTTGGACCGTATCATTTCCACATAGTTGGCACAGGCAGTATTGGTTGTGAGAATAACAACGGGGTTTGGCAAAACCTTGGTTGTTTGCTGTTTATTTTCACGTGAAAAGGGCACGTGGCCTATTCGCATTTATCTGAAACTCTAGGGGTGGTATACTGTTGCATATGTTGAGACTACAGGTAGTTGGTACTGTTCGCGGCAACGTCCCCTTGGGGGCCTAATTTTCTTTGCACCAACGACATATCTCTAACCACAAGGAACTCTTATGAAACTACCGAAGGTTTACGAACCTCAAAACTATGAATCAGATATCTACGCGCTCTGGGAAAAGCAGGGCGCCTTTAAGCCTGAGAACAGGGGCGGAAAGGACACTTTTAGTATTGTCATACCGCCACCAAATGCCAATGGTAATTTGCATCTCGGACACGGCTTAACACTCGGCATTGAAGATGTCATGATCAGATACAACCGTATGCTTGGGAACAAGACATTGTTCTTGCCCGGGGCAGATCACGCCGGCTTTGAAACACAAGTAGTTTACGAAAAACAGCTTGCCAAAGCAGGCAAGAGCCGCTTCGACTACTCCCGAGAAGAGTTGTATAGCCAAATCTGGGATTTTGTGGCCGAGAACCGCGATAACTACGAGTCGCAATTCCGAAAGCTCGGCGCCAGCCTCGACTGGTCGCGCTATGTATATACCCTTGATGAAAAGATCGTTAAGCGAGCCTATGCCACATTTAAAAAAATGTGGGATGAAAAGCTCATTTACAGAGGCGAACGCTTAGTAAACTACTGTACGTTTCACCGGACCGGCTTCGCCGATATCGAAGTGGCGTACGAAGATGCTCAAACGCCTTTGTACTACCTAAAGTATGGACCGTTTGAGCTGGCTACGACCCGCCCTGAAACAATTTTGGGGGATGTTGCAGTGGCGGTTCATCCAGATGATAAGCGATATACCGAATGGGTGAATAAGGTCGTGACTATAGATGGTCCAGATGGATCATTTGACGTTGAAGTTATTGCTGATGAAATGGTTGATCCTGCGTTTGGAACAGGGGTGGTAAAGATCACTCCGGGGCACTCATTCGACGACTGGGACGCCGCGCAACGGCACAACCTACCCGCTGTACGCGTGATAAATCACGGTGGTACCATGAATGAAAAAGCCGGCAGCTTCAGGGGCATGACGATCATGGAAGCTCGCAAGGCCGTTGTTGCAGCTCTGAAAGAGAAGGGACTGCTCATTAAAGTCGACGAGAAGTACCACAACCGTGTTGGCACCTGCTATAAGTGTGGCACGGTTATTGAACCGATGTTGATGGATCAGTGGTTTATTGATATGCAGCCGCTTGCCCAAGAGGCAATCAAGGTACTGGAGGCAGGGAAGATCACTTTTCACCCGGCCTCTAAGAAGAAACAGCTCATCACGTATTTACAGGGGTTGCGTGACTGGAATATTAGCCGGCAGATCGCGTGGGGCATACCGATTCCAGCCTTTCAAAATGTTGACGACAAAGACGACTGGATTTTCGATACGCGGGTTGACCAAGAGATACTAGAGGTTGACGGCAAGACATATCACCGCGATCCAGACGTTTTTGATACCTGGTTCAGTAGCAGTAGTTGGCCATACGCCACACTCGACTACCCTGACGGTGAAGATTTTGCCGATTTCTACCCCTTGAGTGTTATGGAAACGGGGGCGGACATATTGTATCCGTGGGTGTCACGCATGATCATGCTCGGCTTGTATATAACAGGGGATGTGCCCTTTGAAAACGTATACCTGCATGGACTCGTCCTCGACGAACATGGCGCCAAGATGAGCAAGAGTAAGGGAAATGTTATTAACCCTATGGAGAAAGTTGAGCAGTATGGCTCGGACGCTTTCCGCATGGGCATACTCCAGGGGCAATCAGCGGGCAACAACCAGTCGTACGACGAGAATCGCCTCGTAGCCGCCCGAAACTTCTGTAACAAGTTATGGAATATTGCACGCTATGTTGAAGACAAGGTTGGTGATGACGTGGGCAAAAAGGCAACACCAAACCCTGAGTCTGCAGCAGACTTCTGGCTTGTTAGCCGACTGAACGCCACCATTAAGGAAATGACAAGCATGCTTGACGGCTTTCGCTTCAGCGAAGCCTACGAGATGTTGTATCACTTCGTATGGGATGATTTTGCCGACTGGTACATCGAGGCCAGCAAGGTAAGCCTTAACAAGGGACTGTTGGCTTATGGCCTTGAAACAATACTTAAACTCGCACATCCCTTCGCACCATTTGTGAGTGAAACGATATGGCAAACCCTGCAATGGGAAAGTGACACTCTCTTGGCAATTAGTTCGTGGCCTCAAGCCGCCGAGACAAAGGACTCTTCAGCGGCAATTTTTGAAGAGATTCGTGAACTCGTGACTGAGATACGCTTTATCTCATCGAGCCTTAAGGTGGGCAAACCACAGCTACAATATGAAGATGACGCGTTCATCAGCGAGCATGCCGACCTCATACAGGTCTTGGCAAATCTCTCGGCAGTAACCAGGCAGCCGTCAAGGGGAGAGGGCCTTCAGCTCACCAACCCGCGTCATAATGCCTGGTTAGACCTTGGCCAAGAGACTGTTAAGCAGTTCACTAACGAGCTGTCAGCAAAGATTGAGCAGACCCAAAAATCCATTGCCCAACTCGAAGGCCGGCTGGCCAACAAGGCTTACGTTGACAAGGCTCCGAAGAAGCTTGTAGATCAAACAAAACAACAGTTAACAGATGCCAAAGAGTTGTTAGAAAAGCAACAGTCTGAGTACAAGCGGTTTTCGTAGCAAGCGGATTATAGCTTGGCGAGTAAGTGCCCAATTCGTTCGGCAATTACCGCCGGTTGCTGCTTGGCACTGATATTAGCTAGTGGTTCCATTGAATTTCTCCTTCATTATGTTCAGCACTGCGCCATCAGAAACGGCATCAAAAAAACTACCAACTTCGTTGATCAGGTGTTCGCATGACTCGGCCGCGAACAGCTTTGGTTGTAGGTGATCGATTCGGTAAGCCTGTACGCCCATGGCCACGGGGTCGAGTGGCGCCAATTCCGCTACGCTGGCGTGTTCAAGCTCATTGAGCGAAGATAGTATGCCCGCTCCAACCGCCTTAACACGACCGCCGTTACGCGTGACGCCAAATTCACCCGAAAACCACCATACGTTGGCAATGAACTGTTTGGCCGCTTCCGTCTCGACCCTTGTTAGTGCTGCGCCGGCCTGTCTATGCAGTTCAGCAAAGTCACGATCAGCCAACAGGGTAGCATGACCAAGAAGCTCGTGTACTACATCGGGTTGCTCGGTGTAAAAGGGACTGCTCGCGCCACGAATAAATTGCGTCGATAAGAATTGTTGCTCCGCTAAACCACTGAAGAAGGCTTGGCGCGGGGCAAGACCACCAACCGCACGAAATATGAATCCTGTGTGTTGTTTGAGTACCTCAGTAACATCGGTAAGCTGTGGGATGTGATCGGTGGGCAGTGACAGAGTTGCGCTTGCCTCGAGCACTCTTTCGGCCGCGTGTTCTTGCCACATTGGCGATAACGCCCCTGTAATGGTTTGCCATGTTTGGTTCTCCTCGAGGGTGTATTCTATGTGCGCCGGCTCACTATCCGGGCCAGCCGCCATAGCAATTATTTCTGCTTGTCGTAATGAAACTTTCATAGTTTTCTCCTTGTAGAATTAAAAAAACCGCCGTTTCGGCGGTTTACGCTTCGTCTTGTTGTGTATTTTTATGACACAGTGAAATAGTCCGCCGAATAGTAGGGGACTAGATAGGTCTGAACTGTGTTTATGTGTGACATGCGGCGTATATTAACAGCTTGTGCTTGATTGGTCAATGTTTACGACTGGCGTTCGTGATCTGGCTCAAGTGAGTCTTTAACACGAGCTGCTGATTCCTCGGGGCGAAAATCGTCGAACCACAACACGTGCCAGCCCATGCGCTCGGCGGCCATGATGTTGGAGCGAGAATCGTCTACCAGCAAGATCTCCTCGGGAGGGCAGTCGGTGTAGTGTTGCGCTGCTTCGTAAATCTCACTCTCGGGCTTTATTGCCCCTGTTTTAGATGAATCGATAATTGCTGTGTAAGGAATGCGAGGCAGTAGCTCACGCTCGAGCATAGCATCAATAAAACCGGGCATAATGTTACTTAACAGCCCAACAGCGTAGTACTCGCTGGCCCAGTTGGCCAGTTCGTGCATCTCTTGAATCGGATCAACAGCATCCAGGTAATAGTCCATCCAGTTGAGGTAGGGCACACCAAGCTGCTTGCTCATGGCCTGGTTGAACTCATCGAGACTCATCTCACCGCGACATACGGCGTCGTTATAGTGCCAAAAGGTCGTTTCGATAACATCGGCCGAAGCACCCGTGTCGTGAGCCAATTTAGTGAAGGCACGGTGGAAAAAGCGCACCAAACAACCGTTAATATCGAAGTACACAAAGCTCACACCACTCTTAGAAATATAACGCTTCTTTAGTGGTGAAACAGCGACTGCTTCGCCCATGAGGGCACTTAGTGAGGTGTTGAGTGCGGCGGCAATAGCCTGAATAGTGAAAATCGAGGGTGCCTTAATAGCCCCACGCTCTATTTTGGCAAGCGTCGAATAACTGAGGCCGGCTTTATGACACAGCTCTTGCTGCGTTAAACCTGCATCTTTACGGGCCGCCTGTAGGCGTTGGCCTAATCCCACCTCATCCATTAGCCTTATACTACCTGTTTTTGGCACAAAATCCAAGGCCAAACTAGCCGTTTGATACCACCAAGTGTTGGGATTACTTCTTAAAAATAATGCCTAGAATGATCACCACGAGAACCATGACTCCGAGACCACTCGCCGCCGCGACAACAAGCGCATTACGGGTATTACCCCCGCTTGAGCGGTAAATCTTGCTGTAAATCCAGCCGCCGCAGCCGATGCCTGCAATAAGCCCAATAGTGAGATTAGAAAACATATCCTCAGTGTACTAGAATGCCAGACGTTTGGCCATGTCTGCCAGGGCTGCGTGGTCTGGCTCTAAACTTTCGTCGGGGTGTGATAGATATTCTTCGAGGGTGTCGAATGCAATTACATGATAATGCACGTGCGGCACATCGAGACCCACCACCTGAATGCCTATTCGTTTGGTTTGTAGTACATCATTCATGCGCTGGGCAACCTTTTTTACCGACCGCATGAGGGCGGCATAATCTTCGTCGGGTAGCTCAAAAAATTGGTCGACCTGGAGCTTGGGTACAACCAAAACATGCCCCTGTCCACTCATTTGCAGTGGCAGGAAGGCGATTGTCTGCTTGTCTTCGTACACCTTATGACAGGGTAGCTCACCTTTGATAATTTTCGTAAAAACTGAATCTTCCATATTGGTATTGTACGCGAGATTGGACGAGTAGCGTACAATAACGCTTATGAATGGATTAAAAACTGCTGGCCGTGTAACCTCATCTGGGGTGTTTAAGCTATCGATAATTTTGTTTGCGGCGCTGCTGCCAATTGTGCTGATCTTTGGGACTCCCAATAAGATCAAGGCAACCTTGAAGGGAAGTGGTATCTATAACTCGGTGGTCGACAAGGCCTTGGACTCAGCGGTGAAAAATGCCAGCCCAGACAACACCCTACCAATTGACCAGCCCGAGATACGAGCAGCTATCAAACAGGCAATACCACCAGCTCAGATACAACTATGGGTCGAGCAGCTGATTGATGGCATGTATGGATGGCTTGATAGTAATCAGGCCAATCCAACCTTTAAGCTAGATCTTGCACAGACCAAACAAAACGTTGCTACTGCCCTGGGAGATTATGCCGTTCAGCGCGCAAAAGGGCTGCCAGTTTGCACAATTCCACAGTTGCGCGCCTTGCAGGCTAGTGGCTCTAAGATTGATGCTTTTCAGGCTAGTTGTATACCACAAGGCTTTGACATTAACAGCCTGCGCGGCACCGTACTGAACGAAATCAACAATAACAAAGACTTTTTGAACAAGACCACCATCTCGGCAGAGGATTTCCCAAAAAATAACCAGGGTAAAACTGTTTTCGAAACCGCCACCCAGGCACGGACAGCCTACAAATGGACCAAACTTGCGCCCTACATACTCGCGGGGTTGGCCCTCGTCGCAGCCATTTCTCTGATACTCCTGCACGATAAACGACGACGAGGTGTGTTTGTTGTGGGGCGAACGCTTTTGGGTGCGGGCATATTTATCACTGTCAGCGCTGTTGTTGTGCGTTACCTGATTTCGCAAGTCAGCTCGCCGGCTGGGGTCATTGTGAAGCAAGTCCAGGGCGATTTCCAAACAACTATCATTTACGTGGTGCGGAACCTTGGAAACAGCACAAACAACATATATCTTACCACCGGGCTCATCTTCCTTGCTGCTGGTGGCATAATCTTACTTCTCGTTAGGCTCACGCGGCCCAAGGTGGAAGACACACCCACACCTGAAGCACCAGCAAACACCGAAACCAACTCCGAACCCGAGAGTGATAAGGCAAAAGAACGAAAAGACGATAAATCAGAGGCTAGCGCGTAAAGTCTTGTGCTGGGGCGCCGGCCGGCCCAGCCGAACGCTGGCTGCCACGGAAGTCAGAGAACAACGACTGACCCGTAGCGCCAAGCTGCGTGCCGTTCTTGGTATCGTCTTTAATGGTGATCTGTGAAGTCAAGTTAAAGGGGTGGAGAACTGCTTTGGGACTTGTGCTAATAAGAGCCAAAGCCGCCAAGAAGGTTACCGCACAGGAGCCAATTATCGTACCAATAACAATACCGGTGTGGTGAGCTTGCTGAACGTGGTGATGTGAATACGCTTGTTCCATGTAACTTATTTTACTGCCAATGCCATGATTTAACAAGTTCGTCCAGCCTGTCCTTGCTGGTGGCTGAGTCATAGGCAATGATAAATGCTCTGAGTTTTGACCCATTAACCGAAGTGTAGTCCTTTGGTGACAGTGCAATTATGTAACCGGCGTACTTGTATGGGCCGCTGTTTTCTGTGGCCGTTGCCTGGTAGGCACGCACCCCATCTAGCGTTATGAAGCTATGAGTATTGAATTTTATCTTACTTCCCATTTTACGCTCCGCCGTGGCAGCAACGTTCTTGAGATACGAATCAAGCTCATTGGCCGGCACATCGCGTGACGTAGATGAGTTAACTACTATGTCGTCATCATTTGCTTCAGTAATTACTTCGGTGATACAGTCTGTGTTTTTTATGACGTCTGCTTGTGTGAATGGTTTTGGCAAAGAGAATTTGTAACAATTTGAGCTTACTATCGAGGCCTCGTCCTGAGTCTCGGTGGTTGATGAAGTATTATTCTTGGAAGTTGTAGCATTCTTGTTGCTTGCTGCCCTCATACTGAACACTATGATAGCGACCGATAAGATGATACCAATGGTAGACAATATCATGCCGGCGATTGCCATGCCCTTATTTCGTTTAAGGCTAATAATACCGAGAACGATGCCTGTAATAGGGATAGGTAGGGTGAAGATGGTCAAAATAGAAGCAGGCAGGGAAACAATACCCAATACTAAGCTGGCGACCGCCAGCTTGTCGTGGCCGTAGGCCGGGTTTAGTTGCATTTGTGGCTGACCTGGAACTGATGGAGGCTGTATTGGTGTTGCGGTCGGCCCAACAGGCGCCTGTGGTGCAATGGGCGCCTGTGGCGGAACCGACGCAGGCTGCGCGTAGGCAGGTTGGGGTTGTGGTGTGATAGGTTGCTGTGGTGGCACCGACGGCACTGGTGATTGATTTTCTGGTGGCATTGGATTCTCGAGTACTTATTACTAATATACTTATGCTTAACTATACACTATCGTTCTTTGATACATCGAAACAACTAGGCTCTTGGCTGTGGTGGCTGCACAACAAACGGAACAGATTGAGTTGGAGTCGGTGCAGCAACAGGGGTTGGGGTCGCAGTTGTAGCTGCTGGTGTAACTGGTGCTTGAAGTGGAGTGGGTGCTGGTGCCATCGGTTGTGCGGGCAGGGCAGAATTCACCGTGGTCTGTGCGGTCAGCGGCTGGCTATAGGTTGTTTGGGGGGTTAGTTTGGGATCTATAGCTAAACCAATGCTGGCGTCCCACTGTTGCGCGCGCCGATAATACAAAAACAGGAAGGTGTTGAGCAGCGCCGAGATAATAAAGCCACTCACGATTGCCAGAATAATTAATACTGCTTTGTTGTCATCTATTTCTCCCGAGCTGGCAGAATAACTGCTAGCCGAGAAGAAAAACATGAAGTCATATACACCGTGAATAGTGGCGAATATGAACAGCGCAATAAGTGGCTTTATGATGGACTGTTTTTGAATTTTCGCCTTGGCATAGTAGTAGCCCACAATGCCTGTTGTGGCGGCATGGAAGAATAGCAACACGAATAGCCTGGTTATGCCGGTCAGCTGTCCACCCTCAAGACTTTTACTATAAACGACAGCATAGACAATATTTTCTAACAACCCAAAGGTGAGACCTACAATACCAAAATAGATTATGCCATCGGTGTGCTCGTTAAAATATGGCTTGTTCCGAATGAACAGGGCAAGTGGTCCAAACTTCGAAAGCTCCTCAATAATGCCAACAAGCATCGCCAATCCAAACAATACGATTGGAACAGTGGTTTCTGACGGATCCATGCGCATAAAGACATATTCCGCCCAAGCAGCGGCCATTACAGCCAGAACCCCAAAGCCAACAGCCGCCAACAGGCCACTCTTGGGCTCTTTAGGGCCATGATCGTGTGCTAGAAGGTACCAAACAAGAAAAACGCTTGAGAGTACAAAGAGGGCAATTGAAATAAGCACAAGCATAATTACGGCTTACTATAGTACAGGTGTAACAATCAGTAAACTAAGTCTGCCACGTTTGGCGGAAGGGGAGGGATATCAGCCTTTGGCCTCCTTTGCTGCGGCGTACTCGGTGTAAACACCTGTGTGCGTCCTCGCTGCGCCGAACCCTGCCACTTCGTGCCATGGGTTCTTCATCCCTCCTCATACAGCAATGTTTATATCCCAGCCTTCGGCTGAGCTACAAACATTGGCGGAAGGGGAGGGATTCGAACCCTCGGTACGGTTGCCCGCACAACGGTTTTCGAGACCGTCCAGTTCAACCACTCCTGCACCCTTCCAACCGAGCTATTTTAACAGATGGGGGCAGGGAAAACACGGCTATCACGCATAAATACTATGCGCTTGTATGTAACGGTATGTTATGTCGCTACGCAGATGCGAGAGCTTTGGCGTCGAAGCACCATAACTCGTTGGTTTCAGCATCCCGAATATAGTAGCGGGGGATGGAAAGTTGATTCATAAGACTCCTTCCACTACTACAGTATGACAACAATATGAGTTATTGCTGTGAGGAATGTAACAATTGTAGGTTTTATCGATTCAATCAATGAAAAAGCCCCACTACTGTGAGGCATTTTCATTGGTACTCCTGATGGGCCAGCTTCGCGAACACCTCGACACCCTGCAAGCGCTCGTGGCCGTGCCGGTGCCCAAGAACATGCCAGACCGGCCGACACGTACCAATCCGAAGCTGCTGCCGTACCGCCGCCTCACTGACGATGAGAGCGCCCAACTGGCCCTGACGTACCAGGAGGGTGCCACCGTGAAGGAACTCGTGGCGCTGTTCGGCATCAGCAAGAGCACGGTCTTGGCACACCTTGATCGGCACGGGGTCTCGCGTCGACAGCCAATCGGGCTGTCGCCTGATGAGGTCAAGGAAGCAACCCGTCTGTACGAGAGCGGCCTGAGCCTGAAGCAGGTGGGGGCCAAGCTCGGCTTCGACAGCAAGACCGTGCGGAAGTACCTGGCTGACGCCGGGATCGCAATCAGACCGGCTCGACGTGGGCGCCGTCGCTAGCCACCTCTCCCCAGCCAGTAGAAGCCCCGACGGCCCTCGACAGTCTCCATCTTCGGCGGTCTCGTCTGTGTGAGGTCGTAGATTGCCCGATCGAACTCGTGGCGCCACTTCGGGTGCCGGCCCTTGCAACCGGGGAAGCACGCTTCGCCGTCATCGAACAGCTCGGGCCGCTCAGCGCGGCCGTGAGCGATCAGGTCATCTTTCGCGACCGCTTGGTTCTTGCTGGCCCGCATCCGCTCCATGATCAGGACCTTGAAGGCGTCTTTCCGAGGATTCTCCGGCACGGGTTGATCCTACGTCCGTCCTGGTCAGGACGGGTAGAGCGCACCGTCCAAGCCTCTCCTCCCGGCTTCCGTGTCACACCCCCTGCTTAGGATCGGCTCAGGAGTCAGATCGGCTCTCACTGCGGGCCAGCCCGCAGCTCCGTTTGGAGGCTCATCGTGGCGAACAAGCCCATCGTGATCAGCATGACCCGCTTCGGCGACTTCGTCGTCAGCGATCCCCTCGGCCAACTCGCCAAGGTCCGCGAGATCCGACGCCAGTATGAACAGGGTTACTCGCCGTCGGCTGACTTCTGGTCACGCTGGCGTGAGGACGTCGAGAAGAACCACCGTCGAGGCGGCGGTCGAGAGCTGCTTCGTCAAGTGAGCGCAGGCGCCAAGGACAACCGCGCCGAGCAGTACCAGTCGGCCTGCAAGGGCTACGAGCGCTTCTGGGGCCGCAAGACGATCGAGTTCGTCGGGCTGCCAAAGCCCGCGACATGGACGCACGACCGGCTGCAGGTCAGGGTGAACCCTGAGTGGCTGCTGCGGATCAACGGCGTTGACACCATCGTGAAGTTGCACCTGAAGGAGAAGCTCACGTTGACGCAACGGGTCGCCAACCCGTTGCTGTACCTCCTTGACCGGCACTTCGGGCCGTCAATCGGCGGTCCGGCGATCGCACTGCTCGATGTTCACCGAGGCAAGCTCTGGCAGCAGCGCACCGACGGTCGTGACATCGAGCCGGTGCTGCACATGCAAGCGGCGGCCTTCGTTGCCGGCTGGGATCAGCTAGTCCTCGGCCAGAGTGCCGCTTGAGGACGTGTGGACCAGCCACACCGCATGGACATGGCACCGATCCTTCCGAAGCCGGGCAATCGTAATCTTGGCGTCCGACCGGTCGAGACGAAGGCGGTAGTCGGGAGGGTTGCTTCCAGGGGGAATGAGAATGCTCGGGGCGTCGGCGGTGAAATCGTTGCGACTGAGCTGTTGGATCGGGTCGAACAGGTCGACGGGGATCTCGACCAGTTCGTACCTGATCGGGTTGAGCGCCTTGAAGATCCTGAGCATGTAGATGACGTCGACGAGGCTTCGGTACGTCGAGAAAAGCTCCAAGGTCTTGTCGCGGCGGGCCGTCGCCGTACGCACGTCCTGAATCCATGCCGCTTCCGACAGCTTGGAGATGTGGATGAAGTCCGGTGCGATCGCCTGCGAGCCTTCGGTCTTGAGCGACGCGTGAAGATCACCGACCTTCACGTCCCAAAACCGGTTGGTCGCACTGGTGGCAGGTTCGACCGGGATGCCCGCTGCCTCGCAGCACTCCGTGAAGGCGTCCTCGAAACCAGTACGGTTCAGGGGTGCGAGGTTCGTGGCGTGATGGACCTGCAGCCGGATGGCGAACCGGTCGACCCACTCGTTCGTGAAGATCGGATGGTCGGGCGTCAGCGACTCGACAGCGACTGCCTGCTGCAGTCGCTCGACGAGCTGCAGCACTCGCGGAACATGCACCTCAGACAAGGCAGCCACCGCCTCAAGCAGCGCTCGACGCTGCGGCGAGGCTTGCTCAAGGACATCGGCGATGTTCTCAAGGCTCCCGTCCACTGCTGAAGCATAGGACGGGCATCACGCTGAGTGACGGTTCACCAGCGTCCGGCTCGTGAGCCTGCCTCAAGGCTCGCCCTCATCGGAGGCGTAGCAGGCCTCCCTCAGCCAAGCAAGCATCCGGCGTTCGCGGCACAGGTTGTGGCGTGCGCCAGAATCTGAGCCAGGAGGCAACAGCCGTGCGCGCAGTGATCCGTCGCCATACCGATCGATCTATCTACCGGTTCGACAAACTCGAGGCCAAGCAACCCTTGGTCATCATCGGCAACGCCGTGGACGTCCTAGCGGCGCTGCCGGATCAGTCAGTGCAGTGCGTCGTGACGTCGCCGCCCTACTGGTCGCTGAGGGACTACGACATCGACGGGCATCTCGGCCGAGACGAGCCGCTACCCGTCTACATCAAGACGCTCGCCAGCCTGTTCGACGAAGTCCACCGGGTGTTGAGAGACGACGGAGTGGTGTGGCTCAACATCGGTGACAGCTACACGTCCGGAGGTCGCACCTGGCGGGCACCCGACAAGAAGAACCCGGCACGTGCCGCTCAGTGGAGGCCGGCGACCCCGGACGGCTTGAAGCCGAAGGACCTCATCGGAATCCCGTGGCGGCTGGCCTTCGCCCTGCAGGACGCCGGTTGGTACCTGAGGTCAGACGTCATCTGGTACAAGCCGAACTGTCAGCCAGAGAGCGTCGGGGATCGCCCGACGCGAAGCCACGAGCATGTCTTCCTGTTCTCGAAGTCCGAGCGCTACACATACTTCGTCGATGCGCTCAGCGGACCGAACGGTCGACGCATCCGAGACGTCTGGCAGATCAACACCGTCGGGGTGCCCGACGCGCACTTCGCCACCTACCCGACCGAGCTAGTGGAGCAGTGCCTCCTCCTCAGTACGAAGCCTGGTGACATCGTGCTCGATCCGTTCCTTGGGTCCGGGACGACGGCAGTAGTCGCTGCAAGCCTTGGGCGGAGAGCCGTTGGCATCGAGCTGAACGCCGAGTACGCCGAGATCACCAAGCGGCGACTGGCGGATCATCCGTAGCCTCTCAACCAATCCTGGGCCCCGCAGGAGCAGCGACCTCCGGGTGGTGGAGGGGCCGAAGGTCGCCGTTCCCGCAAACGATGTACGCCTGACGTTAAGAAAGGGGTGGGATCAGGCGCCACCGGGGCCACCGTCGTGGAGCGTCCGGTCACCCGACGCTCAAGCTACCTCGTGATGCCGGCAGCCTTCAGGATGTCTGCCGGTACGCCGACCTCTCGCCAAGCGGCGTAGGTAATGCCCTTGTTCTGGCTGTACGCCTTGGCGTGCTTCCGGAAGTCCTGCTCAAGCGCCGCCAGATCTGTCGTCTGGCTGAGCGCATCCTGCTCGGCGATGAGGTCGAGACGTTCTTGGACCAGGTTCAGCCGCTTGACAGGATCGGCTCCGGCAAGCTGGTCGTCGATCTTGGCCAGCCGGGCCTGGATGCTCTCTGGTGTGCGCTTCCGGCCGCGTCTTGGCCGGTGATCCTCAAGTGCCTGGAGGTACGCCCTCACAGCTCGGCCTGACTCCCGACCGGCGGCAAGCGCCGCCTTGTGCTCATCGGTCATCTTCGTACCTGGCTTGCGGCCAGGTCGTTGCCCGTTCTTCTGCGTGGACTGCTTCGTAGCCATCTCGTACTCCTCGAACGTGGCGTCTGTGCGACCGCAGGACGATACGAGGCTGGCGGAGTTGCGGCAGCGCATCGTCGTGTCGCGGGAGCTTTCAGGGCCGTCTCGGCCGAGCCATGTACCGCCCGTGGTCCGAACGTGCACACGGACCTCAGATTGGGACGCGTGCTATCGTCCGTTGCCCCCCACACCCCAGCCTCCTGCAAGGACGACAATGGTAGCAACGAACTGGCATCTGCCCGACGCGAACAACGACCAACTCACGGACTCTCAGCTTGACGCCGTGCGGTCTATCGAAAAAGCAGTCGAGAGCCACGTTGGGTTGAAGCACCCGCTATGGGAATGGATCGCCACTGGCTCGTTCGACCTGGACCAACTGCGGGCATTCGCGGGAATGTATTACGGCCACGTGCGCCAGTTCCGTAAGTACCTGGCAGGCGCCATAACTGTGTCCAGCGTCGAGCCGCTACAGGAAGCGCTCGCGGAGATTCTGGCCGAGGAATATGGTCGACGCTTCGACCCAAAGCTTGGTGATTTCGGACCTTCCCACCCGGAACTCTACCGAAGGTTCATGCGGTCGATCGGAATGAATCCGGAAGACTGGCACGATGAGCTACCGATTCCCGGAATCCGCTACTACCACTCAGTGATCTACGACTTGTTCCGCGGGGACCGAGAACTTGAGGTCATGGGAGCAATCATCTTCGGCATGGAAGCTTCGACACCGTATAGGCACGAACGGGTCACGGCGGGGATCGAGAAGTTCTGCGAAACGAGTGACTTGGAAATCGATCACACGTTCTTCAATCGCCATGTTGAGATTGACCCTCGTCACGGGCAGAGCATCATCATGCCGATCAGGGAGTGGCTCGATGACCCCGGAAAGGTAGCGGCACTAACCCGTGGCGCCATCACGTGCTTCGAGGCGCGAGCCTTCTTCCTCGATGACCTGCAGCGCCGTATCAACGAGGACGCATGAGTGCCTGACCGGCCCCCCATTGGGCTGTTTTTCGTAGAAGTAGGCCCCGGCCGGTCAAGTTCTAGTTCGGCAGAAACCAGGCACTTTCGCGCCCTGCCACCATCGCCCTGGCTCCCCGAGGCACCGCGGATCACATGGGTACATCAACGCTCCGCTCCGGTGGACCCCGTCGTACAAAATCAACCCTACGCTGGGCTCGGAGCTACGCGGACACCGAGACCGCGGCCGTCGTTTCGAAACGATTTGCAGTGCATCGCGAAAGGTCGGCGCTGAACACCATGGGCTGAACACCGTTCGGTGGTTCCAGCCGACCGTGGAGTAGGCTGCAGAAGCGAACGTTCCGTCCCCCAGACGGAGCACCGTCACGCCTTCGGGATCGTCTACGGGACCAACTGGACGGTCAAGGTAGATGTTCCACAGGCCACCGTCTGCCGCTGTTTCGAGGGTCCGCGCCTGAGCCATATCCGGTGAAGGTGCCTCAACAAACCTGCTTACTTGAAGTCCGCCGCCCGAATAGACTCGGACGGCCTGCAGAAATACCATTGCGCAGCTACCTACCACGTCTACGTGTTGTCTGCCACACAATTAAAGCAACGACACCGATCACGACCAACGGCGCAATTACAAGGCCAGCGAGTACCAGTACTCGCTCAAGTACTGGAAGCGTGGCAGGCGCATCGTCCACAATAGGAAACAGTGTTGCTCCGACCCCCATAATGCTTGCGGCGGTGAAGATCAGCACAAGAAGTGCAAGCCGATCAGCTTGCTCTGACCTTCGGCTTTCTGCAACATGCTGGAATATTCCGTCTAAGGTCGCAACATTTGAGGCGACACCGTCGATGAGAGGTTGCAGGTTCCATGCGGCGGAGATCTTCTGCCACACGACCTGTTCCTGCGGTGACAGGTTATGCGCTTGGTGATCGACCGCGGCTCGGAATAGCAGGACGCGCTCCTGCAACGCAAGAATCTCGTCCGCTTTCGACTTGACGCCGTATCGACCCTTGCCGTGCGATATCGCTTGCAATTGGGAAATACCCCAGAACACAGCCTCGTCGTATTTGCTCGAGCCCGCGTAGTACGCATTCAGTAGCGCGAGTGGTTCAACGATTTCGGCGGGCAAATCACCAGCCTCGGAGAGAACAACCGAGGTTCCTTGGCCGGGGATGAATCGGTAGGACTCATCACTATCCGACTCGATGCGAACCTCTTGGTGACGCTGAAGCGCAACCAAGTGCGATAAATCGAGGTCACTGTAGGATTTGTCGAAGGCAAGAAGGCGATGGACCCACAGCGGTCGTACCTGCTCTGCACCCTGCGAGTGCCGACCGAGAGCCGTATTCATCTCGCGAGCGATGTGATCAGAAATCACGAATTGGGAGTCTTGGCTCTCGATCGCCGCCCTTAACGAGCTGACACTGGAACTGGTTGCCGAAAGGAATAGCGACGGAATCGTATCGCTGAGTAGCTCAATTTCGCGAACAAAGATGCTTGGCGGGAGGTCGGAGTCCGCAGAAGTCGACACATGGCCGTCAATCATGAGGATGGCGATGCCGTAGTCGAAGAACCTCAGGACACAGCGGTCTGGCTGAAATCGGATCCGGTCGTTGTCTGCTTCTGAACGATCTAAGCTGGTGCAATCCATCGGCAGTTCGAGGAACCACGCTGGCATTAGCGGTGACCCTCGGCGGCCCTTAGCGCTTATCGCCAAGCCCGACCCCTGGGAGTCGGACTGGTCGTCCCATGCCGGTGTCGTCAGAGCGGCCCCCACCCGTGAGGCAACGTTTTGGTAGCCCGCAAGAATCAGGCCCTGTGAATCAAGATCAAGGCCCGTCTCGAGGACGACCTGCATATGACAACGGATTGAATTCAAAGTCCCTTAGCTCTCCGACTGGTCGCCCGCTTGTTGCAGCGTGCGAATGATCCACGACCGGGTACTTGCCGCGCTTCGCTCGAGCTCGCCTATCACACTAGCCAGCTCCTGTGGCATCCCCGAGTAGGAGGAGTCCACCTTGGTGTACTTCATAACGGTCTTTGAGAGGTCGGCGGGGATTTGAGCGTTGTCCAAGAACGCGCCCTCGTAGCCACGAGCCTTGCACAGGGCGAGCGCTAACATCGACTCGTCCGCTTCGCCGATGCATTCGAAGGGTGTCGCGTCGGTGAGACCGATCAATTGTGTCAGAAGACCGAAGTTATCTTCGACATCGAACAGATTCTCGTCGAAGATCTCAGAAACAATGTCCGCGTCGAGATAGGCAAGATAGTTGAGCCACACGTAAACGCACTTGGCGCAACGCTTGCACCACGGCTTGTCAATATTGCACGAGTGCGTGGCGAGGATTGCGTCCCTTGGAAGGTCACGCAATGAACCGAAGATAACCACATCGTGAATCGGCTTGAGAATGCTAAAGAAGTCTAGGTTCGAGACCAGTTGGCTCTTCAGGTAGGAGCTGAGGAGTTCTTCTGCCTCACTGGACTTGCCCCACTGGTGGTTCACGTCCTCGCCGGTCTCATTCCAGATCAGATTCCCGACGTCAGCACTCTTTTCGTGGCCGAGCACGATATGGGTGTAACCGCGCTGGAGAGCAAGCGGGATCGCCTCGAAGATCGACGAAGGTGTCTCGGCCGCCGTGACGCTACTGATATGGAAGGCTTCGCGCAGCGGCTGAAGTGGTGCTTCGAGGAAGTCATCAGATACCTGTAAGTACGTAGTTGGCCGTGACGGCAGAGCCGCAAGGAGGCGCTCAATGATTTCGAATTGCTTCTGCGCTCGCCCATAAACACTGTTTGCATATACAAAGGTCTCGTAGTTCGCACCGCTTCCTGCCAACAGGCATTGAACAAGCGCACTGTCCTTGCCACCGCCACAGAATGCGAGAAAGGGAGACTCACCCGCCTTGACAGTGGCCGGCAGAGCTTCATCAACTGCCTGTTGAGACGAGACAATAGAAGGTGGTGTCCACTGCGGGAGGTTATTTTCATACCTCCACTGCGCCCACACTCCGTGAACGATCTGTGTCCAAAGTTCCACGAACGCCGGAGTTACGAACCGATCGAAGGGGCCGAAAGAAATCTCTGGAGCGTTGAGACTTACCAGCTTGTTGATCTCGAAAGCACCCACATGGAAGTAGATGCGATGCATAAACTCGGTACCGTAGGATTCCTCGAGGCTCGGAAAGTGGCAGTCTCGGTACCAGAACGTATTGTTGAACCGGAACGGACCTACCCGGTAGTGGAAGAAGAGCGCGTCGTCAGACCGACTGAAGTCCATGAGTTCGATGCGCGAGTGTTCAGTCATTTACGGCGTAGCCTCTGCTAGATGGGGTTTGATGACGGCTCCGATTGAGTCTCATGGTGTGTTGGTGCTCTTGATTCACTTTCAGTATTGTACGCCATGTGCCGAGTAGGGCGAACCCCACCAACCCGTGGCGCCCAGTCTTGAAGGCGCCCCGGTCCCGAAGCACCCTACCGAATGCCCGGTCTGCCAGGTTGAGTTGAGAAGAGCTCTAGGTCGCGAATCATCCGCGGCACGGCGAGAGCCGGAGCGCCGGTCCCAGGGACGATGACCTCTGTCTCTTACTGGCCCTACGCGACTGACCTGGGACGGCGGGGTCGGATGCTCGTGATGGGTTGAGTCTTGCAGGCGGGGTTGGCGCCGCCGGCGAGGAGGATGCGGAGTCGGTAGTTGGCGAGGTTGCGGAACCCGCGTCCGGATCGCTTGACCTGCTTGATGAGCAGGTTCGCGGCTTCGACCGGGCCGTTGGACGCGCCGGTGTGGTGGTGGGCGAGGATCTCGGTGCGCCACCGGCGGAGGGTCTTGGCGAGGCGGGCGAGCTCGGGTCCGGCTTCGGGGGCGGTGCACCAGGCGATGGCGTCGTCGAGGTGTTCGGCGGCGACGGCGGGGTCGTCGGTGAGGTACACGTCGCGGACCTTCTCCTTCGCGACCCAGCAGTCGACCACGGTGTCGTCGGGGTCGCCGTCGTTGAGCGCCTGGCGCAGCCGGTCCCAGCCGGTGTCGTCGAGGCGTTCGGCGCCCAACAGCAACAGCTTGCGGATGTCATAGAGCGGGTCGCCCTTCCAGCCGCGCCGCTCGAGGGTCTCGCGTTGGATCCGCTGGCGGGCACCGGTGACGGCCTGGTTGGCGAGCCGCACGATGTGGAACGGGTCCACGACCACCGTCGCCCCCGCCAGCGGGCTCTGCGCCCCGGTGGCCGGGTCGAGCCCGACGACCGCGGAGCGGTAGCCCTCGTGGGGGTCGACGGAGACAACCTGCACCCCAGCGAGCCAGGCGGCCGGCATCGAGGCCATCCAGGCCCGCAGGTCCTTGGCGTCGCGCCCTTCGAAGATGTCGAGGATCTGCCCGCCGGTCACGTCGACCACCGCGGTGACGAAGCGGCGCCGACGTCGCCGGCGGGCCGGTGCCATCACGGTCTCGTCGAAGCCGACCATCTCGACCGGGCCGACCCGCTCGGGGTCATCGACACGCTCTTGGCCGACGCGCACGATCGCCGACCACACCGTCGACCACGACACCCCGAGCTGGCGGGCGATCGACGCCGGGGTGCCCTCGAGCGCGGCGATCCGATCCGCCGCCCAGCTAGCGACCCGGTCGGTCAGCACCCGACGAGGGCCGCCCAGGCTGGCCTGTTCGGTCCACGTCTTGACCTCGCAGTCGGGGTCCGGGCACGACCAGATCCGCTTGCGCCACCGCACCCGAACCGACTGGGACCCCGCTGGCGTGTCCGCGAGCGTGACCCACCGGCGGTCCTTGGCCCGGGCCCTCACCCCGCACGACCAGCACCCCACCACGCCGGCGGTGGTCTGCACCTCGACCGTCACCACCGCCGGCTCGACCGTCACCGACAACACCTCGAACCCGGGCGCGCCGAACCACACCGCGCCGCAACTACCGTCACCCACCGGGGCCTCCCTGGACTCGGACCGTCAGACAGTCACGAGCTTCACGGAGGCCCCCACCTCACCGGCGGACCCTCACCCCGATCCCAGCTTCACCGCGTAGGGCCCTCTTACTCCGGGCGCCCATGATGGAGGTCACCGACAGGCACGGCGATCCGGCGCGCGAAGCCGTCACGCGACTCCTGGCTGAAGCGCGGCCAACCGAGACCCCCGGCGGGGATCATCGAAGGACTACGCCGCCTGGCGGGACCCCGTGTGCGGCGCGGGTCGGTTGTGGGAATGCTGCTCGACCGGCATGGCCGCTCTGGTTCCGAGGCTCACGATCACGATCCCGATCGCGGTGACGGAGACGGAGCTGGCAGCTGCGGGGAACTCGTGAGCGACGGTGATCGCCCAGATGAGGTCGGCCACCGCGATGGGGATGCTGGTGACGGCGACACGCCGGAGCAGGCGGTAGTCGCGGTTGGGAGCAGTTCTGTCAGGGAGGGCGTAGTAGATCAACGCCAGGCCGCAGACGCCGACCGTGATGGACGTGGCGTAGTCGAGCAGCTCCCTGTTGGGTCCGACGAGGCCCTGGTGGAAGATCGCGAAGCCGAGCAGGGCCGCGGGGATCCGGGTTTTCCCTCGCTCGAACGTACGACGGTGCTGGACATGGCCAGGGTGGTCCCGCACTTCGGCCGGGATCGGCATCGCCCTGTAGAGGCCGAACCCGAACCAGGCGATACAGATGCTCGTCACGAAGATCTCGCTCGGCCGCAGGCCCGAGGAAGACTCCGGCACGAGCACCATCGAGGCATGGCCGACAGTGAGGACAACGACTCCGACGAACACGATGAAGCGCTTCTGCCTGGCGAACCGAAGCAGATGCGCGCCGATCGCAGACCAGGTGAGGGGCGTCACGGGGTCTGCCGCGCCCGACACCCAGTCCAAGGTGTCAGCGATCACCGCTGGATCGTTGCGAGTGGCCCGACGCCAGATAGAGGTCTTGAGGTAGTCGTTCGCTCGCATCGCGCACCTCCCCAGGGCCGCCTGCGCCCCTCGACAGAGCGTAGGCGTGGCGTCTGACCCGGCGGAAGGAAATTCGGTTGCATTCCGTCGACGACGGGGCGAGCCACTAGCTAGGGGGTTGGCGCACGGCGCGCCGGCGAGCTCCTCGGGGGTGACTCCGCCGGGAGGAGCTGTCGATCGTCGGGGGGAGGTTCCGCATCGACGGCCTGTTCTTGCGTCTGCTCAAGTAATGCGCGCTCCACCGCATCACGGATCTCGAACTCGTCGGAGAGTAGGTAGTTGATGAAGACCTCGTGGAGACGGTGCTCAAACTCACGTCTCGCCTCGTCGGAGGGCAGCGTCATCTTGTAGATCCAGATGTCGAGCCCATTGACGCCGTGCGGGAAGTACCGGCCGTTCTGGATGATCTCTCGCTCGATGATCGGCTTGGCTTGCTCGAAGTGGCCGATCAGATCGTCGGTCATCTGTTCGTTGAAGAACCAGACGGCGGCGACGGTCGTCTCTTGGGTGCGAGCGGCATCGAGCAGCGTGTGCATGTACTCGGCGTCGATCGTGCTGTCAGGGTTCGCTTCGAGGTACGCCTCGATGTAGGGCGTCGGTGGCTCGTCACACGGCAGGGAGTCGAGGAAGTCGACCACTTGAGCAGCGTCCGGATGCCGTAGCTCCAGGCGACTGAAATGCAGCTCGTTAGGGTCTGGTGTGCCTTCCATACCCTTTCATTGTACACCGCGCCGCAGGGGGTCCTGCCGGGAAAGCTCCTGAGCGACCTTGGCTCGTGCGTGACTCAGATGGCTAAGGACGGTCGCGGAGGTGATCCCGAGGGCCAGCGCCACGTCCTCAACGGAGTCCCACTCTCGGAAGAGCACCACGACCCGAGTCTCGGTCCACGTGAGCACCTTGAACAGGTGCGTCACGTCAGAGTCGAACACCTCGGCGGGGTCGGAGGGTACGAGCGAGCCCGTCGGCCGCAGGTTGTTGAGCTTGGTGTACGCCTCGATGCGCCGGACTCGGCGCTCGTAGAAGCTAGCGGCCTTGCGCACCACGATGGTCAGAACCCAGGCCTCGGGGACCTCGATGGTGGACCAACGCCCCTCGCGGATGAGCCGGGCGAGGGCCACACCCGCTTCGCCTACGGCTTCCGGAGCTTCGTCGTGAGGCAGGAGCCGATGCGCAAGACGGTCGGCGAGGTGGAGCAAGCTGCGGATCTCCTCGGCGGAAGGGTCGGTGGCCGTGCGATCGTCTTCCATGGATCCGCAGTATAGCAGAGGTCACACAAGATAAGCGGATAGGTCCGTGACATCTCTGTTTCGCGGGATTAGGGTTGTCTGGTGCCTAGACGGAAGTCATCCGGAGAGCTGACCTACCGCGAGCAGGTGGTCGCTGCTGCCATCTTCGGCTTCCAAGAGCAGTGGCCCGGCGAACCCGTGTGGTCTCGTGACATCGAGGGATGGCTCCGCGCTCAGCCGGACGGGCCACGCGTGAACTACTCCACCATCGACAGCATCCTGGGGCGCTTCGAGGACTGGGGCTGGATGTACCCGCTGTACGAACAGTTCGTAGCGCCCGAAGGTCGTACACCACGGAAGTACGACGCAGTGACGCCGCTCGGAGAGGAACAACTGATCCACGCGGTGCAACAACTGCGTGCGAGCAGCAAGCGCCCTGACTGGCTGCCGCTCCCGGAGCACGAACGACGGAAGGCCCTCGCCGAGTCGGGCAGTGCGGTGTTTCGCACGGTAAGGCATCCGGCCGGCTTCGAACGAAGTGAGCTCAGCGGCCGGTTGGTCACCTTCGAGGACGTCGGGACCCGTCGCCTGAAGGTCGTCGGCGACGACGACTAGAACCCGGGCAGACTTCGCCTCCAGGTTTCTCGGCCTTCGCCGGACATAGCTCATGACCGCCCAGTTCCGTCGGGCGGTGGCTATGGCGAAAGCAGAGGCCGCATGTCTTCCAATCCAGTCGCCGCGCCGCTCGGCGTGGACCTGAGCCGGGCTTACCTGACAACGGGCACCCGGCCGTCGACGCAGAACCGGGCGCGGCCATGAGCGGGCACCCGTGCGCTGGACACGCCTGTGATCACTGCTACGTCTGCGACGTGGTCGGCGTGTGCTGCGCCTCCCAGCACGCACCGAACGCTGGAACGACGGACGTCGTGAGCCCCGATGTGATCGATCGCTTCCGGGACGCGCTGGCCGAGGACAACGACCACGCGCCCCGGTCCCTCGGCAGCCTCTCGGCGGACGCCATCCGGTCGCACGTCGAGGCCATCGAACCACCGGAGAAGTCGGCGGCGGAAGCCTCGCGCACGACCGGCGCCTTCAGCCCCACGGCCCTCGGACCCGGGCGATCCATTCCTTTCAACACACCACAGGAGCATGCCCATGAACAACCTGCCTGACATCCCCTCGAGCGCGGGCGGAGAGATCAGCCCCGTCAACGCCAAGAGGGCGTCCCGCCAGTTGAGCAAGGCGGAGCTGGAGGTCTTCGCCTACCAGCTCGCGGCAGCGGTCAACCGCGAGAAGTCGATCACCGACGTGCAGGTGATCCGCGACGTGCTCAGCGCCGCGACCGACGAGCAGCTCGACTTCCTCAGCGAGTTCGCTGTGAAGGCCAACGGCTCTGCGGCGGCGATGGAGGTGGTCGCTCGCAAGCTGGCCCTCTTCGACAGCCTCGTCAACAAGAAGATCTCGCGTCGGCTGGGGTGACGCTGATGCTGAACGAGATCGTCACCATCGTTTCTGGGGGCGCCGCCGGGGCCGTCGCAGGTGCCATCGCAGCGCACCGCTACGCACGTGCTCGGACGACCGCAACACGCTTCGAGGACTTCGAGTCCTCGGAGTTCCCCGAGGATCAGGCGCGAGAGATGGCTCGGCGGTGGCGACTGGCCAACAACCTCCCGCCGGAGGCCGAGAACATCGTCCTCAGCAAGCTCAAGCTCGGATGGAACCTGCACCAGAGCCGCTCGCGACGCACGCGAGGGTGGCGATGATCGCCGTCGTGGTGATCGCGGTGGTGCTGGCGTTCGTCATCGGACTCATCTGGGCCGTGACCTACAAGCCGGACACCACGGCCTGGCAACGGGCGGCGCACGGCGAGACGGAGCTCTACCGCATCCGGCGCTCGATCGAGGCCGGGGAACTGAAGCGTGAGATCCGCCGCGACGCTCAGGCGCTGCGCCGTGAGACCCGTCGCGAGCTGAGGCGGTTCGAGGAGTAGCGGTGAAGGAGCCGAACCTGCAGAGCCGTCTGTGGTCCTGGCTCTGGCTGATGCTGGCCTTCGCCATCGTCGCCAACATCGTGTGGTCGCTCATGCAGCCGATCATCGTCCCGGCGGTCGTTCTGATCGTCGCGAGCGTCGTCGCCGTCAACGGCTTCCGCTGGTGGAGGCGTCGACATTTTTGGTGAAGGCGACCAGATCACCCACCGTTCGTCTCGGTGCTGTGGAATGCACAACCATGGTTGTGCTGCGCACACGCAGCATGTTATTCAGTATGTAGTGCTGCGTATACGCAGCGCAGTAGCAACGGATGTGTAAGGAAGGAGGTGATTTCCCATGCCCAAGAAGCGTGACCCACAGCTGAAGGTGCTGCCCGTGCCTCGTGAGGGCGGACCTGACCTGGAGCGCATCGCGAAGGCGATCGTGGCGTTGGCGCTCAGCCAGCTCCAGCAAGTTGAGGAGCAGGGCACCGAGTCGTCGCCTCCCAATGGAGAAGCTGCATGAGCGGGCTGACTTGGTTCAGCCTGTCCTTCCCGCCCGATCTCACCGACGAACAAGTGGAGGAATGGCTGCGCAGCATGAGTGCGCAGCGTCTGTTCCGCATGGTCGGTGCTCCGCCACCGGTGATCATCGAGACGGTGAGCCACGGTGGCCGGCTCTCGTGGCGGCTCGGGCTGCCCGAACAACGCGCCTCCGGACTGATTAGCGCCCTGCGTGCGAGCGCTCCCGGTGTCCGCGTCGAACCGACGAGTCATCCCGGCTACGACATGACCTACGGGTGGGAGGTTCGCGTCCAACACCCCTTCATCCCGCTGCGTACGGACGTGCCGCGGCAGATCAGTACCGGACTCCTCCATGGCCTCGGCCATGGGCGAGGGAAAGAAGTCGTGATTCTGCAGTGGGTCATCGGCGGGGCGGTGATCCGCAAACGCGAGAAGCTGCCGAAGCCAACGCGAGATGACACGGACCCGCTACGCGTTGTCGCTGACTTCGCGCTCGATCGTGACGACGTGCAGGCGCTCAAGCAGAAGCAGCAAGAGCCGGTCTTCGCAACGCTCGGTCGGATCGCCGTTGCCGGTGCGAACACACCTCGGGCACGCCAGCTGTGCGCTCAACTGTTCGGTGCGCTGGAGCTCGCTCGAGCGCCGGGCTCCGGGTTCCAGCGCCGGCTGATGTCAGGTCGGTTGGTCGCCAAGCGGATGCGATCGTTCGTCATCCCCTGGGGCGCCTGGCCGTGTGCCTTGAACGCCTCGGAGCTGTCGGGCCTGATCGCCTGGCCGTACGAAGGGCCGGTGCTCGGTGACGTCAGCTACCGCAGCCAGCGTCAGCTTCCCGCCAGTCCCTCGGTGTTGGTGCCTGCCGGCACCGCCGTGGATAACGGACGGATCTTCGGACAGGCCACGTTCCCCGGTCGCGAGGGCGTGCTCGTCCAACGACCACATGACTCGACCTTGCACACGTGGGCGCTCGGTCCGAGCGGGCAAGGCAAGAGCACCCTGCTCGGCAACCTCGTCCTACAGGACATCGCTCAAGGGCGCGGCGTGGTGCTGATCGAACCGAAGGGCGACCTCGTGCGCGATGTGCTCGCTCGGCTCGATTCCACGCGACTCGACGATGTGGTGGTCCTCGACGCCGCCGACCCCGTGTCGCCCGTCGGCATCAACCCATTGACGGGGCGTCACCCGGAGGTGGCGGTCGACACGGTGCTTGCGGTGTTCAAGGGCTTGTTCGGCGACAACTTCGGTCCGCGCACCACCGACCTGGTCCACGCCGGTCTGCTCACCCTGACACACGACCCCTCGGCATCGCTCGTCTCACTACCGGTGCTGCTGAGCGATCCCGGGTACCAGCAGCGGTTGGCACCGAAGGCCAGCAAGGCGGACCCGTGGGGTCTGGCGCCGTTCTGGAGCTGGTACCGCACTCTCTCCGATGAGCAACGGGCGGTGATCCTCGCGCCGGTGATGAACAAGCTCCGCGGGCTGCTCCTGCGTTCCAGCTTGCGCCGTGTCCTTGGGCAGCCGAAGCCGAAGTTCGACCTGCTGCAGATCTTCACCGAGCGCAAGATCTTGCTCGTGTCGCTCGCCAGCGGCTCGATCGGTTCCGAAGGAGCAGCGCTGCTGGGCTCACTGCTGGTCGGGATGCTGTGGCAGACCATCCAGAGCCGCAGCCAGGTCGCCCCTGAGCGGCGGCATCCGGTCGGGTTGTTTATCGACGAGTTCCAGAACTACTTGCACCTGCCCACGGACCTTGCCGACGTCCTGGCGATGTCACGCTCCTACGGCGTCGGACTGGTCGCTGCACACCAGCACCTCGGGCAGCTAACACCGGCGATCCGCTCTGCGATGCTCGCCAATGCCCAGAGCCGCGTGCTGTTCCGTCTCCCGGCCGATGACGCCACGGTCATGGCCAAGACCACGAGGCACCTCGACGCCGCCGACCTGGAAGGCCTGGAACGGTTTGAGGCCTACGTCTCCCTCGTCTCAGGTGGCGCAGTCACCCCGTACGCCTCAGCTCGGATGATGGCTCTCCCTGATCCCGTACGCGACGGGCGCACTTTCATCGAGCGGAGCCGTGCACGTTGGGGCACACCGGTCGAGGAGATCGACGCCTACCAGCGCTCGCTCATCGAACCGACGCCGCCCAGTCAGTCCCCACCGGTCGGCCGGAAGCGCCGCGGAGGTGCGTCATGACAGGGTGCCGCAGCGTTCGCGTCGGTCTTCGCGTCGCGTGGAGATGGCCAGCGCGAACGACCTGCGTAAGGCGGCGATCGGGCGTGGATTCGCCATCGACTTTCTACCTCCATCGGAGGTCGTCATGAAGCGACGGCAGCTGCGGCAACTCTCCGAGCGAGAGCTGGCGATCGTGGACTTCGTCGGCCAGTTCCGCCTGCTCGATGGTGGACAGCTGCAACGCCTCGTCTTCCCGGACGGGACGGTGGTTGGCTCCCGACGTCGAACACAGGGCTGCCTCAAGCGCCTGGTCGATGAGCGCTACCTCCATCGCCTCGACCGACGTGTCGGTGGCGTCCGCGCCGGTTCCTCGTCGTTCTGTTACACGCTCGGCAGCCGTGGCCTACGCCTGATCGAACCCGCGACAAGTCGTCCACGCCGGCTGAGTGAGCCAGGGCTCTCCTTCGTGGCGCATCACCTTGCGGTCGCTGAGGTCTACGTGCAGCTACGGGAGGCAGAACGCGCTGGGGAGCTGGAGGTCCTCGAGTACGAGACCGAACCGGAGTGCTGGCGAACGCTCACCAAGCCGTTCGGCGGCAGCGACTGGCTCAAGCCCGATCTGTTCGTCGCCCTGGGTGTCGGGGAGTTCGAGCTGCGCTGGTTCATCGAGGTCGATCTGGCCACCGAGTCGCTCCGGCGCGTCGACCGGGCCTGCGACCGCTACATCGCCTACTACCGATCCGGCATCGAGCAGGCCGATCAGGGCGTCTTCCCCCGAGTGGCGTGGCTGACCCCATCCGCCCGTCGAGCGGCCGGGATCGAGGGCGTCATCGCGAAGCGTCCCCCCGAAGAACGCCAGCTCTTCGTCGTCGGTCTCAACGGCGCCAGCAACAACATCTTGAAAGGAGGTGACTATGAACAACAACCGGACATCGCGTGACCTGCCGCTCCGGCAGATCATCGTCGGTGATGCCACCACCGAACTGAGCCGCTTGCCCGCGGGCTCGGTGGACTGCGTGGTTACCTCGCCGCCCTACCTGAACCTGCGCAACTACCAAGTCGCCGGACAACTCGGTCTCGAACCGCACGTGAACGACTGGGTGAAGCACCTCACCGAGGTCTGCGACGAGTTCGCCAGGGTCCTCAAGCCCACCGGCAGCCTTTGGCTGAACGTCGGCGACAGCTACTCGCGGCATCCGAAGTACGGCGCACCACCCAAGGGCTTGCTCCTCGGTCCAGAGCGCCTGCTCATCGCGCTGGCCGACCGCGGGTGGCGGGTTCGGAACAAGGTGGTCTGGCACAAGCCGAACGGCCGGCCTGCCTCGGCCCGTGATCGCTTGGCGTGTGCATGGGAGCCGTTCTACTTGCTGACCCGCAGCCGCTTCCCCTTCTTCGACCTCGACGCCATCCGCATGCCGCACGCCTCGCAAGCTCGCCGTTACCAGCCCAAGGTGCCCGATCGAAGGCCGGAGTGGCAGGGGCCGCTGGCGGGCAAGAACGACGGCCTGGCCCGCTTACGGGCCGAAGGTCGCGTCGGACACGTGCTCGGCAAGAACCCACGGGACGTCTGGACCATCCCCTCCAGCAACTACCGCGGTGCGCATTTCGCCACCTTCCCAGAACGACTCATCGAGCGCCCGCTGCTGGCGACCTGCCCAGAGAAGGTCTGCGAGCGGTGCGGCAAGCCGTGGCAGCGGTCCCTGCCGAGGACGGTTGGCCGCCTGGCGGTGATCGGAGCGCTGCAACCGGGCTGTGACTGCGGTGCGGGCTTCATCCCGGGCATCGTCCTTGATCCCTTCATGGGCGCCGGTACCACCGCGGTCGTCGCACAGCGACTCGGACGGGACTGGCTCGGCATCGAACTCAACCCAAGCTTCGCCGCACAGGCCCGGGAGCGGGTCGCCCGAGCGAGCCCGTCTGCCGGACCGGCGGCTGAGGCCGCCTGATGAATCAGTAACGAAAGGAGAAACCTTCGATGGAACACCAACTTGACTACGAACGAACAGCAAACCAGCTCATGGACGCGTGGGACGCTCTGCCGAGGGGGCCGGCGATCTTCATCGCCACGCTCGACCACGAACGGCCGATCCGCGGTACGTGGGTCCGACTCGATCAACCGGAGCCCTACTTCTTCGGCGAACTTGGCCTCCTGCTCAGCGAGCCCGATGAAGCTCAGCGACACCGCGAGTGGGTGGTACTCGATCAATACCAAGCCGGCGAGCCGATGGTGCCGGAGCGCCTCTGCCTTTCCGGGCTGCACCGCCTGTTGGCGGAACGACGGGGAGGCGAGTCGTGAACCCGCAAGGCGCTCCGGAGCGCCAGCCGAACCCCGAGGTTGACCGTACGGAACATCCGCGCATCTACGTCGCCAGCCTCAGCGACTACAACAACGGCCACCTGCACGGCGCATGGATCGACACCGACCAGCCACCCGATGACATCCACGCCGGCATCCAGCAGATGTTGGCTGGCTCTCGGTATCCAACAGCGGAGGAGTGGGCCATCCACGACTTCGACGGCTTCTACAGCCTGCGGCTGGGTGAGTACGAGAACATCGAGCACCTCGCGATGATCGGGCAAGGCATCGCCGAACACGGTCCAGCCTTCGCGGCGTGGGCCGAAGTCCTCGGGTCGGCACGGTGGGAGGAGGAACTCGATGACTTCGAGGAGGTCTTCCGCGGCGAGTGGGACTCGATGGAGGCCTACGCCGAGGACCTGCTGGCCGATTTCGGCGTGGAGGAAGCCCTGGATCAACTCGGGGACTGGTTGCGGCCGTACATCACCGTCGACGTCGAGGCCTTCGCCCGCGATGTCAGCACCGACCTGAACCTCATGCCGTCACCGGGCGGCGGCGTGTACCTGTTCGACTAGTGGCACGACTGTTGTCAATTCTACTGCTGCGTGTACGCAGCGGACATGGTAAGATGGAGGTGTGAACGAGGAACCGAACCATGAAGCCTGAGCAAGTCCAAGCCATTGGTGCCTTCCTTCGTGACCACCGAGAAGCGAAGGGGCTAAGCCTGCGGGACCTCGAAGCCCGCAGCGGTGTCGGCAACTCCGTGATCGCCCGATTCGAGACCGGCCAGTTCAACCGCCTTGACCCTGACAAGCTGGCCCGACTTAGTCGAGCGCTCGGCGTATCGCTCAACGAGGTCCTGGCGGCTGGCAACGTCACCTCGGGCGTCGACCTCCCGACCATGCCGGTCTACCTCCGGTCCCGCTACGAGGACCTGCCCGAGGAAGCCGTCGAGCAGATGAGCCGCTACTTCGACCGGCTCGCTCGCAAGCACGGCATCGACGTTGACGGGCCGGAACCCGGCGAAGACGAACAACCAAGCAAGCAGCGGAAGCGGAGCTGACCATGACGGGCGCTCCCTCTTCCGCACCACGCGTACGGAAGGAGGAACGCGCATCATGAACACGACGAACCACACATCGAGGAGCCTGCTCGCCGCACTGCGAGCACTGCGACCGCCACGTCACCTGAGCGACGACGAAGCTCGCTCAGTGGCCGAACGCCAAGCGGCGCTACTAATCAAACGAGCTGGTGCCGACTACCCGGTCGATGTCGATCTGCTCGACCACCTGCCGGGACTAGCGGTTCAGCGTGATCGAAGCCTGCCGGATGCGGTGGCCGGATCCAGTCACTGGACGGGTACCGAGTGGCTGATCTGCCTGAACGCTCACCATCCCGACGAGCGGCAACGCTTCACGGCCTTCCATGAGCTGCATCACATCATCGAACACCCCAACCAACGGTTCGCGGGCAGTGCGGCTGCCGAACGGCTCGCCGATCACTTCAGCGCCTGCGTCCTGATGCCCCGGACGCTCGTGAAGCACGCCTGGGCAAGTGGCGTGCAAGATGAGCACGAGTTGGCCCAGATCTTCGCCGTCTCCGACCAGGCCATGCACGTGCGCCTGGTGAAGCTCGGGCTCATCGACGGCACCCGGCACGACTGCCGACGCGAGCGCCGCATCTACGACCGGCTGAGCACGACGCCCCTGCGGATGCTGCCAGCGAACGCCACTGGAGGATCGAAGTGAGTAAGGCGAGTGCTACCGCGTGGCTGTACCTCCGGGTCAGCACCAAGCGTCAAGCCGAGAAGGGTGGCGAGCCGGAGGGCTACTCGCTACCCGTGCAGCGCCAGCTCGGCACCCAGAAGGCGGAGGAACTGAACGCCGTCGTCACCGCGGAGTACGTCGACCGCGGTGAGACCGCCCGCAAGATGGATCGGCCGGAACTACAGCGACTGCTGCGGGACCTCCGGGAGAATGAACCGCCCACCTACCTCATCGTCTACAAGATCGACCGCTGGGCCCGCGACACCATCGACGGCATCACACTCCTGCAAGAACTTCGCCAACGCGGCGTCAAGCTAGTCAGCGCCGGCGAGAACATCGACGACACCCCCGAAGGTCGGCTGCTGCTCACCATCATGCTCGGCATTGCCGAGTACGACTCGACCGGCAAGGCCGGCCGCATCCGCGACAACATGCGCCGGGCAGCCGAACAAGGCGTCACCATGGGCAAGGCCGCGGTCGGCTACCTGAACCACCGTGAGTACGTCAACGGCCAGGAACTCAAATCGATCATCCTTGATCCTGAGCGAGCACCGCTAGTGCGCTGGGCCTTCGAGGCGTACGACACAGGCGAGTGGACCCTGCAGGCTCTGACCGATGAGCTGGCCGATCGTGGGCTGACCACCGCGCCAGCTCGGCAGAAGCCAGCCAAGCCGCTCTCCAAGTCCAACGTCGGCCGGATGCTGCGCAACCCCTACTACCTCGGCAGGGTGCAGTTCAACGGCGTCTGGTACCCGGGCAAGCACGTGCCGTTGGTGTCTCAGGTGCTGTTCGACCGTGTCGGTGCCATGCTCACCGCCAAGAACTACGCCGGAGAGAAGGAACGGACCCACCACCACTACCTGAAGGGCACCATCTTCTGTGGTCGGTGCGGCTCACGCCTGTGCATGACCTTCAACCGCGGCCGGGGCGGGATCTACGACTACTTCTTCTGCATCGGTCGGCAGAAGAAGCGGACGGACTGCAGCCAGCGGCACCTCCGAGTCGAGCTCATCGAAGACCTCATCGAGCGGTTCTACGACCGGGTGAGCCTGACGGCTCCCCAGATCGCTGAGCTGCGCGAGAAGGTCGAAGAACAGATCGAACAGGAGGTGGCGGGCTTCAAGGACGAGATCAAGCGCCAGCAGAAGCGCCTGGCTCGGCTCCAGGACGAGCGGGAGAAGCTGCTACGCGCTCACTACGCCGATGCCGTCCCGCTCGACATGATGAAGCGAGAGATGCAGCGGTTGGACCAGGAGACCGCCGACGCCGAGCGTCGACTGAGCGACTGCGCGCAGCCCTACGACCAGCTCGTCGAACAACTGTCCGACCTGGAAGGGTTCATCTCCGACGTTGCCGCCCTCTACCGAGCCGGCGACGACCGCACCCGCCGACAGGTCAACCAGGCCCTCTGGAAGCGACTGCTCATCAGCGAGGATGGCGTCGTGGCCGTGGAAGCCACGGGACTCCTGCAGGGCCTCGTGACCCTTCCTGGCGCCGGGACCACGGCGGACCAGGCGGGCAGCGGCCTAACTGGCCAGCTCTGCGACCGTCCGAGAAGTGCTCAGGGAAGCACGAACCCCGGACCAGTGGTCCGGGGTTCGAGAAAGCTTCATGTGGTACACCCGGCAGGATTCGAACCTACGACCTCCTGTACCGCAAACAGACGCTCTATCCAGCTGAGCTACGGGTGCTTACTAACGAACAGGTTGTAATTCTAGCATAAACAGGGGTGAATGCCAACCTAAAACTTGATGCGACGCATGAGGCTGTCTACAGCGTCGCGCTTGCGCTCTTCATGCGGCAGAATCGATCCGAGGCTCGTTATAATGGCATCCTCTTGCTCTGGAGGATAATACACGTTGAGGCTTGGCATGAAACGGCGGGCGGGCAGTAACTGAATTGAGTTAATCGCCCCTTCGTCAATAATAGTGAATGACTTAAAGCTCGCATAGGGGTAGAGCTTCTGGCCAACCTGTAAGCCGTCGTCATTTAGCTCAAAGCTGAGCGTGCGAGGCTTACGAGCACCGCTGACCGCCAACAAAATGCCAGCGAATAAAATAACAACAACCGAGATAAGATCCCTTGTTAGTAGATAGGTTATGGCGGCGGTAAGTACAGCTGCACCGACGATAGACAAAAACCACGAACGGTTCTTTTCATGGTCGACGTATTCCGAAGCCGTCCAGCTGATTGGCTCGAACGATGGATGTATAAACTGCGCGTCATCGCCAGCCACTTCTTGATCGTTGGCGGTGAATTGCCAATTAGAATCGGGCACAGATTGTGGGGTGGTTGGCGGTGTGTCTTCTCCACCAGTCGGTGGTACGGTTGGCCCTTCTTGCATAAGCATATTGTAGCACTCTTGCTGCGACGGTTGAAAAACAGCCTGGCGTAAATGCCGTTGGCTTGTTATAATTTTCCCCTGTTAGACCTTGGCCATTACGGAGGAGTACCCAAGTGGCTGAAGGGGACGGTTTGCTA
>CAYMZG010000002.1:0-95829 GCA_964394925.1 uncultured Candidatus Saccharibacteria bacterium | reverse complement strand
TCCCGCCGCCGGTCGGTGACCCCCGTCGCCGATCCTCCTCGACGGAAGCCCCACCTCGGCCTGTAGCATCTCCCGCCGGAGGAGTACCCAAGTGGCTGAAGGGGACGGTTTGCTAAATCGTTAGGGGGGTGAAAGCCCCCGCGAGAGTTCGAATCTCTCCTCCTCCGCCAGTTATTAACAAAGGGGCTGATATGGGTCAACGAACAGTAGCTGTGGTGGGCATTGGTTTTGCACCAAAGAAGAGCAAGCCAACTCAAAAACGCAAACGATCACCAGAGGCAGCGCCAGTCAGTCGCCCAGAGCGGCCCGTGGAGCCACCGATTGAATCAATCAATCCACCCGTTGCGGAGGCGCCCGCCGATACAACCGATCCTATGGTTCTGGCAGGTGGGGTCGGCAAGCAAGTTACCCGTGCAGTGGTCGGTGTAAATTTCGCACCCCAGAAATCATCACAGGAGTAACGTTCAGCAAGGAGAGGTGACCGAGTGGTTTAAGGAGCCTGTCTTGAAAACAGGTGTGGGGCAACCCACCGAGGGTTCGAATCCCTCCCTCTCCGCCAGAATAATTACCGCCCATGTGGCGGTTTTTTCGTTGTGAATAGCACTGCTAGGCAGGTAATATCGATTGCTTCATAATAGCTATTCCAATAACAATAATCTCAACGAAAGGATCTACCTATGACCGACCAGACTGCCACCAAACAAGACCTCAGGAACCTGAAACGAGAGATTGTGGACGAAATCAGCGTACTTCTATCTGATGCGCTGACAGTTGTGGGCTTGAACTTTCAAAGACTCGAGGGACGTTTCGACGGGCTCGAGGGGCGGTTTGATGGACTCGAAACGCGGTTTGATGGTATGGAGTTGCGTTTTGATAGCCTCGAGACGAGATTTGATGGTTTAAGGGAAGATTTTCACGAGATGAAAGACATCCAGAAACGCATGGAGCGCAAGCTCGATAACAGTGCTGAGCGACTTGATAATCACGAGGTTCGTTTGAGTCGAACAGAGAAAAAGCTCAAACTCGCATAGTCTCTGCGGATATATTGGGGGCTGGCTGATAGGCAAAGACCAGACCAAAGACACGGAATGCACCGGCTGCACGTAGCACGGCTGCGGCTTCGTGTAGGCTTGAGCCCGTCGTCATAACATCATCCACAAGAATAATCGTGGCGTTTTGGCATAATCGCTTGCGGCGCACGTAGAATGTATTACTGAGTTGGGCGCGACGTTCTTGGCGGGAGGCACCGAGCTGGCGCGTTTGCGTTGTGCGACATAGCAAGGAACGATAGGTTAGCTGACGCTTTTGAGCAATCAAGCGGGCAAGTACGGCCGACTGATCATACCCGCGCGCTCGAATGCGTGATGTTGCCGTAGGAACGGGGCATATTAATACATTCCTTAAACCTTGAGGCACTAATTCGGTCATGGCGTGTGCCATCGGCCTCGCCGCACCCACTGCACGTTCAAACTTGAGCTGGCGCACCAGTTCCTTTGATACGCCCGAGTAGAGCGTTCGGGCGCGTATTGCCCTTAGCGGAGAATCGATATGGCACGTTTCACATATCATTCCCAAGGCTGAAGCTATAGAGCATCTATAACAGACCATGTGCACAAGTTCGGGCAAATTGCTTGCACACAAGCTGCACAGTAACGAACCTTCGCGTCCACACGCTAAACAATTATGTGGGGCAATAACAGATAGAAGAGAATCAATAAACAGCATGTAATTTATTATATCTGAGATGTAGCTGAGAAGCCTGTTGTGATTAATATGTTGTAAATAAGAGGCCATCCGGTTGCAGGCTACAGGGACGATAAGCTATACTGACTAGTAACAAAAATTGCAAACCAAGTGGAAAAACACGTAATGTTTGGAGGGTAACAACTATGGCACGGAGAAGCCGTGACGACGATCTGTTGATGGAAGATGAGCTGACGGCTGCTTTTCTGGGCGAGGACGATTTTGACCCAACCCCCGCGGGTGAGCAACCAGCAGCTGAAGCTCCCGCCGAGGCTCCTACTGATGATTGGGATGAAGATGGTGATATGGTTCCTGGCCAGCTCGCTGTTGATGTTTACGAGACAAAAGAGAAGTTGGTTGTAAAAGGCCGCGTGGCAGGTGTTAATAAGAGCGATCTCGACGTGAGCATCGCCGACAACACTCTCAGCATCCGCGGTACACTGAGCGCCGGTAACGAGGATGATGTTGAGAACTACTTTGTGCAGGAATGTTACTGGGGTGAATTTAGCCGCAGCATCGCACTGCCAGTACCTGTTAAAGAAGATGAGATTGAAGCCGTGCTGAAAGACGGTGTGCTGACCATTAGCTTCACCAAGATGAAGCAGGATAGCGTTAAGAAGATTCAGGTCTTGTAGAATACTTTTGCTGAGTGCCGAGGAGTTATGTAGCTCACGGGCACTCAAGGGCAAACAAAAACTCCCGCCGATGAGCGGGAGTTTTTGTTTATCTGAAACTGTTACTAGTTTGTTGTGGTGATGGTCTTGGAAAGAACGAACTTAACCACGATCTGTGCCAGGGCTACAACCACCAAACCCACGATAGCGTAGAGGATGGTATTCTTAGCGCCCGTTACATTGCCCTCGTTACCACCAGATGTGATGTACTTCAGGCCACCAACGATGATCATGATAACGGCAACCACACCAACAAGGAGTGAGAAGACGTTAATGACGAGTTTAATAATACCGTCAACTTTTGACGCGGCCGTACCGTCATCAGCAACTGGACAAGTGTCGCCGGAGCTAATCGACGAAACACTTAGGTTGGCGCCACAGGTTAGACCGGTTGAAGTGTCAACGGCGTGAACCGTTGTGGTAGCCACCGCCAAGGCTGGCACAAGCATAAGCATGCTCAGCGAGAGTGTTGTTAGTATTTTTTTGATTGTTTTGATCATGTAAGGTTACCTTTCTTAGTATCTCACTTGGTTATATCACAGAGATCCCTGTTTGTTCAAATCTATTTGACCTTGTTCAAAACGAAACGGACGATAATTTGCGCCAGCGCAACTACGACCAGACCGATGATGGAATAGAGGATTGTATCCTTGGCACTAGCGACCTTCGCCGAATCGCCAGCCGACGTAATGTATTTGAAACCGCCAACCATGATCATAATGACCGCTGCAAAGCCAATGATAAAACTGAGGGCATTTAGTAGAAGTTTGAGGATGTCATCGAGATTAGGGCCGGCCGAGTTGTCACAACTGCCACCAGTCTGGCTGATGCCCTCGCAGACCGCACCTTTTGAATCAGCCGCATAAACAGCACTTGGTGCCAAAACGAGAGCTGAGAAGTTAAACAGTAGTGCAATTGCTATGAGAATTCTTTTGATGCGCATATAAACCTCTTTTTGTTATAAATTATCCTATCTTACTAACTACGAATAACACGATTGAACGGGCGACAATAATTACCACCAGACCGATAACGGCGTAGAGTATGGCATTACGAGCGTTCTGGACCTTCTGAGAGTCGCCACCAGAGAACACAAACTGACCACCGGCAATCACAATCACAAACACTGCCACCACCCCTGAGACCACAGCGATAACGTTGGTAATTTTAGTAAGTACACTGTCGGTGCCGTAGACGGGGTTAGTATTACCAGTTTTACAGATGGGCGAGTCTTGCACTGTACCACTATTACAATCTACACACTGGCCACTTTCCGGAGTAGACTTGCCCGATTCGCAACGAACCAATGGACTATACGCACCAACTATGCCACTACCCGAGAAGACAAAACTAAGTACGAGTAGTATGCCAACCAAGTATCGAGAAAGATAACGAGATATATTTTTCATCCGAATTTCGATCCTATAAATGAAACAATCGTGTAGGAAAGCATCATAAGCACCAGCCCAATAACTGCGTACAGGATGGTGTTTTTAGCCTTGGCGGTTTTTTGTGGATCGCCCTGCGAAAGAATGTACTGCAAGCCTGCGAGGGTAATTACCAGGAGCGCTATCGCCCCACCGGTTGCAAAAACAATGTGTAAAAGCTTGGTGATAAATTCTTGGTTCGCTTTTACGTCCGGCAAGCCCTCTGGTTTATTAAAGACTGCGCTGAGCTTAATTGTGAGTAAGGTAATCATTTGCATGTTGAGCTACTTTGATAGCTGTCCGCCGACAAAATTAACTGCGACAAGGGCCACTAAGATAATCACAAGTCCGATAATAGCATTCATTATGGTGCTTTTTGCAGCAGCTGTATTTTCAGCTTCTCCCTGGCTGGTAATGTAACGGATGCTTCCGTAAATAACATAACCTACAGCCGCCATACCGCCAATGCGAAGAAGCATTTCCACAATGGCAACCGCGATCAACCATATATCTGCGGGGAAATGGAATATCGGACTGAGTGCACCCGTCGAGTCTTTGTCGCACTGAAGGTACTTATACCAAGGTGGGAGGCCGAAGAAGTCACCACCCTTACAAGGAACTGCCTCTGCAAAACGAATAAGTGCCTGGTTAGCGGTAGATGTAAGTAAATTAAACATGATTAGTTAAAGATCCCCCCTGGCACGAGCCATTGCATGAAGCTATAGAGTAATAGTAGCGAGAAAAGAGCAATCACCGCATTGAGGATCTTCTTGCGTGCGGCTGCAACCGCCTGCGGATTACTGCCGGCGGTTATGTACTGAATACCGCCAACAATCACCATAATAACCACCGCAAATCCAACCGCAGCCGAGAGTATGTTAATAAGCATGTCGAAACGCTTAACGAGTGGGTTACCGGCATAACAATTATTAAGTGCTTCGGTACTGCCCTTGCCATTACAGGTTGGGTCAGTTGCGGCGATTTCGCTCTTGCCCCCTTCCGAAACAAAATTGCCTCCAGGTGTCACACTGGCCGACACGCAAGACGGGGGACCAAGTTTCTCTGTGCTATAGCGCAGTTCTTGATTTTCTGGACAAGCCGCAAGAGACGCACAGTCAACCTGCACATATGGATCACCGAACGACTTATCGCCATCGTACAGATTCTGTGAAAATACATAGCATTTGTCCGGTGCTGGTCCTGCAAGGTTACCACCACTACCATTGTCATATACAGCCTGAGAACCCGGTGGACACTGATCAAGCTTCGCAGGCTTTGCGGCGCTTATTTTGTAACAACCTGGTGCTGCCGCCTCAGCAGAAACAACACCGGTACCAAACCCAACAAATAAGGCCATGAAGGTAATCATTATAATTAATCTTGGTATTAGTTTTGTTGATTTATTAATCATCGTTTGCGTTCTTGCCATAACAGACACAACATTACCTTTGAGTATATACCATGACACAGCTAGAGCACATAGACACCGTCGATACCATTTTCTGAATTGAGAACTATTTTCAGCTGGATGTAGCTCTTCTTGTCTTGGTGCAAACAATAAAATGCAAACACCCCGCTCTTCGTATCGGTATTATTGTCACTGGCTGTGCGACAACTCGACAAGTCAATATTCTGCAGTGCCAGCTTGGTAGTAGAGGTAAAATTGTCTAGAGAGTTCTTTTCGGAGATTTTTTTACCAAGAAGGGCATATGCCGAACTGTAATCTTGTTTGCTTAATGCCAGTACGAAAGCTCCTGCATTATTATTTGGTAGGGGGGTGCTAACCTCCTTTGATGGCTGTTTTGATTTTGTAGCCAGAGCTAAGCCAAGTGTGATCAATAGTAGGAGCAGGAGACATGCAATAAGCGCAAGCTTCTTCTTTGAACTCTTTGGTTGCCCGATTGGCTGCTGAGTGGTTATGAAGCTGTAGTCTGGCTGGATGTTTTGCTGATTTGGATTCATGTTTATGTTCTGTGCTTTTAATATCGTCTTATTACTTTATTAAGTATATCTCAGGCAGAGGACAGTCAACAAATCTTTGAATTTGGGATTAACTCTATAGTTACACGGCGAATCCAATTAGGCATGAGTTTGTACTTTAACCACTCTTAATTGGGTTATGCTTATCTACTTTCTTTACGTGTAAGGGTGTTATAAGATATATGCGTATCATGTTAGCAAAATTGGTGCGTAAATAAATATGAAAAAATCTTGGAAAATTATACCTTTCCTTTTACTGGTTTTGTTTTACTCTTTTTCTGCTAACTTCCTTCCGTCGAAAGTATTTGCCGAAGACTTCAGTATTGATGGCACAAATGTTACGGTCGACTTTAAATGGAAGGATCGGGCTCACATTGAACTAACAACCATGAAGGCAAGCTCAATAAATAAAAACAGCCTTACTCAATCGGGTAGTGTGCTATTGCAATACGGCGAAAAGGCATTTAATGCCGACTTGGCAAAGAATCAAAAAACATACTCATCTGCGGACATGCTTTCGCAACCAGACAAGTTTACTTCAACATCTGCTTGTGGGGGTCCTTTTAGCGCCGAAGAATTGAAAGTGCCTGGACTAACTGCGGCAACAGGACAAAACCAAGTACAATATCCGTACGAGTATATTGTTGCACCGAGCCAAAGTTGTAACCCCATATTCAAGGATGTACTTACTAAGAAACTCATCAATATTGGTGATGAGCAGAATAGAGACATTTGGTTCACGGCTTCTGGTGACACACTAACCCGTGTGGACAACAATCAGACATTTAAGCAGGATGATACAAACAAGCTGAAATACAACGGGCCACCGGTGGATGACTGTGTTCAAACGGTCGAGGTCGACAAGGGTTCCCTCGATGCAAAAGAGCCACTGGTCAAGGCAAAATTTAGGACGTGTGAGAGTGAGGGTGACCTTAATGGTGTAAGAATCAAGGACCTGACGATCGATTCTAAAGGCAACCCCACCGGGACGGGCACATCCAGTTCTGGCACCGCAGCACCAAGCTGCGAGTCAAATAATGGCACAATAATTATTGGTTGGTTGGTGTGTGCTTTTATTGGAGTTCTTGATGATGTTGTCGACAAGTCGACGGAGGTAGTTGACAGTCTTTTGTACTTCAACGTTGCTAGTATTGACCCCGATGACCAAGCCTCTGCCAAGAATTGCGCACAAGAGAATTGTGTTCAAGCAAAGAAGAATTTAAAATCCGCTTGGTCAGTGTTTCGTGTATTGTCCTCCGTTTCATTACTGGCTGTGGCATTGATAATGATTATTGGTCAGGCAGTGGCGGGAGAATAAGTTATGTTTGGCGCGTACACTATCAAAAAGCTGTTACCCCGCTTAATAATTGCTGCGATTGCCATACAACTATCATGGTGGTTGTCGCTCGAGGCAATTAGGCTTACAAATGATGTGGCCCGTGGCATCCAAGGCTTAATATATGCGCCGTTTGGCGGATCGGGCGCTATGACGATGTCGAAGATTATTGCCAGTAATCCATCTGTAAATCAGGCATCATTTAATGGAACGGCTATCTTTGGTGGTTTGGCGGCAGGTACTGCATTCCTCGTGGCTGGTCCTTCAAGCCTGGTTGGAATATTAGCTCTCGCCGTTTCGGCGGCTTTGGGTATTTTAATAGCCCTGTTCACCCTTATCTTACGTCAGGCCGTTATTATTGGGCTTGTTGTTACGGGCCCCTTGGCTATTGCCGCCTGGATTCTGCCTGGGACACAAAAACTCTGGAAAATCTGGTGGGAGAGTTTCAGTAAGCTACTTCTGATGTATCCACTTATCCTCATCATTATCGCTGGCGGACGAGTTTTTGCATACATAGCCGCAAACACAACGGGGATTAATCAGTTCGCTCAGTTTGCCATGATTGTGCTTGGTGTCTTTGGCCCACTGTTCTTAATCCCGGCCACACTTAAAGTCTCGGGGGCTGCATTCGGGGCGCTAACTGGAGCAATCAATAACAAGGGCAAGGGTGCCTTCGATAGGTTACGTAATGTGCGTAGCAATGAATCTAAGAAGAATTGGGCAAATACCAAAGCCGGCCAGCGGTTTAGGGGTTCTAATGCTGCCACGGCACGTCTCAATAGAATTGGCAGGGGTGTTGCAGCCGGGCCAGGGAACGGTTTTGGGCTTGGCGCAAGAGGAAGGGTCTTTGATGATGAGGCTTCGGCCGTGGGCGCAGAGGCGATGATGAAAACTGAACGTTGGCAAGGTGCGAAGTATAAGGATGATGTTATGCGCGCCCTTACGTATCAGAACGAGAATCAAGCACGTGCCGCGCTCAGAGCACGAGAAGAAGCTGCAGCCGCAAGAGAAGGTAGGGCAGTTGACTATGCTGGTGTTGAAGCTAATCTAATCTCAGCAAAACGCATTGGTTATGGTAGAACTAGTCAGATTGCAGCTGCGCAACAGCTTTCAATGAATAAAACAGGGTATGAGAACGCTGCGGATGCTATGGAAACTGTTCAAAGAGTGGCAGGCAACAATAATGTTCTCGAGGGCAGCTTACGAGAAAATATTAAGTTCACAAGCAAACAGGTTGGTCGGAATGACATGGGAGCACTGCGATCAATGCGCGCTGGCGAGACAAGGCAGCAATGGAACGATTCAATGACATCTGAGGGTTTTGATGGGGTGGACACCTTCAGTCTTGGTAGAGAGCACGCCACATCTTATATGAATATGGCAACAGCACATGCCCAACAATATTATGATGCGTACCAAGACTATCAAGCCGATCCCACAAACCAAGCCGCTCGTGATCTTGTTATTGAATCGAGAACAAAGCTCGAGGAGACTATGAAAAATGCTTCTAGTGCAACCGGTAAGAACGCTCGTGTTGCCACTCGTTTGAGTAAGTTGATTAATGATGTGGATGCAGACTTCAGGAATAGCATGCCCACTGAAGCGCTTGACGTACTTGGGGTGGATATTGAGCCGAGGCCGGGGCAAGGTATCACACAAGGTGCCGTGGGAGGCGGTGGTGCTGCAAGGGCTCCTGAATCTCGGGATAGAGACATATACAATCGGGATAGGGCTGGTGGTGATGGAACTTAATGTTTAGGAATTAGAAAGTGGCAACATACAAAGTTCTTCAAGACATCGAAGCCGAAGATAAACTACTCGGGCCCTTGAGCCTACGACAGTTTATCTATGCCGTAATTGTGGTGGTCTTGGGCTTTTTGATGTTCACATTCGGTAAGATAAACCCTGCTCTGGTTATTCCATTTCTGCCACCAGCGATTTTGTTTGGTTTTTTGGCAGCTCCGTTTGGCCACGATCAAAGCTCAGAAGTGTGGCTATTGGCCAAGATTCGTTTTGCCTTAAAACCGCGGGCGCGCATCTGGAACCAGGTCGGGCTGCAAGAACTAGTGACTATTACTGCACCTAAAAAAGTCGAGCGCATCCTTACTAATGGCCTGGATCAATACCAGGTTCAGAGTCGCTTGCAAGCCCTAGCAAAAACAATTGATACCCGTGGTTGGGCAATAAAGGGCGTTGATGTCAGTATGCTAACAGCTGCCGTGCCGCAGGCTACCGATTCAGACAGGTTAGTGGGTGTGCCGAGCTTTAATCCACAAGTACCAGATTATGACGTCCGCGCACAAGACGACATGCTGGATGCCACAAATAACGCTGTGGCCCAACACGTCGACGAAATGATCCAGGCATCAGAAGCGGCGCATCGCCAAGCGCTTATGGACAAGATGGCGCGACATGATGTTGCCGCACTTAGAAACAGTCAAACACCAGCGCCAGCTACAACAACACAATATGCCGCGCCGACCACCACACCGACGCCAATGTATATGCCAGCTCCTCCGACCACTACTGTGCCAGTACCGCAAACACCAACGGTGGCGGCACCAGTAAGCTCGATGCCACCAATAACACCCGCAGCAACAGACACGACGTCGCTTGAGGAGGCTGCCCTCCTTGAGCGAGTTCATAAGCAAGATGAAATTGAAGCCGATGCGCTCAAGCATATGCATAATCTAAACAAAGCTGAGGTGAAGGCAAATTCAGCCGCACCTACAACAGTCGGCAAAACTGATTCATCCTCGGTGACACAAGCCCCCGACCCTGGTATACTTAAACTTGCCAATAATGATGACTTAACGGTCGCAACGATTGCTCGGCAAGTTCATAAAAACGATCCGCCAGCCAACAACGAAGTTGTGATCTCATTACACTAGTCATCGCGATTGGGTGGGTGTATATATGGATCCTTCTCTGCAAAATAATACAAATCAACCAAACCAAGCATATCAGGGGTATCCTCAGCAAGGATACGCTGCTCCTGCACAGCCTGGTGCACCTGGCCAACCAATGCCACAATACAGCGCTCAAGTACCTGTAGCTGGTCAAGCAGCACCTGGAATGCCCGCACCCGGAACAGCACCAGGGCAGCCGCCCAAACCAGCAGCCAAATCCAATCCTAACAGTACTCAAAACACACTGCAGATTGCCGAAATCCGTGACGGTATTGTGATCATGAATGATGGCTCGTTCCGTTCAGTACTTATGCTTAAGTCAATCAATTTCGACCTTATGAGCCTACAAGAGCAAGAAGCTGTTGAATCGGGGTATCAACAGTTTTTGAACTCACTCTATTTTCCGATTCAGATCTTTGTACGCTCGCAAAAGGTTGACCTTGGCCCCTATATTGAGAAGCTCGATAAAATTAGGGGTGAGCACGACAACATGCTGCTGGTAATGCTCATGGAAGACTACATTGGCTTTATATCTGATCTCGCCTACCAAACCAACATTATGGATAAGCGTTTTTATATGGTGATTCCGTACTTCCCGACTAGTGATGTTCAAAAAGCTATTACCCAGAGTAAGAGCTTCTTCTCGGGACTAGCGAACCTGTTTAATAGCAAGGAAAACCATGTTGTTATTAATGAGGCTGACCTGGAACAGGCCAAGACGGAACTGCGTAACCGTGTGCAGGCTGCGCTCGGGGCACTTATGCAATGTGGTGTGCAGGGTTTACCGCTCGACACTCAGGAGCTTATAGAACTGTACTATGACACCTACAACCCCGACACTGCTACTCGCCAGCCACTGAAAAACTTTAATGACATTTCTACGCCTGTCATAACCAAGGGGCAGGGTGCCGCACCGCAACCACAGCTCGACAGGAGTCTGCAGTAATGGCACTCGGCAAAAACAAAGGCTCTCAAAATATTGTTGATCCCGTTGCCACCGCCCAGGCCCAGCGCATGCGCGAGCAGAAAGAGGTTGATGAGGCGTTTCGTAAGGGCATTACTGCTCTACGCGACTTCATTGCGCCAAGTTCTATTGAATATAAGGCAACGTATTTCCAACTCGGTACGCGCTTTGCCCGCACGTACTACGTGTACGGTTACCCACGCCAACTTTATACTGGTTGGTTAAGTGGTATGGTTAACCTCGATGAGGTGATTGATCTCTCCATGTACATCTATCCGGTTGAGAGTCAGGTAGTGCTCGAGAATCTCCGTAAGAAGGTGAGTCAGCTCGAGGCAGGTGTTCAGATCGATGCCGAAAAAGGCCGAGTACGTGACCCGGGCAAACAAGCGGCCATTATCGACGCCGAGGAAATGCGTGACAAGCTACAGGTTGGGGAAGAGCGCTTCTTCCGCTTTGGGCTGTACTTTACCTTATATGGCAGCAGTTTGGAGGAGTTAGAGTTCGTTTCACATAAGGTTGAGTCAATCCTTGGTCAACAGTTGGTTTACTCAAAGCCCGCTACATCCCAACAGGAGCAGGGGCTAAACGGAACGGTGCCGCAGTTTACCGATCAACTGCAAATTCGACGCAATATGAGCACTGGCGCACTTAGTACAAGCTTTCCGTTTACCTCGGCCGATTTGAGCCAAGATAATGGTATTTTGTACGGCATTAACATGCATAACTCGGGCTTGGTAATTTTTGACCGTTTCACACTTGAGAACGGCAACTCAACAGTGTTTGCCAAGTCTGGTGCTGGTAAGTCATTTGCCGTGAAGCTTGAAGCGCTACGCAGCATGATGTTTGGAACTGAAATCTTTATTATTGACCCAGAGAATGAGTATCAACGGATGTGTGATGCTGTTGGTGGCGCCTATGTACGCCTAAGCCTCAATTCAAACACTCGAATTAATCCCTTTGATCTTCCAAAAGTTGTTGATTCTGAAGAGGCAGATAACGCCCTCCGTAGCAATCTTGTTACTTTGCATGGTTTACTTCGCCTCATGATGGGCGGCGCTCAGGCACAAATGCAAGGCGGTGGTAACGGTGTTACCGCCCCTGCGCTGACGCCAGTTGAAGAATCAGACCTAGATGCTGCCCTGATTGAGACCTATGCCAAAGCTGGCATTACAAATGACCCCCTCACGCATACCGGCATACCACCAACCATTGCCGACCTATATGACACCCTCCTGCATATGGGCGGAACAGGCCCCCAACTCGCCCAGCGCTTACGTAAGTACACGACCGGTACCTTTGCAGGTATCTTTTCACAGCAGTCAAATATAGACATCGACAACCCGATGGTTGTGTTTAACGTGCGTGACCTTGAGGACGAACTTCGACCAGTGGCAATGTACATTGTTCTAAACTACATATGGAACAAGACCAAGACCGACCAGAAGCGACGCATTCTTATTGTTGATGAAGCCTGGCAACTCATGCAATACGAAGACTCGGCGAATTTTTTGTTTAGCCTCGCTAAGCGCGCCCGTAAGTATAACCTTGGTATTACGACTATTTCGCAAGACGTTGAAGACTTTATGGGCTCGAGAATGGGACGAGCTATTGTAGCTAACGCCTCTATGCAACTGTTGCTTAAGCAGTCGCCTTCGGCTGTTGATGTTCTAGCGGATGTCTTTAAGCTTACTAGTGAAGAACGCAAGCGTCTAAGCCAATTCCCAGTCGGACAAGGTTTATTCTTTGCAGGACAGAACCATGTTCATATTCAAATAACCGCCAGTGCAACAGAGACGGGACTGATTAGTTCTTCGCCAGCACAACAGCCTATGCCAGGGCAGGCGGGAGAAATTGACCAACCAGAAGGGACAATTGACTTAGGCAACCGACTATACCCGGGGGTATAATCTAAGGAGATGATTCGGGAAAGCAGACACAAATATGCCTAACGCCGTTTATGATGATGAGGACCAGCGCGTCAGTGATGACGATCTTCGAAGCATCACCGGTATAGACCCCGATGAAGAAGCCAGCATTGAAGCATCTGCCCGTGCAGATGAAGCCTCCAGTCTAACGCCAGAACAGTTGAGCGAAAAAGAAGCCGAACCTGACGCCGGGAATACTGGTGGTGGCGACGCGCTCGAGTCGCGTTTTGGGAACATGTTCGCTGATGCCCGTGAGAAAGATAGCTTTTACAAAGGAAAAGCTACTGTGGGTGGTTCGGGCAAGAGTCTCCTTAAACGTAAGGGTGCGCTTGGTGCCATGGGCGGCGCTGGATTGGTTGCGGTTATCATGGGTGTTTTCATGTTCAACTTCTTGCACACCTTCCAAATGGATCACTTCTTTAAGAATACAGAAGCTCATACTAGCAAGCGACTTAAGGCGTCCCTCGATACCCGAAACAAGAGCCTAACAAAAGCATATATAAAAATGCGCGTTGCTGAATATGAGGGAAAAACCGATGGGGAAACATTATTTTTTAAGGGTGATAAAGTAGGCGACGGGAAGAATCCGCTTAAGGATTGGTATGCAACCCTCCGTAAAAATAAGTTTGAGGAAAGTGTTTTTGGCAAGCAGGGCATATCATTTGTTAGCATAGTTGATAACCAGGGAAACATATCCACCGCGCGTATAACCGCACTAGAAAAGATACATCCCGATCTGGTTGGAAAGTACTTATTAGATGCCGATAACGGCGGGCCGATCAGTGCAAACAATATTGCACAGAAACTATCAGCAATACCCGACAAAGATTTGGAAAGAATGTTTGTGGTCGATAAGTTCGACACACACAAAGCAGCGCGCAAAGCCGTAAAAGAGGTTGTCGACTCTGAGGTCCCATGGTACAGAGTATTCAAGCGACGACATGTACGCAAAGATGTTGAGAGTGTTGCGGGCATTAAGTCATGGCGATTATTCGAGAAAACACGAGATAAACTCGCGAAAGGTATACAAGCTCGTAAAGACCAGCTATATGCCAAGATGATAGATATTTTCTTTGGGCGTAATCCAAATACTGCAAATTTACTTAAATGTATCTTTTCAAATGGTAGCTGCGCTAGATCGAGTGATGTGGCCGACCCCCAGAATGGGCTGAATGGGAGTGGTGGCGACGATTTGCCAGAGAAAGAGCCAAAAGACGATGAAGGCAAGCAGGCAAAGGCCGCACAAAAGGCAGCTGAGAACGAGGTGTCGGGTGATCTTAAGGACGAGACTCAGAAGCTATTAACAAATGCCGTGGAAGGCGAAGCGGACAAGGGCCTGAGCAAGGAAACCGCTAAGATACTTGAGGGGTCCAGCATATCCAAGCGCCTCATTTACACACTTATTGCCAAGGTGACTGGTCAAGAGATTGGTAAGGTAATACAGAGTGCCGCACCAATACCCAGCCCGGATAAAATATGGACGATCGCAAAATGGATGGAAAGGGTAGATGATCTATTTGGCAATGGGGAAACTAGCAAGCTATCTATGATGGTAAAAAATGCGAAACGAGCCCAGCTAATTGGTTTGTTTGCTACCTATTCAATTGCAAGTGATCAAATGAAATCGGGTGAATTGGTTGGGGATCAATTACAAGACTTTTTTGCGACAACGCAAAATATTGGCAATAGCGAAGGGTGGTTGCAGGCAACAGGCAGAAGTGCTGGCACTAGCGATGCAGATAAAGTGGCCAAAAAAGCATATTGCGAAAAAGAGCCATCAAAACGCTCATTTAGTGATTTTTCCTGGTATTGTGATGATCAAAATCCAGGAAACGGTGGTAATGCGGCGATGCTGTCAAATGTATATGAGAAAAATTTTAAGCCTTTTATAGGCGTAGTTGCTGGTGGTGTACGTGGAGTCAAAAAAATACCTGGCGTTGAATGGGTTTCGAACTTTATACCGGATTTGATTGGCAAGGTTACTGAGCCATTGGTAGGTTTCGCGGCTGAGACCGAATTCGGAAAGAATGTTCAATCACAAATAGGCGCACTTATGATGAAGTTGGTCGGTGTGCTTGGTGGTGGACCAATGTTCGATGGCTCGTCTCCAGGAATTGGAAACTTGCTTGTCGCGGGGGGTGCAGCTCAAGCAGAGGCGTCAACTCGTCAATCAGGGGGTGCAGCATCAACTAAGGCATCGCTTGATTATACAAATAAGTTAGCCACTAATTATGATAACGAGCAGAAAGCAAGCGAATCGTTATTCGATCGTTATGCGTCACTCGATAATCCCGATTCTTTTGCGGCAAGCACTCTTTTTGCTGTGAGCAACAAGCCAATAACCCAGCAGATCAGTAGCCTATTTACAAGCCTCAGCAGCCTGCCTACGGTTTTTGGAAATATGTTAAGTGGCAGAGCCTTTGCGGCAGATCCAGGAAAAGCCTCAGATATATCAGACTGGGCCGGTGTCGACAAATACGACATACCTCCACAATGCCAAGGTCTGGATCCACTTGACCCAGATTATTTATCGAAAAGTAGTAATGTGAGTGATATAGGTCTGGATCCTAAGTCGCTCGACTGGGAAGTTATGCGCAATGGCGACAAATTCTGGGAAAAAGTGTACGGGACCATCAAGGAGAAAGAGATGGACCCCGCTGCCGCAGACAAAATTTACAACTGTGCAATCTTCGACAGTCGCGTGATGGGTAACATTGGTGGTCTGTACGGCTATACCGGTGACAATGCCTATTCACCCGAGGGTGGCAGTGGCAGCACAGCCAACACCGGAACCAATGGTTCATCGGCAAGTAATGCCAATCTTTACTGGGTGGGCGACTCCTATACGGTGGGCGCCAAGGCTGCGGGCCTAGATACCAAACTGCAAGCCAATGGCTGGAGTGTTACGAGTAATGGGTTGGTGTCACGGCACATGACCGGAGAACCACCAAGCCCTGGTGGCATCCAGCAAATGGACGCCGACAAAGCCATCATGTCGAATGCCGGAGCGGTCGTAGTAGCACTCGGAACCAATGACCTAGGTGCTGGGGATGACGCCTTTAACTCAAGCCTGCAAACAACGTACGACAAGGTTAAAGCAAATGCCCCTAACGCCAAGATATTCTGGGTGAACTACTACCTCAATTCGCTCGGGGATCATGGCAAAGGCAAGACTGATCTATTGGCAAAGTTTGCTAGTAGCCACAGCGTTACGGTCATAGATTACGCTGGTATTGCACCGCCAATACCATACACACCGGATGGCATACACCCAACAAATTATGGTCCACTTGTGGACAAGGCGGTGGAGACTATTGGAAAGGCGCCGTCGAAATGATCCGCAGGCTATTGGTAGCGCTTCGCACGGTGGCTCGCACTCTTCTGATTTCAATTTTAATCATTCTTCTGCCGACAGTCAGTACAATCGCCTATGCAGACGCCAATATCGAGAGTAAGGCAATTTATGGCGACCATACCATGTATCAAGATGTTGTGGCCTGTGATGTGGGTAAAAAGAATAGTAATGTACCAGCCGCGCTCACTGGTCTGCGAGACCAAATTGGTCAGATGATGATTCCGCTCGTCACAAGCGAAGCACAAGCTAATGATGCTGTTAGCACCTACCATGTTGGTGGCTTTTTTGTGAATACTCCCTTTTTTGATGGGGCAAAGATTAATGCTGCTAAATCAAAGTTTAGTCCTACACCGTTTGTGGGACTCGACCAGGAGGGTGGTCAAGTTGACCGACTGAAGTTGGGCACCCCGAGCGCCAAGGCAATGGGAGGTATGTCGGTGGATCAGGTAAAGAAGCTTGGCACCGACACGGCCACAAAAATTAAAGAGATTGGTGGTACGTTCGATGCCGCCCCGGTAGTAGACATTGACAGCCCAAATAGTCCGGCGATTGGTAACATACAACGAGCGTTTTCTAACAACCCTGATGTTATTGCCGAAAAAGCCGGAGCGTACGCTGAAGGGCTAAAGGCCGGTGGCATTACGCCAGTATACAAGCACTTTCCGGGCATTGGCCGAACAACGGTGAATTCCGACCAAGTTGCTGGCTCATCACCAAGCCTAGATGAACTAAAAGGGCTCGATCTTAAACCGTATCAAACGCTTTTAGCCAACAACACCACTGGGGCTTGGGTGATGGTAGGAAATTATAGTGTTCCTGGGCTCACAAACGGTGTACCAGCCAGTAAGAGTAAGGCAACTTACGACTTACTAAAAAATGAGTATCAATTTAATGGCATTATTATTACAGATGACTTGGCGGCGGGTGGCTTGGGAGGACCTGGCGCGCTAGCCGACAGTGCCTTAGAAGCAATAAAAAGCGGGGCTGATATCGCGCTCTTCACAGGCGAAGATCAATTAAAGGCAATTATTGATAAAGTTGAGCAGGCAGCTAACGCTGATCCAGCCCTCAAAACTCAAATTGAAGCTTCTTCGGCAAAAATAACGGCTGCAAAAGCGAATATGGGAAATGATAGCGCAACAAAAAGCGGAAATGGGGGTGGCTGTACTTGTGGTGGTAGCGGCGGGACTAGCAGCACCACGTTAGTTGGCGGTGAGAATGCCGAGAAGATATTCAACTTCTTCATTGGCAAAGGCTTTGCGCCAGCAGTGGCGGGGGGTTTTATTGGAAACATGACAGAGGAATCGGGTCTTAACCCACGAGCGCTTGAACCTGGCACAACAGGAGACGCCACGATTGACGGGCGAGGGTATGGACTTATCCAATGGTCATTCCATGACAGACAAGACCCCTTAAACAAAATGGCATCTGATCAAGGCAAGCCCGTGTCTGATCTAGGCCTGCAGCTTGATTATATAATGTGGGAGCTGCAGAATAAATACAAACCATTATTGGAACGAATACAAAAGATAGACGCTGAAACACCAAACCCAGGGGAAGATATAATTGATAAGGCTACACAACTTATCGAGATCTACTACGAGACACACCGCGGAATTATAGTAAACAACAAAGGCCCGACACCAGAAACCAAACCGCCTCAGGAATTTCATAAAACTCGCGTTGATGCCGCCCATGCCGCGGTGGCCAAGTTCGGATCAGGCATGCCGGTTGCCGGCAATGGATCTGGTGGCGGAGGTGGAGGCTGTAGTCAGGGTGGTCAGCAGGGCCCAACAGGCGGCACGTTCTCATGGCCCGAAAAAATAGAAAAGAGCTATATTACTCAGTGCTTTGGTGGTCCGGGTGGACACCCAGGAATTGATATTTCAAACAGTGGCCCGCCCAGTGAAACACCGATTTTTGCGGCAGCCGATGGCGTGGTGGTAAAGGCGGGGCCGGCAGGAGGATATGGACCAAACTTTGTTGTTATAAAACACGAATCTATTAAGTTTGGGACAAGCTATGGTCATATGAACTCTATGATGGTCCATGAAGGCGACCAAGTTAAACAAGGTCAACAGATTGGTGAGCAGGGCAGTCTCGGAATATCAACCGGGCCACACCTTCACTTCAACACCTTCCCGGGTGATTATAGTGGCTGGGACCACGCTAATGTTGACCCCTTTAAGAATGGCCTCACCGTACCTCCGGGTGTGAGTAATCCAAATGGCTGTGGTGGTTAGTTATGCAAGATAATGTAATACTTAGTCTTATGTCACGTTATCGTCGGTTTATTGTTTTTGGCTTGTTATTCATAGTTATGGCCATGGTCATTTGGTGGCTATATGGACGTGGGCGCCTTCAACTAGACTCCGCACAAAATAATACAGATGTGACGTACTATGTATCAGGTAACAGCAATGGCTTACAACAAACCACGAAACCGGGGACCAAAATCCTGAGGAGTGGTAGATACACGGTGCTTGCTGTTGATGGTGATAAGAGTTACTGGACAAGTGTTGTGGTGGGCCACTTCTTGTCTAAAACCACCCCAAAAATTGCGCTTGAGGCAGAACGTTCGCGAAGTTTTGTGGGCAACAATCCAGCATCATGTGCCGAAATAATTAATGCGGTGCTTGTTAGCCACACGTGTGGTGGCACAGCAGACACAATCAAAGTTCATGTTCCTGCTAGCCAACAACTCCCGACATCTGCAAGAAGCCCCAGTAATGGCTTTACGAGACAAGTAGAGGGGATTATTAATACAAAGGGTGGCCCATTATATGTGCGCAAGCAGTTGGAGTCGATAGGCCTGCCAAGCGCACACTCTGCCCTAAGTCTGAATCAAGCAGCAGGCATCATTACCGAAACGGGGAGTGCAACATATCTTTCGGGCCTGAAAGACGACAAAACATACACAGCGGTTCCTTATGAAGACGGTTTTGTTATGTATGACCTAACATTTAGGGATGTGCAGTATTTCTCGGGCCCGAAAGCAAGCCCTAAGAAATTAGAACTGCCTTCGGTTAAAGGTGTGGATATTCCGATTCGTTTTGATGCTGATGGAAAAAGCCTATTGGCGACCTATTCAAACAGTGTTGGTGATACTGATGGATCAACCCCGAACCCGAAGACTGAATTGGTGAAGTATTCGAATGGAAAAGCCAAGCACTTTTCATTAAGTGGAACATATTTTGCAACCTCGCTCTGTGGACAGCAGAGCATATGCACCATCGACGAAACATCCGGCCTTACTATTTACGACGCATCGGGCGGCAAACTAAAGAAGGTGGCCCAGGTACCTGATGTAAGCATTATGGGCAGGTCAGGAAAAGACGGCCTGTTATTTTTGAAAGGTCGCGACGTTATCTATGTGAATACCACAAATGGATATGGCTACATAGCTTATCGGCTCGGCAATTATCAGTTAAATAGCATATCACCCTCTGGCAATGGGGCACTTTTGAACCTCACCAATACAAAGGGCACTGGGGTAATGCTGGAACTCGGCGAATCTGCTGTTGATTCACCCATTGATAAGCAAGTTGATGTTCTGTTGCATTCCTCGAATATCTCAGATGTATCGGCCTATGGTAAGTATCTGTTTATATCACCGAATCTCGGGGAACTAGAGTATGTACCAGCCTCAAAATCGTATGGCTATTCGCCCGAGAAGAAGCGCAAAGCTAATGATGCTGTGATGGCAGACGTAAAGGCAAGCGGCATTGATACGACTAGGTTTGTAATCGTAAATCCGTACGCAGATTAGTCGGTAAGTAGTTGTTAGTTAAAGCGTATTGTTTGTGACTTGGCAGGGAGTTTGCCGTCAAAGATATCGGCATCGGTGGTGGTAATAAACGTTTGGTGATCCTGGATGAATGTTGTGAGGGCGTGCCGCCTGGTGGCATCGAGCTCACTAAACACATCATCTAGCAGCAGGATTGGTTTGGTTCGCTGGGCCTGTTCTATGGCCCGTGCTTCAAGTAGCTTGAGCGCCAGTAACATAGTGCGCGTTTCGCCGCGTGAGGCGGCTTCAGACAGGTTGTAGCCGCGAAGTTCTAGGCCAAGGTCATCTCGGTGTGGTCCGACCGTTGTGTAGCCACGTTCTTGGTCAATGCGCAAGTTTGCTTCGAGGGCTTTTAGCATTGATGAGGAGTAGTTGTCGGTATTTAGTTTAGTCACGTAGTGTGTACGTGCTTCGGTTGGCTCATCGGCCAGTTGATCGTACACTTCTTGAAGAATTGTTTGGTGTGTCTCCAGGAAACGTCGCCGCTCGTCGGCAATTTGGCCGCCAAACTCGCTAAGGCGCACATTCCATATAAATATCTGGTCTTGCGTGAAGGCCTGTTTGAGTAGACTGTTTCGTTGGGCAAGGGCACGCTTGTAGTTACGCCGCAATGAAGCATAACCAAGTGTTACTTGCTCGATCATGTCATCTAAAAAGTTACGTCGCAGGTCTGGGGAGTCGGTGAGAAGTTGTAGGTGGCTGGGCTCGAATAGCACCACCGGCACGCTTATAGTGCTTGAGAAGTGTTTATAGGTACTGCCGTCAAAGACATACTCTTTGGTCGTTCTACCATTTTGCAGTTGAATTTTTACAGTGTGCGGCCGCTTGTTCACTAAAGCGTCGAGTCGAGCCCAAGCCTCGCCATGGGCAATCACTTCGTCGTCAGAGCCACGAAAGGTGCCGCCCCGACAGATCATCAGCACACCTTCAAGAAGGTTTGTTTTACCACTAGCATTAGGCCCAACGATAATGTTTACACCATCAACAAACTCAAATGTTTTGTCGGAATATGAGCGAAAGTTTTGCAGGCGCAGCTTGGCTATCATTACAGCCCATTGTACCTTAGATGACCTAGCTCTTGAGTGGCATGATCACATGCGTATAGTCAGGGCGCTTCGGGGCACTCAACACACAAGCCTCAAGCTTACCATTAAAGGCGATGCGCACACCTTCGTCGTTCATAGCATGCAGGGCATCAAGAATGTAGCGTGAATTGAGGGTAATAACGCCTTCGCCTGTAATTGCCGCTGGTGCACTTGCGGTGTTTTCACCGAGTTGTGAGGCAATTGAGCGGATGCTTACTTGCTGTTTTTCTTCGTCGAGATGCAGCGTTACGCTGCCGGCACTTTCGCGCGCAAACAAAGCAGAAACCTTGGTGATGTTGGCAAATTCACCCTTTTTGAGGTCGGCACTGTGTGCAAAGTTTTGCGGAATGAGCTTTCGGTAGTCAGGGAAGTTACCCTCAATGAGGCGCGTGACGAGCTCAACATCGCCAACACGGAATAACACCTGTTGTTCATCGTGTGTAATAGTAACTTCATCTTCGGTATCGCCCAAAATGCGCAGTAGATCTTGTAGGGCGCTGGCTGGAATAAGTAGCTTGATGTCTTGCTTACTTGGCATGAGCATCTTCTCGGCTAGGCGGTAGCTATCAGTAGCCACAAGGTAGAGTTTACCCTCGTGAGTATGTACATATACTCCCGTTAAAACTGGGCGACTTTCATCGGTCGAGGCAGCCATAAGCACCTGTTGCAGGCCACCACGCAACACGTTTGATGGCACCTTCCACGTAACACCGTCAGCAATAGCTGGCATAACGGGGTATTCTTCAGCACTCACGCCGTTAATGACTGATTCGTATTGGTCGGTGGTGATCTTCAGCTTGGTGTCGTCAAGATTTAGGGTGATGGTGCCACTTGGCAGGCTAGCAACAAAATCTACCATGAGGCGAGCTGGCACGGTGATCGCACCCTCGTCGTTTACTTTCGAACCAATGTAGTGCGTAATGGCGATGTCTAGGTTGGTGGCGGCAATGCTCAGGCGGTTGCCGACAGTCTTCAGGAGAATATTCGACAGAATAGGCAACGTGCCACGACTTGTAGCAACACGACCAACGCTCTGCAAAGCCTTGTGGAGATTTTCCTGGGTGACTTGTAACTTCATAATAAGTTATTCTCCTTTGCTATATTCATTATTAAGCCTGGGGATAATGGGGAAAACCACCAACTCCACGCTGTTATTTGACAAAATTAGCTGTGAACAAGTGGTCGGAAAGTCTGTTGTTTGAGTGGTTATAAATGCAGGGTTTTTACCCAGCTCAGCGTTTGTAAATTCTACATGTGGCAAAGTAGCGGTGGTTGTAGACAGGCTTTGCCACGCACTAACCACAGGTTGTACACACGTTACGTGCAGCTTACGCATACAAACGCTCCTTAATATCATGAATAGCAGTCTTGATTTCGGTATCAAAAGAAGACTCTTTTTCAATCTTGTCGACTGAGTGAATGGCTGTGGTGTGATCCTTGCGACCAAGTTCACGGGCAATTTTAGGGAAACTGAGATGTAGTTCGCTACGGAGCATGTACATGGCTACCTGGCGGGGCACAACAATGTCTTTGTCGCGCTTTGGGCCTAGCAGATCTTCGAGCGGTACCTGGAAGTACTTGGCGGTACGCTCCACAATCTGTTTGGCGCTAATGTGCTTCGGGCGACTCTTGGTTGAGCCAAGCAGGCTGGTGGCGATTTGAATGTCTGGGCTGAGTCCACGCATCTCACAGAAGGCGAGGAGTTGGTTTAGGGCGCCCTCTAGCTCACGAATGTTCGTTTGCACGAGGTTAGCGAGGAATTCCATTACTTCTGGTGTCAATTCGACCCCGTGTAATTGTGATTTGGTCTGAATGATAGCGCAGCGTGTCTCGAAGTCGGGATTTTGCATGTCGATCTGCATGCCCCAAGCAAAGCGTGATCGCAGGCGTTCCTCAAGGGTTGGAATATCTTTCGGTGGCTTATCACTACTTATAATAATCTGCTTATTGGCTTGGTGCAGGGCATTAAAGGTATGAAAGAACTCTTCTTGGACCTTTTCTTTGCCGGCAATAAACTGCATGTCGTCGACAATTAATACGTCGGCGCTCCGATAGTGCTTAGCAAAGTCGGTCGTCTTCTTAAAGCGCAGCGAATCAACAAATTCTTGTACAAATTGTTCGGTAGAGGCGTACACAATGCGTGCCTCTGGCTTGCGGGCCAGTACTTCATTACCAACTGCCTGAATAAGATGGGTTTTGCCGATTCCCACACCACCATATACAAACAGTGGGTTGTACTTGGTGCCGGGACTTGCTGCAATCGCTTGGCAAGCCGCGTAAGCTAATTCGTTTCCAGAGCCAACGATAAAGCTTTCAAAGGTGTAACGTTCGTTGAGGCCCTGGCGGTAGCCATGTGTCAACGAAGTGCCTGTTCGATTGGTGGACTGAGGAGTAGGTGTTTGCACAATAGGCTGTGCGCTCAATATAACGGGCTCTTCCTCTTTTCGGGCAGCAGGACTAGTGGTGTAGATCTTGTATTCCACCTGCTTTGGATTGACGCCGTTCTTCCGGAGTGTTTCAAGCACTAAGTCGTTATATTTGCGCTCCATCTGCTGCTTAATGAAGACGTTTGCGACGCCAATGGTGAGGATGCCATCTTTGTCACGCAGTAGCCTGGTGTTTTTGAACCACGTCACAAAGCTGCCTCGAGAGACAGATAGTTCGATTTCACCCAGGACCGCCTGCCAGACGTCTTCCTTCATCCCTCACTCCATTTATTTGATCAATACTATACCTAACTCTACATGAGTTTTCCACAATTTTACAGATGACCTTGCTTGAAGGAGGTTATTTTTGCCCAACAGGTCAGAGTTATACACACCCAATATTTCTATCTGTTAATCTGTGGATAATAAAAAAGGAAGTGGGGAAAACTACCACGAAATCGTGAATAAATATTGTCAAAAACACTCAATAGCGGGGTAGGGGTAGACAGTGCCATACAAACGTGCAAATGGCTAACACAAATAATAATTTGGGATAAATGGCAAATCTATGTATAATAATGGTCTATGCCAAAACGTACGTATCAACCAAAAAAGCGCAAGAATGCACGTGTGCATGGTTTTATGAAGCGCATGTCGACCAAGGCTGGCCGCAATATTCTAAAGCGTCGTCGTCTTAAGGGTCGCGTTCGCCTCAGCGCCTAACCTTTCGCTTTTTACTTACTAAGCACGCTATACTAAAGACCAACATGATTTCCCGCTCACATCGGTTTCATGGGCATGGTTCGCTGCGCTATGTCTATCAACACGGCCAAACGGTCCGTGGTCCGCTTATTTCGCTCAAATATGCCGAGAATAAACGCCGTTCGGAATACCGCTTAGCAGTGGTGGTGAGTAAAAAAGTTCATAAATCGGCTGTGCGGCGCAACCGTATTCGTCGACGCCTGTTTGAAGCTTTTCGCCTTGAGGAAGATCACCTTTCAGGGCCCCACGATATGGTGGTGACGGTTTTTCATGAGCAGGTGGCAGATATGCCGAATGATGAACTGCGTCGCATGGTCCATGCGCAATTGCACCAAGCTGGCATTTTAAAGAAGTAAAACAGCATATTTTGTGGTAAGATATATCTCGAAAGTGAGGATGTATGTACCTAGCCTCCATTTTTGAGGTCCTAATTGTTAAACCTATCTTTAACCTGCTCGTCCTAATCTACGGGCTCTTGCCTGGCCATAACTTTGGTTTGGCAATCATTCTCTTTACGATTGTGGTTCGTCTCTGTATGTGGCCGCTCGTTAAGAAGCAATTGCATCAGGCCAAAGCAATGCGTGAACTCCAGCCAGAACTCAAGCGCATCAAGAAAGCTGCTGGTGGCAACCGCCAAAAAGAATCCCAGATGATGATGGAGCTATATAAAGAGCGAGAGATAAGCCCATTCGGTAGTCTCGGCACCCTTATTATCCAGCTGATCGTGCTCATTGGTCTCTACTCTGGCCTGCGCCGCGTGGTGGCGGACCCTAAGACCATCTACACCTTCTCGTATCCGTTCCTGCATAACCTCACCAGTATTAAGCAGTTAGCGCAGTCGGTTAACGGCTTCGATGCCACCCTGTTTGGCTTCATTGATCTCGGCAAGGCAGCTATTACCAAGGGTCAGGGTATTTACTGGCCAGCAATGCTACTTGTTATTGGTAGTGCAATTGCTCAATTCTTCCAGAGTAAGCAGCTCATGCCAGCACCCAAGGATGGCCGCAAGCTACGTGACATTCTAAAAGAAGCGAACAGCGGTAAGAAGACTGATCAAAGTGAAGTGAACGCCGCAGTCGGCCAGAGCACGCGCTACTTCTTACCGTTCATGATTGTATTCTTCACCATTAGCCTCCCATCGGCACTGTCACTGTACTGGTTAACTGGTGGAATTGTGGCGTACATCCAGCAATCAATCATTCTGAAGCGTGACGAAAAAGAGATGGAAGAATCGGCCGAAGAAGCAGTTGCTAAAGACATCATAGAAGGTGAAGTGGTGCCCGCCACTGGCGTGAAGCAAAAACGTCGTAAGGGCTCCAAAGTACCCGGCGCGACTGTCGAGGCAGCGGTAGTGAGCGAAGCGGCAACCAAGAAATCTCAAGCGAAAGCAAGCAAGACGAGCACTTCTAAATCGGGCGCCAAAAAAGCCAACCCGACCAACAACAAAAAGAAATCTGCAAAAAATAATAAGCGGAGGAAAAAGTGATGGATGAAGCAATCTTATATGCCAAGAAATACCTAGAAGACATGCTGTCTTTCTTTGGTCTTAACACCGACGTATACGCAACAACCGAAGATCATGAGGTAATTGAACTCAATGTGCCAAGCACCTCTATGAACGGCTTTTTGATTGGCCAACACGGTGACACCATGCGTTCCCTCCAGTTCATTATTAGTAATGCGCTGAAGAATCAAGGCTATGAATATACTCGTGTAAACGTTGATATAGCCGATTATAAGAAGGCTCGGGCCGGTCGCGTGGCAGATAAAGCTGCTGCGTGGATCAAAAAAGTAGCTGAAACCGGCGAACCAATGGAGCTACGACCCATGAATGCTGCTGATCGGCGCATTGTGCACAAAGAGGCTAACGACGCGGGGCTTATCACCGAATCGGTTGGCGAAGGCCGCGACAGGCACATCATATTGAAGCCGGGGGCAACTACAAAGGCCGACAAGCCGAGCGCTGACACTGTCACTAAACCTGAATCTGAAGACGATTCTGCCGACACTGAAGCGTAATAACCTTCACGAAAAAGTTGTAAACTGTTTAGCCTGTCAGCCCAATGGATCATTCCTCAGGTTTTCCTGATAGTGTTCATAGTTCTTTAGGAACGCCAAGTAGGCTAAAGGGGAAGTAAAGGCTCCAAGTAGCCGATTAACCTTGAGCCACGGTGGGCTCGTTTCGTCTAAGTAGTACCGCAAGCTAGAATAACGATATCGTTGCCACCTCGGCGGACTTAAATGAATGCCGCGACTAACAAAATCAAAGTCTCGCTGCGAGCGAATTGGAGCAACACGCTGACTCGGATCAAATACCGGGCCCATGCGCTCATATTTCATTCGGTAATAGCGGGCGTATCTGGTGAGCAAGGATTGTAAAAAATCCTTGGTGCGTAAAGTAGTCTTCTGATGAACCAGCAAATACAATCGTGTCTCAAGCAGGCTAAAACACAGCAGCTCAATATCATTATGAAAATCAGGGTAGATGCCCCCAAAACGTTCCATCTCAGTAATGTGATCCGTTAAATTATGCTGCAACAAGAACTCAAAATAGTGATAGTCTGCCGGCTCGAAGAACAATGGTTGATCATTAAAGCCGCGCAGTTTAATGTGCAAATATACATCTGTTTCTACAAGTGGATTAGTGTTTATTGAGACGATGTCTCGGGTTTTATTGTTAGTGGTAATTGAGGTTGTCATCGGCGGTCCTTTCTTCGTTTATAGATTACGAACATCACAACCAAACAAATAGTTATAAGCAAAAACAGACTGCACGGCTTCAATACATCAAGCTTTGGTGGGTTTTTATATGCCGAGGCGGGTGGTGTGATTCCTGGCCTGGATGTATTGTGACTGTTGGCTGTGGTCTGCCGACCCTTCACGAGCCCGTTAGTAGCTGGCTGTGTGACTTGTGCAACGGTGCTATTCTTGGGCTTGCTAACCGTTAAGGCTGTTGGATTAATTGGGATGGCTATGGTCCGTGAACCTTGGATGATCAAATTTGGAGTGCTCGGTGTGGCTACGCTATCGGTTGTGGTAACGAGGCTCGTGGTCGGTGTTTGTGTAGTAGGAATGCTTGATTCTGCGGTTCCCGGGGCTCCTGTAGTTACTGTGGTCCCTGTACCACCCGTGCCCCCGGTGTTCACAACAACCAGTTGATCCGACGAAGCCATACTACCCGTGCCAATTAATGGGTCGCAGGCGTCATCGATGCCATCGTGATCGACATCGGTATTGCTGGGCGCAAAAGCTCCGCACGGCCCCTGGGAATCACCAACCACAACCGTTTCGGTGACGGCAATCGGCTCGCCACTAGTGTTCTCGCCAACTATGTCTACGGTATGGGGGCCATCAGGGGTTTCGTCTGTAGGGGTGAACTCAACCGTTATCGAATCATCGGGGTTTGAGGTGACTGTTCCAATTGGTTCTCCTTGACCATCCAATAAAACACGTGGCTGTTTACCTGATCTGAAGATGCTAGCTACGCCTTTGGTTGTCGCAATCCGTTTTGTCTTCTTCTTGGCTGGCGCTGGGTTATTGCTTTTTTGGTGAATGACTTTTCTAATCGCTCGATTTGACTTGGGAACTTTCAGCGCATCGCTTGTTGTGTCGGGTTGCTTGGCTTTAATTGAGGGGTTTGGAGCTTTGTTTAAGACCGAAAAATTACTCGCGAGCGACAATATATTACTTTTCATAAGTTCATGACCAAGGCTATTTGGGTGATAACTTTCCTTCGCGATCGGACCATGAGCGTACGGGAGGTTCAAAATATCGTTACCAATAGTTAGTCCGTTGACCGCAATACTGTTCGCGGTTGTCTCGCACAAGCGATGACCATGCAAAGCATCCTCTGTGTTAAGGAAGGTGACTCCAGCATGTTCAGCAGCGCCTTTGATGATGCTATTCAAATGACTTACCAATGTGCCCGCCAAAACAAGTTCATCATAATTTAGGTGAACATTAAGCGCGCAGTTTCCAAATGCATCTGCAATCTGGGGATAGGCAAGCACATAAATACGCTCAGAATCTGGCGCGGCATGTTTTATTTCAGAAAAGGTACCCGCCAACGAATTAAACTGTGCACTCACCTCATTTAACAACTCAAGACGATCCTCGTAGTGGCTGTAACAAGTGTCGGGTCCAAGACAACGTTGCAGGATATCTGAAAAGCCCACATCATTACCGCCAATCATGACCGTTAATACCCGCGGGCGATACCTATTAGCAAATAGCTTTTGAGCACGATACCCAGGCAAAAAGTCACGCAAGATTGCCTCGTCAAAGGCTTCCGATTCCTTACCTTTGGCCTGTGAATGATATAAGCGATAGTCGGCCACACCATTGATAAGGTCGTTTGTGGTGGCGCCAGAACATGCCACTGATTCCGTCTGGTCTAGGCTCAGTTGTTTGGCGATCAAATAGGGATATGAGCGCAGGGATAGATGGCAACCATTGGCGGTTGTATCGGTTGCTGATTTATATTGGTAGGCACCCTCGCCCGAGGCAAACGAATCCCCCAGTGCCAAGTATTCAAAGCGAGCAGCGGATTGCCCTGAAGCGGTAATAAGGACGTGTTCAATGGTGGCTGCTGATGTATTTATGTATAGCTCAAGGGTGTAGTCGCCGCGAAATCGAACGCTTGCGACACTCGTATAGTTGGTGATCTTGGTCTTGATGAATGGCAGCAGATCGACGGCTGTACAACTTACAGGGCCAGCTATAGTGTCGGGAATTGCTGCACATGTTGATAGATCATACAGTTTCATGAGCGAACGCGTTTTAGAGATGACAATTGCATATCTTCCGTCGGCATTTATAGCCGTACGATAGGCTAGTCCAGTGTTGTCGAGCAATGGTGCTTCAGAAAAAGGGAGTACCAAATGGGACGCAGTGTTTATGCGAAGCATGGCAACCCCCGGCGCTTCGACAACCGCCCAGTCACCTTCGCTCGAAAAACTTAACGACGATAACTCAACACCCAGTTTGTTGCCGGTGTGGTCGCTTAGAGCGGCCGAGGGGTTATTCGGCATTGTGTGCGTGACCATATCACTAAATGTAGTGCTAGAAACAAGACTACGCAGGTTGTCATAGAAGCCGACATAGGTACCATGAGTAGAAGAAGCTAGTGTTGCCAGGGCATTGTTGGTGCGCGGAATGCCAACAATAGCCTGATTGCCAACCGATGATCGTAGATAGCCAAAAGCATCACTGCCTTGCCGTTGCAAATAACCACTTGCCGACAGGGCGCCAAAGCCAGTGTCTACAAGGCAACTATCGTGACTTTGTTTGCTTTGGGGTGGGATGGTGCGCTCGGGGCGGGTGATAATTTCGGCGGGTTGGCAATCTTGGTTGCCAACAATGTCTGCTGTTAGAGGGGCATTACTATCAATTGTTCCTAATTTTGTTAGGGTTGGATCTGGGGTTAGCCAAGGTGAGGTAGCCGCTGTGTAGCCGGTCCTAGGGAAGAGTGAAGAACAAACCACGACTAATAGGAGCAAGCAAGCAAATGTACGACGATGTATTGTGGACCGACTAACTGTGTGCATACCTCACCTTTTTGTAACCAGGGCCACGATAACAGGTGTGAAATTCAAACAGCAAGCATGAGCGCTTGTTTTAACAGATACCTCATAATTAATTCATGTTCTGTTAATAGATGGGTGCTAGAAACGTTAAGTCCTCATTGCTAAAGCACAACCATTTAGCGTAGAATTTAGCTAAGGAAACACTCAGAAAGGTTCTTAACAGTGCAATATACAACTACAACAACTAGAACAGGCAATGTTTCAGGCTCAGTAGCCTTAACAATTGCGATAATTGTCATCGTTCTCGTACTCGCTTATGTAATTCCATTCATAATCGTGCAGTGGAAGATGTTTAAAAAGGCCGGTTATGGTGGCTGGGAAGCGATAGTACCAATTTATAGTACATATGTATTTGGCATGATTTCCAAGAAGCCCATGTGGATGGTGTGGGCGGCGGTAGCCTTGTCTATTATTGGTTCTATACCAACCGTAGGTACATATACCGGCATATTCTCAATGATAATCGGCATACTACTGCTAGTGGGTTTTATAAAACAATACAATGCTACGACCGGATTCTGGGTCTGCTACATACTGTTCCCGTTTGTAGCGGTGTTTATGGTTAATAAGGTCACGCACGTTGGTGCTGGGGTGCCAGCTGCTGCTGGCCCACAACCAGCAGGGACTGTTCCTGGGGCTGTCGGTCCAATACCCGGGCAGCCAGCTCCTGGGCCTGTAGCCACTCCAATAGCACCTCAACCCGGTGTTGCGCCCGTCCCCGCACAACCGGTGCCGCCTGCACAACCAGTGTCCCCACAGCCGGTACAACCCGTAGCTAACCCAATGCCACCAACAACACCAGCACCTGGTCCAACCGATGGGCAGCCTGGTGGCACGCCTCCAACTGCCTAAATTAAAGAGATTATCTATTCACCAAGCGCTTGCTTAAACACAGCCAGCATCTCTTTACTCATGTTGCGCCATGAGTAATGCGTGATGCGTTCGTTACCGAACTCAACCAGCGAGCGACGGATCTCGTCGTCGGTAATAACCGTGCTGATCTTGCCAGCCATGTCTTGAATATCTTCGGGGTTAAAGTAGACTGCTGCACCGCCATATACTTCGGGTAAACACGTGGCGTTGCTACTAACGAGCGGGCAGCCGTGCGCCATGGCCTCGAGGCCAGGCAGGCCAAAGCCCTCGCTCAGGCTCGGCAATACGTAAGCACGTGCGTGTTCGTAGAGCCATTTCAGACCTTCGTCGGAAACAAAGCCAGTTACGTGAATTTTGTCGCGTGCTGGACTGGCATCGATCTGTTTTTGCAGCTGATTGAAGTAATATTCGCGCTTACCTGCCAACACCAGCTGTAAGTCGGGCTGGTGCTGATGCACAATCTCAAAGGCCTGGATAAGACGTTCCAGGTTCTTGTGAGGAAACGGACTACCAACGTGGAAAATAAACGGCTCAGTGACCCCTTCGGGCTGTTCACCGTTAAATTCGAGCGGCGGCTCACTCGCTTCATAGGCTACAGTCACCTTACCCTTGGTAAACGGGTGGAACTTAATGAGGGCATCGCGCACATAACCGGTGGGGGTAATGATTAGTTTGGCTCGCTTGTGAGCAGTCCACATGAGCAGGCGATAGCCTTTCATGCGTGCCCAGTGCACTAAGCCCGGTAGGTGGCCGGCTCGCACAAAATCATACATGGTGAGGTCGTGGGTGAGCGTTACTTGGTTGCCTTTATAAAACAGGGGTTGAAAACCAGTCATACCAAAAAATACCAAGTCTGGCTTGAGCTTTTTGAACTGATGCGCCAGCTTGATCTGCTGTAAGGGATTAAACGAAAAGTTCGGGAACGGGCAAACGGCGGTTTTAAAATTACTTGCCTTGGGCTGCCATGGGTCGCCGGGCTTTAGTAAGACCGTATAGGTATTTATGGTGTCGAGTTGTTGTAGGTATTCCAAGAGGCGAGCGATCGGGCGGCCGGTGCTGGCGGGCCGGATTCGGGCGTCAATTACGATGTGTTTTGTCATAGTCAGGTACAATTATATACAATGACCATCCAAGAACGGATAGAAGAATTACCAAAGCAGGGTTTTTACCTGCTGCTCGCCTACATGCCCTTCCACGTATTTATTGTGCAGTGGCTGAGTCTGTACACGGGTGGCTTGGCAGTTTTGAAGGGCTTGAAAGATGTCTTGGCGCTGCTATTGGTTACTTTGACTGTGCTTTTGGTGTGGATCAAACGCAAATCTTCGCGGGAGTTTAACTGGTTCGTGGGGCTGGCAATTGCCTACGCAGCTTTTCACTTTTTGGTATGGGCATTGAACCCGGGTATATATAAGGATTCGGCACTTCTAGGGAGTGTGTATAACAACCGCTTGCTGTGGTTCTTGGTGTTTGGTATGGGTGTGCGGTTGCTGTGGCCCAAGATGAGCGAGAATAACGTGATGCGGTTCGTGGTATTTGTGAGTACGGTAGTGTGCGCCTTTGGTATCTTGCAGTATTTTTTGCCGAAAGATCTACTGGAACATTTTGGCTACTCGGTGGCCCGCGGCGTAAAGCCCATGTTCTTTATAGACGACAAGCCGAATCTGCCACGGATTATGAGCACACTTCGTGACCCTAATTCTCTGGGCGCGTACCTAATCGTACCCACAACCATATTGTTTTATAAGCTTGTAACCGTGGCCCGCGAGAAGCGACAGTTCATTGGCGGCTTGCTGTTTTTGCATGGGCTCACGCTGTTTTTGACATTTTCGCGGAGCGCTTGGCTGGGGGCTGTGGTGTCGGTGACGGTCCTTGGCGTGTATGCGCTGCGCGCTAAGTTTATGCCGTGGCTTTCGAAGTATTGGCCTCCGTTGTTGGGTACGGTGCTGCTGGTTGGTAGTGTGGCACTCATGTATAAGGGGCAATACGCGGTACAGAATATTTTAGTGCATAGCGATGAAAGTACGGCGGCTAAGTCGCAGCACGACTCTAATTCGTACCATTGGTTGTATGCCCGTGAGGGGCTCAAGGGCATGTATCGTCAGCCATTGGGTCACGGACCCGGCACGGCTGGCTTGGTGTCGATTCAGCACCCTGACCATGGCTTTTTGACCGAGAACTACTACATTCAGGTTGGCTATGAGGTAGGGGTAGTCGGCTTGCTGATTTTCTTAGCAGTAAACGTGTTGGTATATAGAGCGTTACTACGGCGCCGCGGGGTTCTGTCCGCCGTGCTACTAGCTAGTTTCTGGGGTTATGTGGTGTGTAATATATTGCTCCATACGTGGAGCAATGAGGCAGTGGCTGGTCAGTGGTGGTTGTTGGCGGGGTTGGCGGTGGGAGCGCCTTTGGTGGTTGCTAAGACGACAGGCAAAAAGCCAAGTAAAACCACCACCACGACTTCCAAGGCAAGAACGACTAAGAAGAAACGGGCGGAATCCGTGGCGGTCGCTCTTTAACCAAGATCGAATCTATATACGCTATTGAAACCGTGCGCTCACGCTGAATGCGACGACGTTCTCGAATGATGTGCGGTGTGAGCCAAAAAGCCTTGCAGGTGCCTCTTAGGTAGGCCCAGAATCCACCACGTAGCATCGATGAGCCTGCAAGAAAGACTGCCAAAAAGGCGAATCGCAGCGCGTATTTCCAATACAGCTTGCGAGGCATATTCTTGGCATATAACAGATAGAAGTTCTTGGTGGCGTGGTAGCGGGTAAATGAACCAAGTTTTGAACTGGTGGCCGAAACGTGATGATATACACGAGCTTTGGGGTTATAGAAGATCTTCCAGCCAGCTAGTTGAGCGCGGAAACTTATGTCCACATCTTCATAATAGGCGAAGAAAGCTTGGTCAAAAATACCTATTTGGTTAAACATTTCGGCACGGTACAAGCTAGCGCCACCACTAGCGCCAAAGACTTCCTCGAGCTTGTCGTACTGCCCTTTGTCGAGCTGGTTACGGCCACGAGGGAATGGCATCCCGTAAATGGTGTAGAAGTCACCCGTGCTATCGAAGTGTTTCTTGTCGTCACGAAGGAGCTTACAGGCAACGATGCCGGCTTCGGGCTGGGTTTCCATGGTTTCTACGAGGTGCTTGAGCCAATCTTTTTCAGCCACAGCGTCGTTATTAAAGAGTGCGATAGCATCTGCCTTTTGCTCGAGCGCGTAGGCAATGCCAGTATTTACACCACCACTAAAGCCAGTGTTTTCGGGCAATCGTATAAGGTGAACATCGGGGAATTGGGCTTCGATAATGGAAACCGACTCATCAACTGAGCCGTTATCTACCACTATAACTTCGTGCTTGCAGGTCTGTTTCTCGAGAGACTCCAGGCACTCGGCGATCATATCGGCGCCGTTCCAGTTGGGAATTACAACAAATATCTTTTTCATAACAGTCCTACCTATCTTATAATACATAGCTAGCGATTTATGATGAAAAAGTTGTTTTCAAAACAGAATAGGGCGCTTTTGGCCGAGTTGGTGAGGACTGACTTCAAGTTAAGGTACCAGGGGTCGGTTTTGGGCTATACATGGTCTTTGTTGCGACCACTCCTGCTCTTTGTAATTCTGTACATTGTCTTTGTGAAGTTTCTGAAACTTGGCACCGAAATCCCGCATTTTCCCGTTTACCTATTACTTGGGCTGGTGATGTGGAACTTCTTTGCCGAAATGACCAGCCAGAGCCTTGGATCGATTGTGGGGCGTGGCGATCTTATTCGCAAGATTCGTATTCCGCGTTGGATGATTGTTATTTCTAGTAGTGTGTCGGCTCTAATTAACCTTGGCTTAACACTTCTCGTGATCGCTATATTCATGGTTATTAATCATGTAGATCTTATGCGATCAGTTGTGTTATTTCCATTCATACTACTCCAGCTCTACCTACTAGCACTTGGCCTATCTCTTATTTTGGCAACCATGTTCGTGAAATACCGTGACATGAGCTACATTTGGGAGGTCATCATGCAGGCTGGTTTTTACGCCACCCCAATCATCTATCCAATCTCAAAAATAACCAACGTTCAGTACCAGAAGATCTTAATATTGAACCCGGTTGCCACCGCAGTACAAGATGCGCGTTATTGCCTAGTCTCACACTCCACCGTTACCATAGATAGCCTTTTTGGTAATCACTATGCTCGGCTCATTCCTTACGGCATAACCCTCGTTCTCGTACTTATTGGTGTTCTATACTTCAAACGTAGTGCGCCACACTTTGCGGAGGATCTGTAACATGGGTGTTGCCATTGAAGTAAAGAATGTCAGCAAGACATTTAAATTACCACATCAGAAACAAAACAGCATCAAGGGTTTATTTGTAAACTTATTTAAAGGCAAGCGAACCTTTGAGCGTCAACGGGTGCTACGAAATATCTCATTTGAGGTGCAAGAAGGTGAATTCTTCGGCATTGTTGGTCGTAACGGAAGCGGCAAAAGCACACTTCTTAAGATGCTTGCCGGAATCTATGAACCAAACGAAGGGCATGTACAAGTCAACGGTAGGTTAACGCCATTTATTGAGCTTGGCGTTGGTTTTAATCCTAACCTTACTGGTCGTGAAAACGTGTATTTAAACGGTGCTCTCCTTGGCTTTAGTCGCAAAGAGATGGATGCAATGTATGACGAAATTGTCGATTTCGCCGAGCTCCATAAATTTATGGATCAGAAGCTAAAGAACTATTCATCGGGTATGCAGGTGCGTTTAGCATTCTCAATTGCCATACGTTCAAAGAGTGATATTCTGCTTATCGACGAAGTATTGGCGGTTGGCGACACATCATTCCAACGCAAATGTTACGAGATCTTCACGGCATTGAAAAAAGAAGGTCGCACTATTGTTTTTGTTACACACGACATGTCAGCCGTGGAACGTTTCTGTGACAAAGTGCTGGTGGTACACAAGAGCCGCTCAGAAGGTGTTCATAAGCCTGGCGAGGCAAGTGCAATCTACGACAAGCTAAACTCAAGTAGTTCGACCAAGGGTGAGGGCGAAGATATTACTGATCAACCTACTCGTTGGGGTAACGGCAAAGTTACGGTCGACAATGTAACATTCCGTTCAGGCAAAAAGGCTCTAGAAGACAATACACTGAATATGGGTGATCCACTCTCTATCGATTTCACATTTAAGTCTGAAGAAAAGCCCGAAGACATCATTCTCGGACTTAATATTACAGATATGTACGGTGTAAACATTTCAGGGCCAAACAGCGGTATGATAGCCGCTAACAGTTCAGAGACAGTCACATATACCGTTAACCAGTTACCACTCCTACCTGGTGAATACAAAGTTACCGTGGCCGTCTACGATAAAGATCTTGTACATGAATTTGATCACCTCGATCGTCACTACACTATTAAAGTTGTATCAGATGTCCACAACCTATTTGGTAAAGTTAACCTATTCGGAACATGGTCATCTAAATGATAAAAGTAAAAGCCCAAGAACTGCCATTCGATCAATATAGCCGCCAAGCTATTGTTAAAGACATCATTGATACTGCCATTAGGTTGGATGCTAAGAATAAGTCGCTTAAAATAATTGATCTTGGTGGCCATAAGGGGCACACTGGTGATTTCCTATCTAGCGACACGGTAACCATACTTGATGTCTTTGACGAGGTTTACGATGGCTACTTAAAAGGTGATGCAACAAAGATGACATTCCCCGATGACAGCTACGATGTTGCGGTAAGTTTCGATACCTTCGAGCATATTCCAAAAGACTTGCGTAGAGCATTTGTTGCCGAGGCAAGCCGTGTAGCAAAATACGCGGCCATTATTGCTGCACCATTTGAAGATAACCAAAAGAACGTTAGACACACAGAGATAAAAGCTAACGACATATATAAGCTTGTAACAGGTAAAGATCACCCGTGGCTCCAGGAGCATATTGAGTATGGTCTGCCTGACCAAACTCTTATCGAGAAGTACATAGATGAACTTGGTCTGCAATTTGTTAAGGTGCCTACAAACAATCTCTTACTATGGTTCATGACCCAAACCCTAATGTTTACGGGTGCATCATTTGATCATGACATTAAAGACATTGTTGACGTCAGCCAGTTCTATAACACTCACCTAGATAATGTTGAAGCGGCAGGTGCGCCACATTATCGATACATATACGTCATTAGTAGTGATTCAAGAGTAATTAACGCCGTAAGAAAGGCGATGCTTCAAGACACATCGAGTACCGATGAAACACAGGATGTGAAAGTAATTATCGATTATCTTTCTAAGATAAGCGAAGCCTACGTAGGTATGGTAAAGAACCTACAAAAAGACGTAGCTTACTTACAAGAACGCGAATCCCATCTTCAGGGTGCACATGATCATGCGGCCGTACATGCTAAGGAGCTTGAGCATAATATTGAAGCGATACATAAATCACCAAGCTGGCGCATAACTCACCCTGTTCAAACTGTTCGTAAAAAAGGTCGCAAGAGCTAATACTCTGGTGCTATGAGGGAAGTACACCCTTTTTCTGTTTGAGGTAACGTTTAATAAATACCAGGTTTGATTTGTCACGACTCTTAAGATACAAAGCGAACGAGTTACCAATCAGAACGAGCTGTACCATCAGGCTGCTCACCGGCTTGTGCTTTATAAAGAATGTTCGCATGCTTACGTAGAATGTCACGGCTTTATCTAGGCTTTGCCACTTTGAGAATGAAACACCGCCTTCGTGAACAACTTTTGCCGGGGCACAGAACCACAACTTGTAACCATGTTTACGGGCTCGATAACTCCATTCTACGTCCTCGAACCAGATAGCGAAATCCTCGTCTAATAAGCCAATATCATCAAGTACGGGCTTTGGCACGAGTAAGCACGCCCCCGGGATCTGTTCTACAGTACGACTATCGCTAAGGTTGGCCTCTTGATAAAAGTGATTAACAAAAAATGGCTTCTTAATGAAGAACGGTCTCAGGAAAGTAGAGAATAACATAACACTAATCCATGACGGTGCTTTTAAGTAGTAGCCGTCAGTGGTTGATTTACCGCTCGCATCAAGCATACTGGGACCAACTGCACCCACGCCCTCATGTTTATCGAGTTCAGCGAGCATAAACTGCAAACACTCAGGGTCCATCATAGCATCAGGATTGAGAATGAGAATATCGGTGGCTTTGAGTTCAAAAAGTCGCTTAATACCCTGATTGACCGCCACAGAGAAACCTTTATTCTCTTTGTTGGCGATACATTCTACATTTAGTGACTTACAGACTTTTACAGAGTTATCCTTAGAGTTATTATCAACCACCACCACATTACCTTCGACACCTGCTTTAGTAATAGCAGCCAAGGCCTTGGAAACACACTCTTTGAGTTCATCAGCAGAGTTATAGCTTACAATCACAATACCTACATTACGCTTCATCGAACCACCTTACGCCACACCCGCTTAATATTGAGCTTAACCTTATTATATATTGTACCGAATTGGCCAGAACTTATGAGCCGGGCAAAGGCAAGAAGTTTTTCTAGTAGTTTTGAATGTTTACTTAAGCTATCAAGCTTGGTAATAAAAAGGTAGCGAATATCTCGAAGGGCTTGCATGGGCGTACGCCTGTGGCCAAACGTTACCATAGCGTATAGAGCTGAATATATTTTGTGGCGACGATTATATAGCCCAGGGTGTAATGATTGGATCTCGGCCTTGGCATGTTCAAGTTTTGACTGTGCGTCGAGGTCTCGACTAGCACCTTCATGTCGTCTGTAATAAAACAAGGGATCGGATACGTAATAGAAACGGGCGTTTATCTCCGCCAGCCCTAAATACAATTCCCAGTCTTCATAGCCGAAGTGAAGCGCTTGTTTATAACCACCAGTTTGTAAAAGAAGGGCTCTTCGAATGAGGGCACTATTGTGTACGTAGTTTCCCTTCATAAGGGAGCTTTTACTGTAATGGCGAGAGGTAAATATGCCAGATTCGGCACCAATAAATTCCATGGCCGTGTACACAACATCTGCGTGATGCAAACGTGCTTCTTTTGAGAGCGTTTGAAGGTATGTTTTATCGAGAATGTCATCGGCGTCAAAGAATATGATCCAGTCGCTGGTAGCCATATCAAGCCCGCGATTCTTGGTCTTGATAACGCCACTATTCTTCTGTGTAACAACAGTGACATCGTCCTTATATTTGTTAATTACTTCGAGGGTTTTGTCAGTTGATCCATCGTCGATTACGATTATTTCATCTGGAAGAAGGGTTTGCTTTAGAACCGACTCAATTGCCTCAGCAACATATTGCTGGTAGTTGTAGGCAGGAATGACAACGGTGATAGTCTCCCAAGCATCATCAAATAAAAGTGAGGAGTAAGAACTGCCTTCACTTTGAACCTCTCGACGTTTTTTATAGGTACCAAAAAGATGCTTAGCATTCCATAAACCGGCTTTTACAAGATTCTTTTGCTCAATACGTTTGCTCTTACCGTGCCTTAGTATGCTTGCAAGGGCTCGTAGCCACTCTTTCTTGTATGTCCATAGAAAGTGACGCAGGTACGGCTTATCGTAGTTCTTAACGGCAAAGAGAAAGCGATTCCGATGCATCTGGTAAAGGTAAAAGTCCGGCTTAGAACGGGTACTCTGAGCAATCTTGTGCCAGGTATGAAGGGTTGGCTCGTAAATAATGTGAAAGCCAGCCCGTTTAAATCGGGCAAATAAATCAGTCTCTTCGTAATAGGCAAAGAAGTCGGGATCAAAATAACCAACCTTATCAATAGCCTTGCGACTAATCATGACACCCGATCCTGAGATTGAGTTAACGGACACTGTTTTGTCACCATAGGTTAAGGTTCGGGTGTGGCCAGTTTTAGGATCGACTACTTGGTAGCTATAAAACGGGTTCTCAGTCACGAAAGGTTTTTCATCTTTTGATTCGTCCCATGAATAGGCGCGTCCACCAACTGCAGCAATATGCTCAAAATCAGCCGTTTCAAACACCTTGAGCGCGTTTTTGCCCCAGTCGGGTGCAATTACTGCATCGTTATTGATAAGCGCCACATAGTCACCACTAGCCTGTTCTAGTCCAGCAATCTGCCCACCAGTAAAACCAGTGTTAACTGGCAAGTCAACCAAGGTAATATCTTTTATACTGCGAAGTGTTTCCTTTTGATCTTCGGCTGAACCATTATCCACGACAATGATTTCGTAGTCGGTAACAGTTTGTTTACGAATGGAGTCTAAGCAAGGGAGGGTGTCGTGAATACCATTCCAGTTAAGGACTACAAAACTAATCCGTTTTCTTGTCATCTCGCTCTATTTTAACAGATCACGGAGTTTTCGGAACGGGTTTGATAGGGGTGGATTTGAAGGAATAAGCATCTCGAATAATACCTCGTTGGATACAGTTCGGGCATGCAGGTTAATCCAACGTCGTCTCATAAACCACGGAATAGCAATGAGGCCAACCAAAAGGCCGTACAAGTAGGGGTAGAAGTTTGCTCGTTGTTCGCGCCATAAGAATTGCAAGTTTGCCAAATGGCTCTTAATAATGGACTTAATTGTTCGTTTTAGCACTCGAAGAGGCACGTTCTTGTATACTAGCCACACCATGTTACGAGACCCCCAGAACATCTTCTTCTTGGCAATGGTATTGCCTGTGGCTGAACCAATATGGAAGAGTTTTGCATCAGGCACATAGCCACATTCATAGCCACGCATAGTACACCGTAGATTAAAGTCGACATCTTCAACATAGGCAAAGAAACGACCATCAAAATACTCTTTTGAACTGTGACGCACGGCACGTAGCATGTCAGCGCGGTAGATAGCACCGGCGGCGTTTGGGCCAATAATCGGCATATCAAGTTTTGGCTCAGAACTACCAAGGGCACGTTGGTTTGGAATAAAACCACGCTCCAGGTAAATTCCTGAGCTATCAAACAATTTTTTACTATCCGCTTGCATAGATGCACCTTGGGCAAAACCAGCTTTCGGATGTTTTTCCATATAAGAAACGAGTTTACTGAGCCAGTCTGCTGAGATCTCGGCATCGTTATTGAGTGCAACAACATACTGGCAATCTGATTCAAGAGCAGTCGATATACCTTGGTTAATGGCGCGAGCAAAACCAACATTCTTTGGGTTATACACAGTATTTAGCTCGGTTTGAGCTTGTAGCCACTCTACCGAACCATCTCGCGAGCCATTATCAATGAGATAGACCTGGTAGTTGTCATAGGTCTGCTTTGCGACGCTTTTAAGGCACTTCTGAGTAAGCTCTAACCGATTCCAGTTAAGGATTACAATGCCAACAAGGGGTGATGCCATAGCTATATACTACCAAACTTAGTCTGCATTACTTTTGGCGCTTGGCTTTGTTGATCACTTTGCGCATTGGCTTGGTAACGCGCCAGGAATGAGAAGTTAACACATTATGTAGTTGCTTCTCGAGTTCATCAATTCTTTCTTCAAGCTCATAATTTCTTTTTGGACTAGGGAGCTTGGGAACACTTTTGAGTTGCAATCGACGATCTTTTTTCGATATCTTCTTAAGGCTCACGACAAACTCAATTTCATGGTTTGCTGTGTCGTGGAAATCAGCCACCTCAAAGTCAAAAAGGTCATGTTCGATCAGTGCTTTGACAATTTCAAAGAATGAGTAAGGTGTAAAAACATGACAATGTGAATCCACATATTCTTTTTCAGCGGCATTTTTCAGCGTCATATCCCAAGCTTCTTTAGGGGTGTAGCGTTTGGGTTTCTTAGAAAAGTCCCGATACTTATTATCTACCACTTCTTGGGCATTAATTTTTTGCCGGTACTCAATAGCAAAGTCGTACATGCCCGCTGAGCTAGCCCTTGTGTGTTTATCCACGTATGCTCCGATGATGTCGGCCGGCCGGCTATCTTGCCTGGTAATATCAAACGTAAAACGCTTATCGGGGATTGCCAAAGCCAAGATGCCATTTGGCTTGAGGATGCTGGCAATCTCTTGCAGCCATGAAACCACATCAGGAACATGTTCAATAACGTGAGACGCAATTATGTAGTTGAATTTTTTGGTACCAACCACCTTCTTAAGTGTATTGTTACCAAGCACGTAATCTACAGTAACTATTTGGTCGAGCTCAACTGGTTCATTGGCATACTTTTTTCGTAAGTCAGCTGTCGACATATGGTCGACATAAAAAATACGCCCTTCATCTTTGGTTACGATAGGGGTAGTAAGAGGCCCGAGTTCCAGCCCACTACCACCTTGCACATCAATCTTGTGTAGTATTCGTGCCTTGCGATCCATGCCAACGAGCATACCACAAGATTACACGAGGACGCTATTGAACCGTGGTTACAAATTGCATGCCGATGTCAGGCATGAGCTGATAGCCATCAAGTACAAGACTGAAGCGATCGGTGTATGTTCCTGATTGTGCTGGTGCTTTCCAGGTGAAGGGGAATTCGGCATCTTCACCTGGGTTAACAATTGCAGTACTCATTTTAATCTGGTTTGATGTACCAAGCCAGGCAGCGTCAGCGCTGTTGCTGAAGGCAGATGTTCGGTAGTACGGATTGGTCATGACCATGCGCATAGCACCACCACGGAAGATCGATGGTCGGTTATCATCGCTGTACCACACGAAGTTGGTATTGTTGCGCACAACAAGTTTGCCGTTGGCTATTTGCCCTGGTGCAATGCTAGTGAGAACAGGGTAAATACCAGCTGGCTGGTTAATGTAGGAGCCGGTTCGAGCAGGAACGTTTGTACGTGCTTGAATAGCGCCTTGCATAATGAGCAGGCCATCTAGGACAACGCGGAAGTCGCCAAGAACATCGCCACCATTGCCATAGGGCGCGATAATGTCGAAGCTAAACTCACCGTTATCGCCGGGCGCTACCTGGTTCGTCGCCATCTTGACTTGCGTACCAGGCGTGATCCAAGAACTATCTCGGGCATCACTCAAGCCATATGGCTGGTAGCCGGCTGACATAATTCGAATAGGGTAGGTACTTGCAGGGGTGTGGCCATCAGCATACCAGGTTGCAACACCAGTATTCTTAAGTACAATCTTGGCGCGGTACTTCTGGCCTTGGGCTAAGCTTTGTGGGATGTCTGTTGAAACAACGGAGTACGAATAGTCGGCTACGTTTACGTTCAGATTAATTGGCGAACCAGTTGGATAGAGGATGGCACCATCCAGTACGAGGCCAAAGTTTTCGTTATATATACTACTTGTAGCAGGGGTCTTAAGGCTGAAGTTGAAGATTGCGTCTTGGCCAGGATTAATACGATTATTGGTAGACTGCTTGATCTGATTATTAGCTAACCAAGTACTAGCATCATAGAAGACGCTTGCATGGTAAAACGGCTGAATGGTAAGCATTCGAATTGGTGCGGCGCCAACTGGGTGACCCGACTCACCCCACCACACGACATTACCGGTGTTCTTAATGGTGTAGGTTACGGGGCGGGTGTAGTTGGTTGGCATATCTTTAGTAATGCCGGTCGTAGTTGTAACAGCAAAGCCGTAGTTCGGTGTTGGAGTGCTTACGCCAAATACCATGCCAACGTACGGCAGAATGGCTGAGCCATCAAGTACTGGTGTGAATCGAGAAAGATAATTGTCGACTTGTTGCATCGGCCCTTTATAGGTGAAGTCGAAGGTGGCAATACCACCGTCAGCCACACTACTTTCTTGCATACGAACTTGGTTGGAGGTGCCAAGCCAGTTTGGGTCTGATGGGTTCCCGTGTGGATCGTTGGCATAGCCAAGCGTAGCGAGTCTGAGTGGGTGTTGACCAGATGGCACATTACCGTCGCCATACCAGGTGGTACCAGAGAGATTACGGATACGAATACGCACCGAGGTAACGTCGTTTGGCAGTATCTGGGCTGGTGGATTTACTGCATCAACAAATTCATAGCCTGGGCCGGTGGTATTACCAAACCAGTCACGGTACATGCGCCAGAAGTTTCGGTTTCCATAGGCGCTACAACCATCACCAGTACCATAGAGGTTACTTAAGGCGGCTGGGTTTGGTTGATATGGAGTGTATATGTATAGTCCAGCGGTTGCTTGGTTTTGTAGGAACACCATAGAACCACCACAAGCAGAGTTTGGATTGTATAAGACAAAGTTGTCGCGTCCAGCGCGGTAGTTAAAATCAGCTGGGTGTGCAGCGTAGTATTTATAAACGCGGGCAGCAGCATATACTTGATTGAAGAAGCCGTAGTAAGTCGAGTCGCAGGCTGCCGTATCCGGACAGCCATAGCCGGTGGCACTACGGTATTGAATACTCCAAGGCCAATCGTCAGATACCAGCGACTGCTCTTTTTGTAGTAGCACGATTAGTACTTTTGGACTTACTCCACAGCTTTGAGCGACACCATAAATAATGTCGGCTGCCGACTGATTGACTGCCCCATAACCGTTACAGAGGCCATCAGCTGCTTTGCTAACGGTAACTTGACGGTAGTCTTTAAGACAAGTGAAAGGTGTCGAATAGCCCTTACTAGCAGCATAGGCAGCCCGAGTTGTACCAGCATATGGTTGTGTTCCCCATGTGTCACAAACTGGGACTTTAGCGTTTAAGAAGTTCTGGATATCGACAACGTTCATAGAGTTTGGGCTAAAGAATATATTGTCGTCAATAATCCTTCCGGCGGTGAACTCACTTCCAGACAATGCATTGGCTTTAGGTGGAGTTATAAAGCAAACACCAACGAGGAGGGCAAGTAAGATGGGTGTCGATATCAGCAGGAGCTTCTTCATAAAATTACCTAATACTTACCGTTTTAACCTGTGAAGTACCTTGGGCGGTGGCTGATTGATAGGTGATCGTGATGTCCCAGTTGCCCTTGGGCGAGAACTCACTGGCGGCGACCACAAGGTTCTTGCAATCAGTCGTCGTGGCGTTCTTGGAGGCAGTGGTTGTTTTGGTGACGGTGGCACTACCGTTCTTTGCAGTGAGTGTACAGGTGCCGCCATCTTCGTAGACACCAGGTACAAAGGCGCCAACTTCTAGGTTTGCATCGGCTTGACTGGCAAAGGTAATAATGGGCGTAACGGCCTTCTTTTGGCCCGCAGGAGTTTGCTCTGCCTGCTTCTCAATATCAGTGCGTTCAACGTTCTTGGCTTTCTGGTCGTCGGCAGCTTGCTTCTCTTCAGTAGTTGGGCGTGAAACATCAGCGACGCTACCTGGTTGTGGTTCGGGTGCTTTTGCAGTTGTGTTCTTTTGGGTAGAGAATCGCCAGGTGCCCACTGCAACAACAAGCAACAGCGTAACAACACTGATAATAATCAGCTTTTTTCGACTTTTTGGTGTTTCGTTTTTGTTGTAATTACTCATTGCTTGCGTAATAATGGTTACGTTTTATTATATTACACCATTTTCGTAAATATTGCAAAGGTTCGATGGCTGTTGTATATGCTAAATTACCCTATACAGGAAACACTTGTTGAAAGTTCACCATCAACAAGGTGCATAACGATACTGTTAACACAAAGGCAATGCCGAGACCAAATAGTTTCCAAGACGGAGTTTGCTTTTTACTGGGCACAATAGGAATGAGATACATCGCTGCGGGTAAAGCAAGGTATAACACTGGTATAAAGTATCTACCTTGAAGGCCACCGACTATCGAGGATCCTACGCTAGTAAATGTGAGATAAAGAATTGAGACGATTGCGAATACAAGAGTTATAGCGATGGCGATGAGCCCATAGAGGGTATGCCTTGGCACGGCAATCTTTTGTTTGATTGCCTCTTGACGGTCCTTATACATAGCCGCTGCAAGCAGACCAATCAAAATGACATAGCAATAAAATGGCAGCGCAATTTTAAGCCAGCCAAGCATTCCCAGAACCCCAAGTCCTAAGGAGAAGGAATATTTATAACCAAGTGTGTAGACAATTGCGAACAGTAATTTATGTGGGTGTAGTAGGACAAACTTAGCTTGATCATGCATGTTTACGTATTCACCGGCTTTGAAGCTGGCAGCAATGCTTGCTGCTACACCTTTGATTGCCATGTTCCAAAGCCCAACGAACAGTAAAGGCATGCCCAAGATTAATAGCTTAAAGCAAATGTGCCATGTGCGACTTTTGAAACTGCGTGCAGGTAGCATTAAGAAGACATAGCCTACTATAAAATACGCAGGTTTTGTAAGTGAAAGGACGGTTGTAATAAGTAGAGCAGCAGAGAGTGCCTGGTAGCCGAGGCTACGTTTTTTTAGTAGGTAAAAGAAGTACGCCACACAAAGACAAGACATACTGAATATTAATTGATCTGGTGACGCTGAGCTTGCCTCAAATAGAGTCATAGGTAGCAATGACACCACTAATAATATCCATTTCCCAATGGGCGTTATTGTTATTGACAGGGCAATAACAATAAGAAATACCAACAAGTTCATTAAGCGTGCTGAGTAGAAAATTGCCAACACATTTAAACGTAGACTTCGAGCTAAGCGGATGCCAATTGCTTGAGGGATATATGGCACCGGCGGATACGCCGCAGTATTTTCGAAATACACATCGTGTTTAGCTTGGCTCTCACGTTGAAGTGCGAATTGCTTGAGTGTACCCAAAGGAATTGTTTGGTTGCGATCCTGTAGCAGTGCAAACGTAGAACCTATTGAAATAATGTTATCCGGGAGTGTGTAGCCATGCCGCTTACCGGAGAATTCCTTAGTTCTTACTTGTAAGTCAGAAACAGAATATGCACGCCAAAAATGTGATGGCTCATCGGGAGCTTGCATTGGGTGAGATACAAAAACAAATAAAATCCCAAACACCAGCCCCAATATAAGAAATAGTTTTGTCTGAACGGGGAGTCTGCTCAAAAAATCTAATATATTCTTAGTCCATCTCTTGGTCAGGGAGTAGCCCTTTTCCATAAACATTACTTAGACTTAATAATTACCGTACCGTCTAGGGTTTGGTCATGCTTATAGTTATCAAGAATCCATTGGTTAACTTCTGGTACTCGTTCGGTCATTGGGATGAACTGCGGTCGGTCGTAATAGTTTCCTGTTTGGTAAATAATATACTTGGGCGGATCTTTTTTGAGACTTGCTAGCATTTCATTAGTATATGGTTGTGGATCCGCGAACCAGGTGATGTAGAAACGCGATGGGTTATTGCGGTCGGCGAGGTAATAGTAAATTGGCTGAGAAGACATAACAAATACTGAGTCACCAGGACTCGAATGACTAGTAATGTAATCCCGGGTATCTTTTACGGTCTGCGGAAGCCAGTATGAATCTGGCTGTTTGTACATTCTGAAGAAGTTTTTAATAAGCGGAGTTGATACCTGGTTGTAAGCAGGGATTTTAAGTAGATTGTATGTCGGCAGACAGAACATAAGAGCGGCCGCTACAAAGACTGGCCATACCTCAGTCCACCGCATTCCTTTCCAAGAAATTTTAGGAATAGTTATACTGAATATATAGAAGGCGCACAGGAATAAAACAGGGGTAGCATAGGCCATATGTGGCGTATCGGCCATTCCGGTACCACCCTTTAAGAAAACAAGTGCAAACAACAAGAAGACAACAGCAAACGCGAATGGGCGATCAAACTTCTTCTGACGCTTCGTAACCTGTTTAATGAGAATTAGTGTAAGTAGTGTGGCAACCATAATTGGTATCCAAAACAGTAAGGTATCTTTGTCAAGATTTGCGATCGGACCGTCAAACATCATACCCTCAAACTTAGGAATAGTACGCAGCGTCATCTTCAAGAATTCCGTAAAAGCGGCAGGTCGTAGGTAAGCCAAACCAGCCAGATAAACAATAAGATAACCAACCCCAAGGCTCACAATCTTCTTGGCCTTGAGAACAAGCCCTGCCTTAGGGGCAAGCTCGTACTGCGTTTTACCTTCAACAAGTAAGGCAGTAGCGATAACTACAAAGACATCCAAGGCCAGTAGGTATATGCCTCGATCAATGGAGTGGAACATAGCCAGCGCCGAGACTACCCCAACTCCAAAGTAGACACCAAGTTGCTTCTTAACACTCATTGAGCGACTAAAGAGTAGATAGACCAGCAGGATATTTATCCAAACAAAGATATCTCGAACGTAATAGAACGTTGAGTAAGTTGTACTGGTTAGCCAAACAAGGGCGAGAATAAATAAGTCACGCTGCTTAATTAGTACGTGGATTAAGAATATAAAGATCGCCGCACTTAGCCCCTCAAGCAAACCATTTAATAAGTAGTATGAGCCAATCGACTTGCCGAATATATGGAACGAAAGTGCTGGTAGGACTGCATCTTCACCGGCCCCATGCAAAAAGAAAACATCTTTAAATAAGGTTTTTCCTTCATAGAATGCGAGGCCAGGGCCAAGCTGTTCGCCATGATGGAACACGTCAACGTTACCAACAAAGTGTGAATAACTAGGTGCAATAAAGCCAAAGAAAACAAATAAACTAAAGAGACCAACGAGTGTGAGCCTGGCGAGTAGATTAGATTTCCTAAATAACCATTGAAAGGCGTAAAACAGCCCAATTGTAATACCAATTACCGCAATAACCCGTAGATAATTATTGTTTGGCATAAAATGGATGGCGTTGCCAGGCGATGAGATGTTATACGGGTTTTTATACGGCAAACGGAAGAAGCGCGAAATATTCAAAGCTAATGAGAATGATACGAATAGAAGACCAAGTTTCGTGATGACCTCACCAATAGCACCAAGTGCATACGGGTTCTTTTTAGAATCTTTCATGCTCCAATAGTAGCACCAAGCCTAACCAGGTGGAAAACTTAAAATATGTTCCAGTAAATGATACAATTTAGACTGAAGTACGGAGAAGTTACAATGGCAAACTCGCCAAGCGAGGGTATAGTATCAGACGTTAAAAAAACACATCCCGAGTATGTGTGGGGTCTGCTTGTGGATTCAGTAGGCCTAAAGCCTTCTAGTCGCACTTCCGTTCAAGCAATTCGAAGCCTTGCAGTCTCAGTCGTTGCGTTAATTGTTGATTTTGGCCTGCTCATTGTCTTTAAAGAGCTGTTCGGTATTAACTACCTAGTCGCAGCAACCATGAGCTTTTTAGCCGGTGTCACCGTTAATTATTACTTAAGCATTTGGTGGGTGTTTGCTGAGCGCAAACTCACTTCTCGCAAGGCTGAATTCATTATATTTGTTGTTATCTGTACTATTGGGCTTGGCTTAAACCTGGCCATCATTGCTGGTATGGTTCAGGTTGGACATTTGGACTATCGCGTAGCAAAAGGGGTGTCCACCATTGTTGTATTCTTTTGGAATTTCATTGCACGAAAGAAAATATTGTATTAAGTTCAAGTATTGAATGAGTTAAGTTGGAGGCACAGTGAGCACTAAGAAGAAAAAAGTTGCAGTAATTGGGGCGGGGCCAGCAGGTATCACTGCTGCCTATGAGTTAACAAAAAAGGGTGTTGAAGTTGATCTCTACGAAGCTTCTCCCTTTGTTGGTGGTATGGCACGATCTTTCAAGCTATGGGGTCAAATTGTAGATATTGGTCCACACCGATTCTTTAGTAATGACACACGCGTTAATAAGCTTTGGCTCGAAGTTATTGGTAAAGACTACGAAATGGTCGACCGTCTCACGCGAATCTTCTTCCGCAATAAGTTCTACTACTACCCAATCAAAGCCGGTAATGCCTTTAAGAATCTTGGAGTTATTGAAACGTTCCGTTGCCTAGCAAGTTACGGTTGGCAGCGTGTGAAGCCAGGTGGTCGTGAGCTTGGTGATACGTTTGAGTCTTGGGTAGTTGCCCGCTTTGGCAAGCGCCTCTATGGACACTTCTTTAAGACGTATACCGAAAAACTCTGGGGTATTCCTGGTAACAAGCTTGACTCTGAATTCGCTTCGCAGCGTATTAAGAAACTCTCAATGAGTGAAGCTATCAAGAGCGCCATTTTTGGTGGTGGTGGCGAGAAGCACAAAACACTGGTTGACCAGTTTGCTTATCCAAACAAAGGTACCGGTGAAGTATATGAGCGAATGAAGAAGTACATCGAGAAAAACGGTGGCAAAGTTCACCTTAAAACTCCGGTTGACTCACTCGTAACTAGTGGTAAAACCGTAAAGGGCGTAAAGCTCGTAAGTGGTGAATCAATCAACTATGACCAGGTTGTTTCGTCAATGCCGTTAACGTTGCTGGTTGGACGACTTAAAGGCGTGCCTGAGAAGATTGTAAAAGCTAACAAGTCATTGAAGTTCCGTAACACTCTCATTGTCTATTTAAAGGTAAATGCCAAGGAAATCTTCCCCGACAACTGGATCTACGTACATAGTACCGATCTACGCACAGGTCGTATTACCAACTTCCGTAACTGGGTGCCGTCTATTAATCAGGGTAAAAAAGAATCCATCATTGCTATGGAATACTGGAGCTTTGATGAAGACGACTTTTGGCACTGGGATGAGGAACAATACGTTGCACTTGCTAAAGAAGAGTTGGCAAAAACGGGTCTTGTAGAGAGTAAACAGATTACAGATGGCATGATAGTTCGTGTGCCACGCTGTTACCCGGTTTATGGTCGTGGCTACAAGAAGCAGCTTACGCAGGTCGAGGACTTCCTACGTGGCTATAAGAACCTGCAAATCATTGGACGCTACGGTGCATTCAAGTATAACAACCAGGACCACAGCATCCTTATGGGTATGTTGGCTGCAGAAAATATTGCAGACGGTGCGCAGCATGATCTCTGGGACATTAACAGTGATGATGAGTACCAGGAAGCCTCAGTTATTACCAAGACCGGTCTAAAAGAAAAATAGCATTACCAAGTTGTAATCGAGGGGTAGACGATGAAGATAGGGGTAGTTGGAACAGGATACGTTGGACTTGTATCCGGCACATGTTTTGCAGAAATAGGTAATGACGTTATTTGTGTGGACATTGATGAAGCCAAAGTTAAACGCTTACAAAATGGCGAAATACCTATTCACGAGCCTGGGCTCGAAGACTTGCTTGAACGAAATATTCGCGAAGGTCGCATGACTTTTACGACAAAGTTAGAGGATGCCCTTGATGCGCAGATTCTTTTCCTGGCCTTGCCTACTCCGCCCGGGGAGGATGGCTCGGCTGACTTGTCTTATATTCTCGGTGTTGCAGAAGATATAGGCAAGAAACTTAAACAATACATCGTTGTTGTTGATAAGAGTACCGTACCAGTTGGGACAGCCAAGAAAGTTTACGAAACTATCGCTAAGAACGCCACCGTTGAATACGACGTGGTTTCCAATCCTGAGTTTTTGCGTGAAGGGCAGGCTGTTGGTGACTTCATGAACCCGGACCGCGTTGTTGTTGGGACTTCTTCTGAACGAGCACAAGAGCTCATGCAAGAACTATATCGTCCACTTGTTCGGAAAGAGCCAAGCAGGTTGGTATTTACTGATGAACCTTCCGCTGAAATGATCAAATACGCCGCAAATGGTTTCTTGGCAACCAAGATCAGTTTTATTAACGAACTAACTGCATTATGTGAAGCTGCCGGTGCGGATATTGATATGGTCCGCGGTGGTATGGGTTCTGATCGACGGATTGGCCCAGAGTTTCTATACCCAGGTCCCGGCTATGGCGGAAGCTGCTTCCCTAAAGATACTTTAGCACTGAAGAAAACGGGCGAAGAACATGGTGTTGAGCTCAGTATCGTACAAGCAACTATTGATGCTAATGAACGTCAGAAAAAAGTTCTGCCGCAAAAAGTATGTAACTATTACAAAGATGATATAGAAGGTAAAACATTCGCGCTTTGGGGCTTGGCTTTTAAGGATAATACCGATGACATCCGTGAATCACCTGCCCTTGAGATTATTCGTCAACTTACCGAGAAAGGTGCCAAGATTGTGGCCTTTGACCCGCAGGCGATCGGTCATGTTAAGCGTGCCTTGGCGGATAATAGCAACCTTACATTTGCTGAGAACGAATACGATGTTTTAGACCAGGCCGACGCCCTAATCATTGCAACCAATTGGAAAGAGTTCTTCACTCCTGACTACAAGCGTGTTAAGGGTCTTTTGAAGGCTCCGGTTATTTTCGATGGCCGAAATCTCTATGATCTTGATGAAATGAAAGAACAAGGCTTCCACTACGAGAGTATCGGCCGACAGGTTGTGAATGGCTAAAACAATCCTTGTTACTGGTGGCGCGGGCCATGTTGGTTCACATATAGTTGAGCAACTACTCCAAGACCACCCTGACTACACAGTCATCTCACTCGATAACTACTTTACCGGCAAAAAAGAGAATCACATTGCTGGTGCAGAGTACCGCGAAGGTCATACTAAGGACATCGATAAACTTATCCCCGAGACACCTGATATTGTATTTCATCTAGGTGAGTATGCTCGGATATCATCTTCATTCGACGATATAGCACTTGTTTACGATATGAACATTGTAGGCACTTTTGCAGTGGTTGAGTTCTGTCGTAATCGTTGTGTAGGGAAACTGGTTTATGCTGGCTCAAGTACAAAGTTTGCCATTGAAGGTGATGGTCGACACCAAAGCCCGTATGGGTTCAGTAAGGCAACCAATGTTGATCTTGTGAATGACTATGGTCGCTGGTACGATCTGCCATACGCCATCTGCTATTTCTACAATGCCTTTGGCCCACGGGAAAATGGTGATGGAAAATATGCAACGCTCATTGCTAAGTTTGAACAAGCGCATGTGAATAAAGGACCGTTGACAGTCGTAAAACCAGGAACTCAGAAGCGTAATTTTACCTATGTTGGCGACTTGGCCAGAGGCATTATTTTGGCAGCCGAAAAAGGCCAAGGCGATGGCTACATGCTTTGCAATAAGAAAGCTTATTCTGTGCTTGAGATTGCAGAGGCTTTTGGAGACCCCATAAAACTTATTGATGGTAGTCCAGGCCGCGCAGAATCTGGTGATGTGATCGAAAGAGCACGTGAAGAGCTGAAGTGGGAAACAACTGTTGATGTTATGGACTACATAAGCGAGTTTGTGGCAAATAACAAATAACTATTGTTCTAGTAATGCCACCAGGTACTTACCGTAACCTGATTTAACTAAACCACTTGCTAATGCTTGTAATTGTTCGGCAGAGATAAACCCTTCACGGTATGCAATCTCCTCCGGGCACCCAATCTTAATGCCGGTGCGATGTTCGATCACGCGTATGTACTCCGAGGCATCATTCATCGACTCAAAGGTACCAGTGTCGAGCCACGCCGTACCACGGTCTAAGAGCGAAACCTTCAATTTGCCGCGTTGCAAATAGGCATCGAGCACAGAGGTGATTTCGACTTCACCGCGTTCACTTGGTTGCACATTGCGGGCAATCTCAACCACTTCATTGTCACAAAAGTACAAACCTGAGTTGGCGTAGTTAGACTTCGGCTGGGCGGGCTTTTCTTCAATCGACAGCACGTTCATATTCTCGTCAAACTCGTACACACCGTAGCGCTCTGGGTCGGTCACTTGGGCGGCAAAACCAACAGCGCCGTCGATGTCGGTGAGGCCTTTAAGACTTTCTTCCATAGAAGGGCCATAAAACAAGTTGTCGCCCAGAATCATAGCTACCTTGTCTATGCCAATAAAGTTGGCGCCAATGGTAAAGGCCTGCGCCAAACCCTTGGGTTCTGGCTGCACTTCATACGAAAGGCTAATGCCCCAATCCGAGCCGTCGCCAAGGAGTCGTTGAAACTGCGACTGATCTTGCGGCGTGGTGATAATGAGAATCTCTCGAATACCTGCACTCATAAGTGTGCTGATGGGGTAATAGATCATGGGCTTGTCGTAGATGGGCATGAGCTGTTTGCTGATGCCTTTAGTAATGGGGTAGAGGCGTGTGCCTGAGCCGCCGGCTAATACAATACCTTTCATGTTATGAAAGCTCCTTTTCGATATATGAATTCAGATCATCTTCCCAGTTATTCGATGAATAACCCGTGGCTTGCAGCTTACTCAGGTCAAGCGTGCTCTGTAACGGTCGTGGTGCAATGCCCTCCTTGCCAGCGTAGTATTCAGCGGTCGTAGTATCGGTAACAGTGAGGTCGTCATGGCCTGAGAGGCTAAATATACGCCGAGTGATCTCTGCCCAGCTCACTGATGGGCCGTCGTTGCTAACGTTGTAGGTGCCAAACGTGGCGCCTTTCTCTAATAAATGCACGATGGCTCGCACCAGCTCACTTGTGAACGTCAAACGTCCAATCTGATCCGATACAACAGAGGGTGAAATGCCTTTTTCGGCCAAGCCGAGCATGGTGCGTACAAAGTTCTTGCCCTCACCAATAACCCAGCTGGTGCGCAGAATATAATGCTTTTCGAGCTGACCAACGAGCAGATCGCCAGCGGCCTTACTGGCGCCATATACGGAAAGGGGCGCAAAAGCCTCATCTTCGGTGTGAGGATCTTTTGTGCCGTCAAACACATAGTCTGTTGAGATATGCACGAGTGTCATGCTGTGTTTTCGGGCAACCTCAGCCAGATAGCCAACGGCCGTGGCGTTAACTTTCCAGGCAGCCACGCGGCCCTCGTCGGTCTCGGCACCATCAACGTTGGTAAAGGCAGCGGCGTTCAAAATGACTTGAATTCCCGACCAATCAAAGCCTAAGACGGATTCGCGGCTGGTAATGTCGAGCTCATTAATATCAGCTTTTTGAGCATTAGGATATTGTGCTTGCAAGGCTTGCCCAAGCTGACCGTTAGCACCAACGATGAATATTTTTGAATCGTCCATTACGCCCCCAACACTTCTTTAAGAGAAGGGTTATTCTGATCTTTCTCAGAGATGATCATGCCCTCACCATGTTTTATTGGCCAATCAATTGCCAAATCTTCATCGAGTGGGTTACAGGCTAGTCCAGGCATGCCAGGGAACCACTCCTCTTCAAAGTAATAGAGATATACGGATGGTTCATTGCTTGTTGATTGGAATGAATTGCCAAGGCCTTTTGATACAAAAAGTCCCTCACCACGGCGCAGGGTAAAGCATTGCCATTTTCCTGCGGTTTCAGACTCTTTGCGAAGGTCCACAATCACGGCATAGACTTCACCGCCTGCAACTGACACCAGTTTGTGTGCGAACTCGGCGTGCACACCTCTTAAGGCACCCTTTACGGTCATCGGTGCATTCACCTGTGGTCTTTCGCCCAAACTTGGCAAGCCTGCTTTTTCGAATTCAGACTGGCGATAAAACTCCATTACCGAGCCACGATCATCTTCGAAAACTTTAAACTTCACGGTGAATAGGCCTTGAATGGTGGTCTTTTCTACCTCAAACGTTGACTGACCCATTACTGGCCCTGTTCCTTATACCTTGCCTCAGTGGCTTCTTTTTGTGGCTTCCACCAGGCTTCATTGTCTTGATACCACTTGATGGTGTCGGCTAAGCCACTGCGGAAGTCAGTATACCTTGGTGCCCAGCCTAATTCAGTACGTAGCTTAGTGGCATCAATGGCATAACGCATGTCGTGGCCGGGGCGGTCATTGACGTGTTCGTAGTCAGACGAATCCTTGCCCATTAATTCAAGAATAAGCTCAACAACTGTTTTATTGTCCTCTTCGCCCTCTGCACCGATCATATAAGTTTCACCGATGGCACCCTTTTCAAGAATTGTTAACACGGCAGAGGAGTGGTCTTCAGTGTGAATCCAGTCTCGCACTTGTTCACCAGTTCCGTATAATTTTGGCTTGCGGCCGCTAAGCACCTCGGTGATCTGGCGAGGTATAAACTTCTCGACATGTTGGTACGGGCCATAGTTGTTGGAGCAGTTCGAAATGGTTGCTTTAACACCAAAGGATCGAACCCAAGCGCGAACCAATAGGTCTGAGCCAGCCTTGGTGCTGGAGTACGGACTCGAAGGGTTGTATGGTGTTGATTCCTTGAATTTGTTCGGGTCATCAAGCTCAAGGTCACCGTATACTTCATCGGTTGAAATATGGTGGAAGCGCACGTCATGCTTGCGGGCTGCTTCGAGCAGGGTGTAGGTACCAACAATGTTGGTGTCTAAAAACGGCCTTGGGTCGTGCAGGGAGTTGTCGTTATGTGATTCGGCGGCAAAGTGAACTACGGCATCTGCATCGGCAAACAATCGATCAACCAATTCGGCATCGCAAATGTTGCCAACTACGAGCTCAACACGGGAGGTATCCAGGCCCTCCAGATTTGCCTTGTTGCCCGCATAGGTGAGGGCGTCTAGTACTGTTATGTGCCAATCGGGTCGTTCTCTGTATACGTGGTGTACAAAGTTGGACCCAATAAACCCTGCACCCCCGGTGACGATAAGTTTCATATACTGTTATTATACCTCAGATTTGGTTAGGGTTTTCTGCCAGTTCCATGCATCGAAGAGGCAATCTTCTAGTGATTTTTCGGCATGCCACCTCAGTACTTGCTTAATCTTTGTTGTATCTGCGTAAGCGGTTACGACATCACCTGATCTACGGGGCCCAATCTTATACGGTACTTTCTCATTTGTAGCTGCTTCAAAGGCTTCTATGACCTCCAGGACACTCTTGCCGTTTCCGGTCCCTACATTAAACACATCAATGAAACTTGGCTTTTTCTTCGACAAGAATTCAACTGCCTTAATATGTGCCTTAGCGAGATCAATGACATGTATGTAGTCACGGACACAGGTTCCATCGATGGTCGGATAGTCATTCCCGAACACGGTAAGTTCCTGATGCCAGCCTGCCACTGTCTGTGTTAGGAATGGTACTAAGTTGCTTGGCCTCCCAAGAGGAAGCTCTCCGATCTTTGATGAAGGGTGAGCTCCGATTGGGTTAAAGTAGCGCAGATACACACTTTTTAGCTGCTTGCTGGCAGAAGTTACGTCTGAAATAATCCGCTCACCCATCTGTTTTGTTGACCCATATGGTGAGTTCGCCGGCTGAATAGTAGATCCTTCATTGAGTGGCTGGGCATCAGTATCTCCATATACCGTACAAGAAGAAGAAAATACAAGGTTCTGAACGGTGCATGCTTCCATTGCCTCAAGTAGTGCCACTAAACCAGCAACGTTATTCTTATAGTATTTAATAGGTTTTTCGACCGACTCACCAACAGCCTTATATGCTGCAAAGTGTATAACTCCCTCTATGTTTTCTTTTACAAAAAGGTGTTTAAGGAACTCAACATCCGCGTAGTCGTGCTCATAGAAGGTTGGCTGGTTGCCGATGATGGAAGTGATGTTTTGCAAAACATCAGGGCGTGAATTGTTGAAGTTATCGACGATGATAGGGGTGTGCCCAGCATTTACGAGCTCAACAACTACATGGGAGCCTATATAACCAGTTCCACCCGTAACTAATATATTCATCTGTTTAGTATAGCAACAAAAGGGCGCTTTACTGACCCGTTACCTGTGTGACTTTTGCAACGACTTCATCGAGCTGAGCTTGTGTTCTGGCCTCGGCATTCAAGCGCATAACTGGTTCGGTGTTACTCGCCCGTAAGTTAAACCAATAATCAGGATAGTTTACGGTCAGGCCATCGAGTTCGTCGAACTCACCTTCGGCGAACAGTTCTTTGAGTTTGGCAAACACCTCATCCTTGCTAACACTGGTATGGAGATTGATTTCGGGTACCATAACGTAGGTACGGTATGAGTCAACCAATTCAGAAAGCTTTTTGCCACTGTTGGCCAGGGCCTGCATACCAACCAAAGCAGTTATTAAACCCGAGTCGGCGTCATAGTTCTCTTTAAAGAACATGTGCCCGGTGGTCTCACCACCAAACGGTGCACCTACTTCGCGCATGAGGCTGCCAATGTTAACGCGACCAGCTTTAGTGCGAACTGGCTCGCCACCAAATTCACGAATGAACTCTTGAGTGGCGCGGCTGGTGCGTACATCATGCACGATCTTGCTGCCGGGGTATTTATTTAGGTACAACTTAGCGATCATGGTGAGTAGATCAGTGCCGAGCACTGGGCGGCCTTTATCGTCTACAAACACTGCGCGGTCGCCGTCGCCGTCGAAGGCAATGCCAAAATCATAGCCTTCATCAATCACTACTTTTATAAGATCTCGAAGATTCTCGACAACCTGGGGGTTGGCCTCATGATTGGGAAACGTGCCGTCTAGCTCGAAATACATTTGCTGTGCTTTTAGGGGAAGTTTTGGCAAAATGTGCGGCAAAATCTCACCGGCCATGCCGTTACCAGCATCGATGGCGATGTTAAAAGCAGGTAGTTCATGAACAAACTTCAGACAGTGCTCAACCCAATCATCAGTGATCGATTTCTGCGTAATGGTCCCTGGCTTTTCGGCGGCGGGCTTAAAATCAGCGGCTAAATATTTATCTCGAATTGAGGCAAGCCCAGCATCTAAGCCAACGGCTATAACCTGATCACGGTACAGCTTAATGCCGTTGTCGGCGCCCGGGTTGTGGCTGGCCGTAATGACTGCGCCACCGGCGAGGTTCCATTTGCCAACAGCGAAATAAATCATGTCGCTCGTAACGAGGCCAATATCCCACACATCATAGCCTTGTGCTTGCAAGCCTTCCATGAAAGCGTGAGCCAACTCGGCGGAGTCAGGGCGCATGTCGTGGCCCACTGCCACCGTCCCTTCGGTTGGCAGCCAATCAGCGTAGGCCCGTGCAATATCTCGAACAGTTTCGGTGGTCAGCTGTGTGCCAACCTTGCCGCGTATATCATATGATTTAAAGATTTCAGCGATTGATGCGTCCACGAGACCCTCCATTTGTTCCCTTTACAGTGTAACAGAGAGAATCGTTACGAGGTAAAGTAGCTCTCGGCTTCCTCATATTCCTCTGGCGTACCAACATTGAAGTATCTGACTTTATCAATTTCCAATGCTGCCATTTTGTGTTGTGCAACAAGGGGGTCAATAAGGGCACCCCAGTCTCCCCCCCGATCAAGATCGATCAAGTCAAATGCACTTCGTTCAAATAATAAAAAACCACAGTTCACCAGACCTCTAATCTCTGGCCTCTCTCTATATTGCTGATCCTTCAAATCGCTGCTCATTATCAAGCCACTGTTATCAATATTCAAAACTCGATGTCGGTATAAATTCCCACTAATTGTAGACAACATAATGGCGGGCTGGCCCAATGTGCTATGTGCGGTTAATAGTTGAGTTATTGTGAAATTAGTCCTTACCTCATCCGTATTACAAATAGCAATTAATGGTGCTGCAGTTTTAAGGAGAGCTGCTTCAATCGCTGCAGTAATGCCCGGTCTACGCTGTTTAGAGAGATGCACATTGAAAGGAAATGACTGCTCAGACAGCCAATTGCTCATCATCTCTGCTCGATAGTCAACCGCGAATACTACATTCTCGATACATGGTGCATCAAGTGAATCGAGACTGTACCGTATCAACTCTTGCCCACCAACCCTAAACAGTGATTTTGGCAGATTGTCGTTTATGAGATCACGTAGACGCGTACCTTTACCGCCACACAATAAGATCACATCAACTTTTTCGGTCATTAATTCATCCATTTGCTAGGTAGTTTCCTATATCAAAGTATCTATTTACCGAGTTCTCATTATCAAAATATGCCTGAAAATAAAGATTGTCACCAACAAGTTGAATACTCGACTCTACAAGTACAGCCGAAGCGGTGGTAAATTTATGTTCTTCTGGGCCATTATCATTCTGCACAACCCCGTACAGGTCATTTAATACACCACCACTTATGCCTTGCAGTAAAGCTTGTTTGATATCCCTGTCTTTATGGTTTTGGAGCCTGAAGCGAAAGTCCATTATTGATACGTTGCTATAAGGTACAAGGGTGTAATTCACTAAGAAGTTGTCGTTGTGTATGAATGGCAACAACATTGGAGCAGCAGCCTGCAAGGTGCATGCTTTACGTTTAAGCGTGTCAAAGTTCTGCAACTGGTATTCAGGAACATTATGGATAACATTAACATCGCTGTCGATAACCCCAAACTCATCATTGATCATTGCGGCAATCGGCACATAAGCATTTACCGTACATGAACCATACGACAATAAGTGACGATCTCTTGGTAACTCTCGGTGATTATAGCCATAAATAGCTATGAAATCTGGCTTGCCAATGGTGGCAGAGACGAGCACATGGCGTGTTCTTTTGCCAATAAAGAGTCGCGCATCATCATTAGCCGTATGCTGGCCACTACATTCAAAAAATAACTCAACATTATCTACCCAGGCTATATCACTATCACTGTCATTGGTATACTCAACTCGATGAGTTGAGCCATTCTTTAAGTGAATAAGTATAGCATTTTCTTCAAACGTGTAGTTATGATTAGAAAAATATCGATCAGTGGCTAGTATTGCCTCTATATCGGCAAGACTAAGACGGCAATCATTAATGTAGTTTATTGAAAACCTTGCCGAGTCTATTTGTTCAGACCAGTATCGCAGCAAATGAAGCCCGAAGCGACCAAAGCCATTTATGCCAGCAATTGATTTCTTCATATGTTTTGCCAGGATTCCTTGATACAGCCATTGTCTATAGAAACACGTGTTATAGCAAGTCTTATCTACCCAGAGTTTATCAAATGCCGCATATGCTTTTGAAAGATTGCGACATTAAACTGTTTAGAGCTTTCTGAGATTTCAGCCGGTTTGAAATCTGTTAGTGAAAAAGCCTTAAGGCATTCCATTAAGCTTTCAACCGTCTGCTTCTCAAAAAACTCACCGGTTACACCTGGCTTCACGTAATCCAGGGCACCACCAGCTTTGTAGGCAATAACCGGTGTGCCAGCCGCTAGGGCTTCAACGGGAGCAATGCCAAAATCGTCAACACCAGGGAACAAAAACGCTTCGGCCGTCTGCAAACCCTTCGTTACATCTTCGCGAGCGGCCCAACCCGCAAACGTTACACTTGGGCCGGCCATGGCTTTGAGCTTTTCGTGCTCGGGCCCCGTGCCGTATACGGTTAACGGTAGGTTGAGCTTCGAGCATGCCAACACAGCAAGGTCGACGCGCTTATAGGGTGTTTGCCGGCCAGTAATAATAAACCCGTGTCGCTTAACTGGTCTGCTGCCGGAAGCGGGAGCAAACTTCTCGACATCGACTGGAGGGAATATAACCTGTGCGTCGCGGCCATAGTACTTCTTAATCTCATGGGCAATGTGTGTAGAATTAGCAATCATAACGTCGGGGCGCTGGGCGGCTTTGTAATCCCAGCGACGCATTGGCCCAACCAGCAGGCGTAGGCCAAGCCGGGCTAGCCAGTCGAAAGGGCCAAAGCCCGGGTTTTCCATATAGGAGTCATAACGGCTCCAGTAGTAATGTGTTGGGGCGTGACAATAATTGATATGTTTTACGCCAGCAGGCACACGTATGCCTTTCGCTTCGGCCCCAGAAGTACTAATTACTAGGTCGTAACCAGACAGATCTAAATGCGAGAACCACCAGGCACGCAAGAAGGGTACATATTTGCGCAGGCGTGGGAAATGCTGCAAAAAACCCGTTACAACTTTGCCATCGAGGCGTTCACGCCACTCATCAGTCGCATACGACGTATAGATCGGCGCCCCTGGATACATTTCGTGAAGGGCAGCAACTACCTGTTCAGCCCCACCCGCAATTAGCCAGTCATGCACAATGGCGATTCGGTGCGGCTCGGCTTTCGGCGCATTAGCCTGCATGAGATTACTTTGCTCCAGAGCCGTTTATAACAATACGAATAGTGCGAAGTAAAATGGTGATATCAAGCCAAAATGACCAATTCTGAACATAATACATATCAATCGTACGGCGCTCCTCGAAACTGATATCCCTGCGCCCTGAAATCACCGCCAGGCCAGTTAATCCGGACTTTACGCTCAGGATCTTATGACGTTTCTCGTACTTATTCAGTTCTTGAGGGATAAGCGCTCGGGGCCCCACCAAACTTATATCACCCCTAAGGACATTAATGAGTTGGGGCAATTCGTCTAAGCTGGTTTTACGCAGGAAGCGTCCAATTGGAGTGATACGAGGATCTTTGTCGAGAAAGTCACCATTAGCACGGTACGTTTTTGCTAGCTCTGGTTTTCCCATCATCTCAAAGGCTTCTTCGGGTGTGGTGCCGTCATATTTCTTGTATTGCGTACGGAATTTGTAAACTCGGAAGGTGTTATTGAAACGGGTAAGGCGATCTTGCCTGAAGAACACACCGCCACCCCAAATTCTATTTACAATAGCGATCAATAAAAGGAATGGCGCCAAGAAAATAAGTAAACAGAGGCTTATAACGAGGTCAAACAGGCGTTTTAAGATGCGTCCCCAGCCAATAAGCGGCGTTTGGTGCACTGCAATAACAGGCAGCCCTGCAAATAATTCAACCGTGATATTGCCAACAAATAGATCACTATTACCAGGCACAAAGCGGTACGAAATGTGATTGGTCTGGGCGTACTGTAGAATTTCGTCGTTACGTTCGGCAGACTTGTACAGCTCGGTCTGAATAATACCGTGCGGTGCCTCGGCAAGTTGCTCTAGCGCTTCGGCAAAGCTGTTAAAGTGTTTGAACTTATCTTTTGAGTCATGGTCCACGATGCCGGCAATACGTACCCCCGTGTTACGCGTATCAGACATAATACGGGCTATTTCGGAACTGGCGGCCGTGTCACCAACAATCAAAATATTACTGATGCCCACACCGTAATTAAACAGGGCATGTCGGATCCAGCGGGCAATTGAGCGGAAAATAACCAAAAACGTGAAGCCAATAATGAGGCCGTACAGTGGCACGAGGCGGCCAGGCAGCAGCTTGCCCTCTGTCATAAAGTCATAACCAATCACCATGAGAATGCCGAGGAACGAACCAAATAGCAGGCGGCCAATCTCGCGGAAGCGGCGATCATAAACACTCTGGTTATAGAGGCCGAGCAGCCCATTTACCAGAATCCAAAGCGGCAACACACTAATAATAGTAATAATGTAAGTACGTCCAGCGACAGTCGATGTGCCGGGTGTGGCGAACCAACGGAAGCGCATAAAGTAGGCCACAGCAAAGGCGGCCACTAATGCCAAGAAGTCACCGACAATCAGAAACAGTGAGAAAACAGCCGAGGCGTTGTTCTTCATATCTGGTGACTATTGTATCACCGTCTGTACGCATTTTACTTGTAGGGTCCGGAAAGCCGCCAGAAGAACAATTGTTCTTGGCTTTCCTCTGGCACTATAAACCGAGCCCCTCCAAACAAAATGTGTACAGGCGCCACCCCGATGCTATACTATCTATCAAGAAGCAGAAGCATTATGAAACTTCAGAAAAAACAAACCAAAGAAATAAAGCGTTTCACCGAATATATGATCAGTGGTGGCGCCTATTTTTGGTCGGGCTACCTAACTTTTTTTATCTTCGATAAAGGCTTTCAATCGAGCTTCTTTTGGGCGAAGTCTATCTCAACACTCGTCGGCTGGACAGTTAACTATTTGCTGCAACGCTATTGGGTATTCCGAAACCCCGAACTGAAGAAACATCAAACCGAGGTTACGGGCCGTTACATCTTTATTACGCTCACCGATTTCGTGCTGGATTATCTGATTGTATTTGGCCTTAAAACAGTCGGAATTACACCGTACATCGGCCAGTTTATTTCGTCGGGCTTCTTCACTGTGTGGAACTACTTCTGGTACAAGTACTGGGTTTTCCCCGAGAAGTTTGTAAAGAAAAAGTCACAGCCAAAGCCACGCCCGCACGCACCATATGTAGCGCATCGCCCACACGGACACGCCGCCTATGTACGCAAGGCTAAGAAAACCACTAAGCAAACCGTTACAAAACGTAAAAGTAACATAAGGAGAAGTCATGCCTGAGGTTGTTCGCCCTACCAAAAAGCAAAAAGAGCTGCTGACATTTATTGAAACGTTCATTGCCGAGCACGGCTACAGCCCCAGTTACCGTGAAGTCATGGCTGGGCAGGGCTATAACTCGGTGGCTACGGTGGCATTACATGTAAATAGTCTTATTAAGCGTGGTCATTTGAAAAAGCGTGACAATTCGGCGCGCTCGCTCGAGGTGATTCAAACGTCCGAAACCCCGCCGCTGCAAACGAATGAGATCAAGCCGCACGAAGAGAAGTGGCTTGTTGATAAAGTTGAACACCGTTTTACGCAGGCTGAGCAGGCCAGCATGCTCGAACAAGCCGAACTCGATGCCTTGTATGTTCTGATTGGCAGTCTGAAAGTACTCGGGCTTGACGGCGCCGCTCAGAGTTTTATTCCGCGCCTCAGTGAGTTAAAAACCAAGGCTCAACCCGCATAGGCGTACAATACAAATATGGCAGTTATTGAACTCAAGCACGTGACCAAGATGTATGGCACGAGCCGTGGCGTGAGTGATCTGAACCTCAGCGTAAAAGAGGGTGAAGTGACGGGTTTTCTTGGCCCTAACGGTGCGGGTAAGACCACCACCATTAGCATGCTGATGGATCTGATCCGACCAACTTCGGGCGACATTACAATTTTTGGCATGGATACGCGCAAACAAGGCGTGGAGATCCGTAAGCGCATCGGTTTTTTGGCAGGTGATTTCGCGCTCGACAAAGACCTGAGTGGTTGGCAACAGCTGAAGTACTACGGTAGCCTGCGCGGTAGCTTCGATAAGGCATATATTCAGGAACTGGCTGACCGACTAGAGTGTGATCTGAGCAAGCGCTTTAAGAACTTATCACGTGGTAATCGGCAAAAAGTGGGACTTATTTCAGCTCTCATGCATAGGCCTGAGCTGCTTATTTTTGATGAACCTACGAGTGGATTAGACCCGCTCATGCAAGCTGAATTTAACAAGATCATTGCTGAGCACAAGGCAGCGGGTAAAACGGCTTTTATTTCTTCGCATGTGTTAAGCGAAGTCGAAGCGTTGTGTGATAATGTGGCCTTCATTCGTGAAGGTGAGCTGGTTGCTACAAAGACTATGAAGGAACTAACCGATACCTCAACCAGATATATTCGGGTGACCACTAAAGACAAGAAACTACTCGAGCAACTTGGCAAAATAAAGGGCACCAAGCTACAAAATGCTACCAATGAGTACACTGAGTTTACATCGACAGGCGACATTAATGTGGTGCTTGGTTTGCTGGCCAAACATAAGGTGCAAAACGTGACCATTACCGAGGCTGATCTAGAGTCGATCTTTATGCACTACTACCAGGAGGTCGATCATGTTTAAGTCGATCTTTACCAAAACACTGTATCAACAGCGTTGGTCAATCGTTTTCTGGGGTTTGGGCGTGATTGGTATGTGCCTGCTCATGATGGCCTTTTACCACTCATTTTCGGGTGGCCAATTCGACGAAGCGCTGAAGAATCTTCCCGAATCTATGAAGGGCCTTGTTGGTGATGTGAGCTCGCTCAAAACAGTGCCTGGTTATGTGTCGCAAGAAGTCTTTGGACTGCGCGTGCCACTGCTCCTGATGGTTATGAGCATTATGCTATTTACTGGCTTGCTCGCTGGTGAGGAGGGTGAGGGCACCTTGCAAACAGCGCTATCACAACCCGTCTCACGCTTTAAGGTATACATCGAAAAGTTAGCGGCAGGTATTGTGGTTAGCCTGGTGATCTGTATGACGGCGGTTGTAGGTGTGTGGGTAGGGCTTATTCTTATTCACGAAACTATGAGTTTTATGCGGCTTATCGAAGCTGCCTTAGGTGTGTGGCTACTTGTGTTCTTGTTCGGTAGTCTTGGCTTTGCTATTGGTGCTGTTAGCGGTCGCCGTGGCTTCTCGGGTAGTATTGCTGGGTTGATCGCCTTTTCGACCTACTTGCTTACCTCGTTTGCGCCCAGCGTGAGCGGCATCAAAACAATTGAGCGGCTATCACCGTTCCATTACTACAACAATCCTGGTATTGCCGCTAACGGCCTGCACGCCACCAATGTGTGGGTGATGCTTGGTGTCTCGGCAGTCTTTCTCTTGGTGTCGGCTGTGATATTTCTGAAGCGCGATATTTACCAACGTTAGCGTATACTAGAGGAGAATTATGACGCTTATTCAGGCATTCATTTTGGGGTTAATACAGGGGCTAACTGAGTTTATTCCAGTGTCCTCTTCGGGTCATTTGGTGATAGCTCACCATGCCCTCGGGGTGTTTAATAACGGGCTCGCCTTCGATGTTGCGTTGCACGCCGGTACGTTGATTGCCTTAATTGCATATTTCTGGAAAGATCTTATCAAATACGCTAAATCACTGTTCGTAAAAAGTAAGGAAACGCGCCTTACGTGGCTGCTGATTGCGGCTACGATTCCAGCTGCCATTATTGGTTTTCTGCTTGAGAGTTCGGCGGAGTCGGTCTTCCGTTCGGGCCGATTAGTAGGTACTACCATGCTGCTGTTTGGTCTTATCATGATTCTGGCCGAGCAATACTACAAAAAACGCAAAGCACACACGGCACTCGAAGATGTGAATACCAAAGAAGCAATGACCATGGGTTTTGCCCAAGCGATTGCCGTTATTCCTGGTGTGTCACGTTCCGGTAGTACCATTACGGCTGGTTTGTTTACGGGCCTCGACCGCGTGGCGGCCACCCGTTTTTCATTCCTACTCGGTATTCCCATTACAGCCGGCGCTGTGCTAAAAGTTTTTACTGAAAAAGGCATTATGCAGCAGTTCAGTGATGAACGCGGGGCGGTAATTGTTGGTGTGCTCACGGCTATGATTAGCGGTCTGTTTGCGATTCGCTTTATGCTGCATTTTCTCAGCAAACACGGGTTATATATCTTCGGGTACTATCGTATTGTGACGGGGCTCCTATTGATTCTCGCTTTCACCCTACGTTGACCAATATAAGCGTAAGCAGGTATCATAAAGAACAATGGAAACGACGAAAAAGAAGAAGAACCTCAAAAAGCCGCTGTTCGCGGCCGCTAATGTACTGGTAATTGTTGGGCTCGCCGTCTTCGGCGCCTACTACTTTAGGCAGTACCAACACCTTAAAGCTAATCCACCATCGGCCGATTCAGTCGCGCAACAGGAAGCCGACAAGACTGTTTCCGAAGTGGGCAAGCTCTACAATTTGCCAAAAGACGAAAAGCCCACCATTGCCACCGTTAAAGACAAAGAAGCCACCAAGAAGCAATATGGCGCTTTCTTTAACAATGCCGAAAACGGCGATGTTAGTCTCATTTATTCCAACGCCAAGTTGGCAATTTTGTACCGCCCAAGCACTAATAAGATCGTAAATGTTAGTACGGTAACGATTCAAAACAACAATGCCAAGATCAAGGTCATCGGCAACACCACCGCTCGCCAAGCAGTAGCCACGGCACTCAAGGCGCAGCAGCTAACGGCAAACGATGGTGGCGAGGCCAAGACACCACCAACCACCATAACTGTTGTTGATGTAAGTGGTCAGAACGCCGATCAGGCTAAGAAGATCGCTGACGCTGTTAAGGGTACGGTTGGCAGCTTGCCAGCTGGCGAAGACAAACCAACCGACGCTGACATCCTCATTATTGCTGGTCCATAAGCTAACTTACTATTTCAACAAGAGGGTTTGCTATAGCCAATCAGGAAAGCCAAGAACAATTGTTCTTTTGGCGGCTTTCCGTACTCTTGGGAGAATAGTGAGTTAGCTTATGGGTGTGAAGCATAAGCTTCATGTATAATATGGGCTAAGGTGCTAAAGCATGGAAGTTAAGTACAAATATGGCCACAGACCTGGTAGGCGCCGACGTACGCGTGTGGCGATTGTTCTGATTGTTACCTTTGCTATTGTTGGCGCAATCGGCTCACTTATTTATATGGATATTAAGCGTAGCAACAAGGATACCTATGTTGAGGGTCAAAAACGTACAGTCGTGCAGTCGGTTGATGCGGTGCAATCATCCCTGCGCATCGATGAGCCAACCTTTACCATGCAGCTACCGGGCGACTGGAAGTTGCTAAGCCGTGTTTCTAATTCGACCGAGAATAGTCTAACCTGGCAGGCTACCAAAAAGAATGAGGATAACCGCAAATTAACGTTGTATGTTGATGTGATCCCCACTACTTTGCCGGTCAACAAGCTCATGCCGGTGACTGCTGTTGGCGATACCCTGCAACCAGGCGACATTTCGGACAACTGCATCACGTATACTCAAAAAAGTGCGGGGGCGACCGGACAGGGTGACAATTGGAACCTAGCTAAGTTTAAACAGATTGATTTCCATTGTGACTTCTCGCTCGTTATTCTTAACAAAACAGGGACGGGCTCACCCGACGGCATCAACACGGTCAATGTGACTGGCCCAAACAAGGGCAAACACAAATATTTCTTTGTGTTTAATGATCAGAACATACAACCGAATATAACCATCTTCACTGACGCCATAAAAAGCTTTAGGGCCAAGTAAAATAGTTAAAACTACTACATGTAGTGTGTGCCGCGCGTGCTACACTACTAAATAGTTAACATAACAAATAACCGGAATCAGGTGAGAATCCTGAGCTGTGCCGCAACTGTAAGTGAAGCCGAAAGCACCATCACAAGCCAGACACGGGGTAAGTCTCTCGAGCAGGAGCGGTAACGTTTTTTCGTAGCCTCTGTTTTATAAAGGGACAGGGGTATTTTTATGGCAGTAGCCAGTGCCGAACTTCCAAAAACAAGGGTTGCCTCCGAGATGGAGGTTGATTCTGAGGTTCGGTTACGGGCAGGTACATTCATTGGTCAAGTTGCTGCGAATCAGGCAACTAGTATTGAGGCGCTTCCTGTTGAAAGCCCCATTGAGAACTTGAAGCAAGGCATCGATCGAGCATATTACGAAGGCGACAAAGAAGCAGAACATATGGTTGAGATCAATGTTCGCACCGACGTCATTGAGCGTACCATAAAGACCGGCCACGTAATGGAAAAGGTTCCATTGAACATTACAGCTGAAGGGAAAGTGGTCCAGCATGGACAGATCATGGACTCCATTCAAGCCAATAGCCTTCGTTTTGCATCGAATCATCCAATTATGCGAGCGCGTACTGAGGCTGAAACACGCAACGCTTTTCGCATAGAGCAGTACTTCAAAGATGGTCTTTTTGAAAACTACAGCATGCTGGTTGTGTCGCGGGCCGAGAATCTACCGGAGCAGGGTTTCTTTACTGAGACTATGAGCTGCTCTCTGCAACTAATCGGTAAGTCAGAAGGTGCCTTGGCCCTTGAGTCGGCTTTTGTAGCTGGAATTGCCGCTGAGGGGGAGGTACCTCACGATGAAGCAACTGCCGCCAAGCTTGGCCAGGCGCTCGGGGCGGATTATGTTGGTCTGTCGCCGGCAGAGATTATTGACATACCCATCCTCATTCGCAATGATCTTATTCCAAACGGCGTGATAGATATCGTAAAGCTATGGGATGGCATATCTGGTACTTTCTTTGGTGAGGATCGACCATCTCAAAACTATCAGGATTACCTCGATATGTGCCGCGAGCGCGAAGCCTTGTTTGAGCCCAAAGTTAAGAAAATCACCCAAGAGCTCATTTCAGCTGCCCCTGTAATTCATAAACCAATTGATGCGGTACGTTTACTGAATGATCTTTCGGGCTTTCATATGGTTGATCAAGCAATTATGGATCACTCAATAGATAGTCGTGTCTTTGGCCTTGAAGCGGCTCGCTATATTGAAGCGAGTCGCCAAGCAATTGCGCGTGGTGATCTAGAAGCGCTTGAGGAGAATAGGTCAAAGGCCAAGCAAACAGAGAATTCAAACTCTTGCCCATCTGGCATGTCTGAATCAAAAATTGGCAACGACACGAGCAACGAAGATGATGATGCAGATTGTGACTTTGTATCAAAAGAATGCCCACTGTGTCAGAAGAAGAATGTAAGAACGAAAGTGCAAAAGTTATCATCAAGTGGTCGCAAGCGCATCTCAGGTTCTTGCGGGTGCGTAAAGATTGCCTAAAACGGCGGGTATACTGAGCATATGAAGAAAATCGGCATTTACGCAGGCACCTTTGACCCGATCCATAATGGTCACCTTGCCTTTGCGCAGGCGGCACTCGATGCTGGGCTCGAGAAGGTAATGTTTGTGGTAGAGCCAAGGCCGCGCCGCAAACAGGGTGTACGGGCGCTCGAACATCGAGTTGCAATGGTGCAGCTCGCCATTCGCGACAATCCAAGGATGGGCAGCATTATTCTTGAGCAAGCGCGTTTCACGCCACACGAAACAATGCCGCTGCTACAAAACCGATTCAAAGGGTATGAATTGGTCTTGCTCTTCGGCGAAGACGTTATTGCACATATTGCTCACTGGCCACATATTGATGAATTGGTGGCATCGGTTTCACTCATGGTGGCGGCTCGGCAGGGCGACGAAGCGACGCTTAATGAGTTGTTTAAAACGCTAGAAACCACTCGACGGCTGGCCTTTCGATATCGTTTTGTTGATCCAAAATGCCCAGATATTTCATCGTCTAAGATTCGCTTGGCGCTAAAGCAGCGTCAGCAGCCACCGGATATATCACCCGAGGTCTGGTCGTACATTCGCAGCCATCGACTCTATGTGTCAGTGTTGAGTGGTTCCAAGTGAGTTTGTAAGTAGGCCAAGTGTTTTTCGCGGTAGCGCCGGAACTCTAACTTCTTCAGATGGCTCTTCTTAATGAATGAGGTAATCTTCTCGGTGCCAATGTAGTGCGGGAGCATAACGTAGGCGGCACCATCTTCATATAGCTGTGCAGCCTGCTCGATGGTGTCGGCCGAACAGATCAGCACCGCCTTAGGATTGACGCCCTCTAGCCACTTAGCAATAAACTGATTGATCTGGTAATCGGATAGCGTTGAGACGATCAGGTGGGCATGCGCCAGATTGATTTCCTCTAATAGTTCCAGATCCGTCACGTCGCCGTAAATGTACGGTTCATGTGAGTTCTCGAGGGTATCGATCACGATCGGGTCATAGTCAACCACAACATACGATTTCTTGAGTTGCTTAAAGACTTTTAGGAATTCCGAGCCGCCCCGGTGGTAGCCAAGGAGAACTAACTCATAGTGTTTAACACGCTCAGCTTCTTTATGGACCTTTTTGCGCTCAAACAACCGCAGATAGTTCTCGAAGAGAATATAGAGCTTGTCGGCGTAGAGAATGACATACGTCGATACGGCAATAGTTATGAGCGCCACAATGGTCACCAGCGACAATACTTCACTGCTAATCCGACCCGTATCTTTAGCTAGTAGCAACATAATGAACGAGAATTCGCTGATCTGAGCGCCGGTTATGCCAGTTTTAAAGCTGGTTTTTTTGGTGTAGCCACTAATGCCCATAATGGTCATGACAATAATTGGGTTACCAATTAGTACAAGCGCCGAGAATAACAGGGCAATCGGCAGAACATGAATAACATCGTGCAAAACAAGGTGCGAGCCGAGGTAGATGAAGAACAACACAATGAAAAAGTCGCGCAGCGGTTTTAGGCGAGAAGAAATTTCTTGAGCAAACGGTTGTGAGGCAAGCGTGACACCCGCGAGTAGCGCACCAATCTCGAGCGAGAAGCCGGCTCGACTAAACAGAGCGGCAATGCCAAGGCCCCAGCCAATGGCAAATAGGAACAAAAACTCCTGAGACTTGGCAATGAGATGGTTCAGGCGAGGTAATAGCAGCCAGCGCACGGCTACGAGCACACCAATGAGGATTGCGCTATTCCAGAGCAGGCTCAAAAAGCTATCGAGCGTGAAGCCAGTCTTTTGTGCAGTTGCCGACACACCAATTAATATCAGCGTGGCAATTAAGTCTTCAACCAACAAAAAACCAACGGATATTTTGCCGTACAGGCGGTTTTGTTCCTTTTTGTCACTCAGGAGTTTGAGAATAATAATGGTGCTTGAAAACGACATCGAGATGCCAATAAACAAAGAGGCGGTCGTGCTAAAGCCAAGCACACGGCTGACCATGAAACCAACCCCGGTGGCGATAAACACCTTGCCGAACGCAATAGCAGCGGCAATTTTACCAACCTCCTTAATGACTCGAGGATTTAGGCCAAGCCCAACGATCATAAGCAGCAGAGCAATGCCAAACTGAGCAAAGACTTCGATAGTGCCCGGTTCTTTAATGAGGTTCATAAACGCCGGGCCAACCACAATGCCAGTAATAATATATCCAATGATGAGCGGCTGGCGGATGATACGCATGAAAATACTAATGCCCACGCCAATGGCGAGGAGAAGGCTGAGTTCGGTAAAGCTAGCTGCGTGCATTTGTGTTTTTTATGTCCTAGCGTTATTCTACAACAAATAAGCGTTAGCAGCAAAACGAGAAAGCAACACACATATGAACGAGATCTTTCACAAAATAGCGAGCAGGGTGGCAACAATCACCGGTTCATCAAAAGCGTTCTTATTGGCGCTCACGATTGTTGTGGTGTGGGCTATCTCTGGACCGATCTTTCACTTTTCTAACACCTGGCAGTTAGTTATTAACACTGGAACTACAATTGTGACGTTTTTGATGGTATTTCTGATTCAAAACACCCAGAACCGTGATGGCAAGGCAGTGCAACTCAAGCTTGACGAGCTAATTCGTGCCAGTAAAGCAGCTCGCGACAACTTTTTGAATATTGAAGACCTAAGTGACGAAGAATTGGCCGAGCTCGATAAAGAGTTTCATCACATTCATGAGATGTACAATAATCAACCGCCTGCGGAGCTGCACAAACTCCACAAACACATTGAAGCGGCCCAGCGCCGCCGCGGCCAATCTACATAAACATCGTAATAACGGCAGCGATACCGGCTACCGACATAAGGCCAATCACAAACCAGCCAATCCAGGCCATCGGGCGTGGGTTGGCCCAACGCCCCATAATCTTTTTGCTGCTGCTCATGATGACCACAAAACACAGTACAACAGGGGCAACTAAGCCGTTTGCAACAGCTGAATAGATGAGCGCTTTAAACGGATCCAGGCCAATAAAGTTAATACCGAGGCCAACCAGCATAGAGATAATAATAATGCCATAAAAAGCATAGGCTTGCCCCAAAGGGCGATACAGACCTTCGCGCCAATGAAAAGCCTCACTAAAGGCGTATGAGCTCGAGCCCGCCAAAACAGGTATGGCTAAGAGTCCTGTGCCAATGATGCCAATCGCGAACAGCCAATACGTGGCATTGCCGGCAAAGGGTCGCAGGGCTTCCGCAGCTTGTGCGGCCGAGGTGATAGTGGTGATGCCATTCGGGAACAAAATGGCACCACACGCGGCAATAATGAAGAACATTACTACGTTTGACAGCAACATACCCGACCAGACGTCAATGCGCATGAGTCGCATTTCTGACTTATTTGAGCCACGGCGTGCTTTCAGCGATTTTTTGCCAGCCAGAATCTGCTCTTCGACTTCTTGCGACGTTTGCCAGAAGAAGAGATACGGGGAAATGGTGGTACCGAGAATAGCACAAATCAGTAAGATCTGGTCTTTCTCGAACTTAATGTGTGGCGTTACAGCCTGGTGCATCACCGTACCCCAGTTAATTTTGGCCAGAATGGCCGACAGCACATAAGCCAAGAGCACGAGGGCAAGCCATTTTAGATAACGGGCGTAACGCCCATAATTAAAGAAGATCTGGATACCGAGACACAAGACCGTAAAGCCAATGACAAGAGCGGCGAACGAAAATTGCGGATGCAGTAGCTGAACACCTTTAGCCATAGCTCCTAAGTCGGCACCAATGTTGAAGGCATTCGCCGCAAATAGTAGTAAAGAACAGAGTATGAGAACACGTCGCGAAAAATGTAAGCGAATATTGGCCGCCAGGCCGCGACCAGTTACCAAGCCAATGCGGGCACACATTTCTTGTACGATCGACATGAGCGGGAAGGTAAACACGGCCAACCAGAGCATGCCAAAGCCGTACTGGGCACCGGCCTGTGAATAGGTGGCGATGCCAGAGGGGTCATCGTCGGAAGCACCAGTTGTGAGGCCGGGTCCGAGAATGCGCCAGTAGTTTCGCGTGCTGGCAACCAGCTTGCCACCAGGGAGCTTCTTGGACAGTTCAGTCGTTGACGTAACAGCCTTATCCAGGGCGATGGCGGGTGCTTCGGCGGCGGCACGAACGGTGATTTTATTCTTTTTCTGTTTCATTGATTACGCTTATGTTTGTTGTTATTATAGCAACCCCTTTGAATTTTGCCAGCAAATTGCTTGACGTGGGTGTAACGCTTATGCCAAAATGAAGCGACTCCAATACGTACCAACCAAAATTAGTTGGCACCGGAAGACAAAAACTACAAACAAAAGAATGAGCCTTAGCAGTGCTTTTTCTTATATAAAACGGAGGCGCAGGTCAGTGCCAAGACATATCAAAATACAAAAAAGAGGAAATAGCGTGGAAATAAAGGTGCGCCGTCCTAAGTGGCAGCAATTTATTGCCTACTAGGGCTGTGTCCTTGGCTCCAAACTAATAAAAACCGGTCAACATAAGTGAAGACCGGTTTTTTAAATGTGCACTACTACTGGCCGCTTGGAGTGGTCGTGGTTTGTTGGCCGCTCTTGGCTTTAATGGCATCGGCAATGAGTTTGTTGAACTCATCGAGACTACGTGGGTTTTGGTCAAGCTTCTTGCCATTTAATATGAAGGTTGGGGTCGCGTTAGCGCCGAGCTTTTGTCCGGCTGCGATATCGGCATTAATAACATCGCTCACTTGGTTACTGCCCATGTCAGTCTTAAACTTCTCGACATCTAGGCCTAATTGCTTTGCATAGTTTTCAAAGTAGCTGTTTGGATTGCTGGCCGAGCTCCATGATTGCTGATTTTCATACAGCAAGTCATGCATCTCCCAGAACTTGTTTTGGAGCGCAGCCGCTTCGGCGGCACGTGAACCTGCAAAGGCATTTTGATGAATCTGCACAAGCGGGAAGTTTCGGAATTGGAAGGTTATATTGTCTTTGTTTGCTTCAACCACTTGTTTCACGATTGGATAGTACTGGCCACAGGCCGGGCACTGGTAATCGCCGTATTCAACCAACACTACGCCACTCTTGCCACTACCTATAACATGGTTGCTGGGCTGTGCCGATGAACTGGCTTTCGTATTGTTATTGTTAGCTGTTTTATGCTTAGTAAAGAAGAAGACACCCGCAATTACAGCTACGGTAACTAACAAAATGATGACAAATCGATTATTCATAGATCCCCTTTTTCGATATTAATAGTACCATGCGACCTGCTTTCTGTAGAACCTTGGACTTTATTGTTATAGCCATAAGCGTGTAAGATAAAGCTATGCAATCAGTCCTTATTATCCTATTAGGACTCCTCACTCTCGTCGCTGTGAGCTTGCAGCGCACGTATTCGCGCGTTCCACTCAAGGAATTGAAGCATCGAGCACGCCACCAAGATCCGATTGCCGTGGCTATGTTACGAGTCAGCGGCTATGGCCACTCATTGCGCGCGGTATTATGGTTTTTGATCGCCATAACTAGTGCTGGCTTTTTTGTGTGTGTGAGCTTGAGTGCCCCGGTTTGGTTCGCTCTGGCCGCTAGTGGCATCCTGGTCTGGCTTGGCTTTGTCTGGCTGCCAGCCGCGCGGATAACTGCCTGGAGCGAACGTTTGGCTGCCATCTGTGCCCCCGTCCTGAGCAAAGTAGTTGGCATACTACATCCTGTTATTGATTGGCTGGTGCGTCTGATTCGCCGCTACCGACCGGTACAAGTCCACACTGGTCTTTATGATCGGCATGACCTCATCGATTTGCTCGAACGCCAGCTTGTGCAGTCCGACAGCCGAATCGAGCAATCAGAACTTGATATTGCCCTTCATGCTCTCACGTTTGGTGACGACACGGTCGGCCAACATGTAACGCCGCGTCGTGTTGTTAAGGCGGTGAGCGCTAGTGAGCCACTGGGACCTATCTTGATGGACGAGTTACATCAGTCAGGCCACTCGCGATTTCCGGTGTATGCCGACAAAGCCGACAACATGATCGGCACCCTCTACCTACGAGATCTGGTACACGCCAAAGCTGGTGGTACCGTTCAAGATCTCATGCGCCCAGGCGTTGCCTACGTCCACGAAGAACAATCGCTCTATGATGCTTTGCAGGCCATCCTACTTACTCATCGACAGCTGTATATTGTGGTGAATAGCTTCGAAGAATACGTTGGCATCATTACCATTGAGGATGTTTTGGAAACGATCCTCGGTAAACCGATTATTGATGAGTTTGATCAATACGATGATCTTCGTGCTGTGGCGGCCCGTTCAGCACGGAAAGAGCACGCTGAGCATGTTAAGCAAAAGAGCGAAGAAAAAGCTGAGAAGCCACTTTCGGCACCTGAAGCGGTAGAAGCGATTGAAGCAAATGAGCCGCCTGAAGACGAGTTAGTAGAAGAAGTCATCATGGAACCTACGGGCGAAGAAGAACAGCTAGCAATAGGCCATAAAGCCCATCACGAAGAAGGGGCACATGTTGATCTTAGTAAACCAAAGTCACATCATGCCAAAAAACAAGCTAACGACGATACTTCAGACACAGAAGTTGAAACCACTCATGAGCGTAAACGGATTGTGCACCGCGAAGAAGATATTGACGAAACTATCGAACTATAGCTTAGGGCTGGACGTTTACGGGGGTAATGGCCTATAATCTCCCCTGATGATACTGGTAAAACGTGATAATAATCTACGGACTGGCCAGCCACTTACGGCGAGTGGTTTGCTGTAGTCCGTACCAAAAGCCAGTCAACTTGAACCGTTAATTTGAAGGAAAACATTATGCGAATACTTAGTCGAGAACTTGCCGAACACATCGGCAAAACCGTTGAAGTTAAGGGGTGGATTCATAAAAAACGCCTACTTGGCGGCCTTAACTTTATCAATCTTCGTGACCGCAGTGGTCTGATCCAGATCGTTGTTGAGGATAAGGATGAAGTCGAGAAGCTACGTGGCTTACAAATCGGCACCGTACTCACTGTTACGGGCGAAGTGGTAAAGGAAGAGCGGGCTCCTGGTGGTGCCGAGCTTCACGATCCAAAGATTGAAGTTGTAGTGCCGGTAACCGACGAACCGCCCGTGGAGATCGATAAACCGCTCAGTCACAAGTCTGAGCATCTCGATACGCTGTTTGATAACCGTGCTATTGGTCTGCGTAACTTACAAGAGACCAAAATCTTCCTCATTCGTGCCGAACTACTGCGCTATATTCGTGAATTCTTGTACGAAAACGAGTTTGTGGAGATCAACACACCAAAGCTAGTGGCGGGCGCTGCTGAAGGTGGTGCTGAAGTATTTAAAACAGATTACTTTGGCAAAGAGGCTACCTTGGCCCAGAGCCCACAGCTGTACAAGCAGATGATGGTGGGCGTGTTCGAGCGCGTGTTTGAAATTGCCCCAGCCTTCCGTGCTGAGTTGAGTGCCACCACTCGCCACGTCTCGGAAGTGACCATGCTCGATGTCGAGATGGGCTTCATTGATGGGCACGATGATGTATTGAACATGCTGCAAGACCTTGTCTATGCAGTACTGACCAGGCTCTACGATGAACATGCCGCCGAACTCAAAAGTTTGAATGCGCCACAACTGGTACTCAAGCCCGAGTTCCCGCGCTACACCATGGCTGAAATTCACCAGATGTATCAAAAGGCCACAGGCAGGGATGTGAGCAAAGAAATTGACCTCACCCCAGATGAGGAACGCTGGATTTGTGACTACTCCAAGAAGCATGACGGCTGCGAGGCGGTGTATGCCACGGGCTTACCAGCTAGTAAGATGAAGTTTTACCACATGAAGGGCGAAGACGACACAGCGCGTTCGGCCGACCTATTATTTAGAGGCATTGAAATCTCGACTGTGCCGCAGCGAGAACATCGCTACGATGTGCTCATAGAGCAAATGAAAGCCGCTAAAGTCGACCCTGACAGCCCAGGTTTCGCGGCTTACGTGAGTGCCTTCAAGCACGGCCTACCACCACACGGCGGTTTTGGATTTGGTATTGACCGTCTCACCGAAAAAGCCATTGGCTTAGGCAACGTCAAAGAAGCGATTCTCTTCCCCCGCGACATCAACCGGCTGGCTCCGTAGTTGCTGCGCACGTTGCTTCTCATATAAACGACCTTGGCGCCCGACTTTTGGCTCGCCGTTGCTATCAAAGCCCGGCCAGTGGGCTAACGTACTTGGCTCGTGTAGGGCCGTCCATTCTTGGACACTGCCTTGGCTTGTTGTACTTGCAACTGCCAACTCACCCGTAGCCTGTACAAGCTCAGTACGGGGATGAGTAGTTTCATATGTTGGTGTTTGATTTGGGTTAGACACGGTGTCTCCTGTTCTGCCAAGAAAAAACCTCCTCGGTTTCCCGGGGAGGCTTAGTTGGCGATTATTGTTATTGGCTACAAACTAAAGCACTCCCCATGGTGGGCCGCAATCGCGATCACAGACATAGTTGGCTTAGAGATAGTAGTCATACGTACACAGTACGCCCTATTGTGGGATTGTCAACAGTTATTGTATTGGCAATGCTTATGCTTCTGACATATAGTTATGTCAAATAGGAGTGCAACATGCCTAACCGTGATAAGCAGCCCGAGGATGTCACCGAAGAACTCGAAGCCTTTGCGATTACCGATGAAGATGATTCATCTTCGGCAAAGGCTGACAACGAGATAGTAGTAGATATGAGCGAGGAGTCCGGTGCCGAAGCTGGATCGACAGACGCTGAAGACGAGACAGTTGAATCGGAGGCAAATGATCAGGAGGGAGGCGAGGACGAAGCCGACACAGACCCTGACTCTGACGAATCACGTTTCAAGCGCTTCGTAACGTGGTATAAAACACACAAGAAATTGAGCGTCCCACTCACGATTTTACTGGTTATAGCAGTGTTGCTAGCCGTCCCATTTACGCGCTATTTGCTACTCGGCCCATTTATAAAACAAAATGTGGAAGTAACAGTAACTGACAGCGAAACACACATACCGGTTAGTGGTGTAGATGTATCGCTGCGCGGCAAGAGCGCCAAAACCGACGGCCAGGGCCATGCCACCATTGCACAAGTTAGCGTGGGCGGAGGCACACTCCAGGCTACGAAGAAGTACTTCAAAGATTACAGTCAAAAAATGACCGTTACGCTAACTAAAATGAAGCCCGTAGCTTTCAGTATGCAGGCCACTGGTCGACAGATCCCTATGAAGGTGACAAATAAGATCACGGGAGATGCCGTGGCTGGTGCGGTGGTCAAGGTGTCCGATGCCGAGGGTGTAACTGATCAGAATGGTGCCGTTACATTGGTGTTGCCTGCCGACAAGCCGACTCAGAAAGGGACTATTCACGCCAACGGCTATAACGAGATGGCAATCACCGTAGATCTTAGTAAAGCGACAGTAAACGATAATAGTTTTGGCATAACACCAAGCGGCAAAATCTACTTCTTGTCTAAGCGAACCGGCAAGATTGATGTGGTCAAAACCAACCTAGATGGAAGCGATCGACAGGTAGTGTTAGCGGGTACAGGTCAAGAAGAGGACAGCAATACAGTTTTGCTCGCTTCACGTGACTGGAAATACCTCGCATTGCAGGCTCGCCGCGAGAATGGTCAAACCAGACTATACCTCATTACGACAGCCGACGATTCGGTTCTAGAAATTGATAGTGGCGGTGCGGCGTTCGGCCCGGTCGGTTGGTCAGAGCATGCATTCTTATACACGGCAACTCGTAGCAATGTGCCAGCCTGGCAGGGGAAAGCAGCTGCCCTAAAAACATTCAATGCCGATACAAAACAGGGTAGTACCATTGATGAAACGAATGCCGAAGGCACCAGCCAATCCGATTACATCAATGAAGTCTTCGGAAATGTGTATATCATGCGTGATGCAGTGGTGTACGTGAAGCAATGGTATGGCAGCTATCTGTCAGCCTACCGTTTGGCTGGCAAGCGTAGCGGTCTGTACCAGGCCAAGGCTAACGGCAGCAACAAGCAGACCATCAAAGACTTTGATGCTGCCAGCACAAGTAGTATTGCAACCGTCTTGTCGAAACCAGGAGAACTATATGTTGCTACCTACAATAATGCTGGCAAAGCGACATACTACGAATATGCGAACGGTAACTTTGCTGCGGCAAGTGACGTGACAGCCGATAACTTCAACCAATTTTATCCAACCTATCTCGTGTCCCCGCTTGGCTCAACTGTGTTCTGGAGTGAGCCACGAGATGGGAAGAACACATTGTTTACAGCTAATCTCCAGCTTGATAAACCAAAGCAACTTGCCTCGAGCAGTGATTATTCGGCCTATGGTTGGTTCAGCGAAGATTACCTACTAATGTCCAAGAATGGTAGCGAGTTGTATATTGCTCCAAGTAGTGGCTTCAGCTCGAGCACTCCACCGCAAAAAATTACAGATTACCATAAGCCAGCGCGCAGCCTAGACGGTTACGGCTATGGTTACGGAGGACAATAAGAGTAGACGCCTGCTCAAAATAGCCGTACTATGGGCGTAATGAAGCTATACCTCACATCGTACCGAATACCTACTCCCGACGAATTATTCAAACTGCTGCCCAAACCAGCCATTGAGTGTAAGGTGGCTATTATTCCAAACGCAAAAGACTACAAATTGCCCCAAGAGCGAGCCGATAGCCTTGACGAGTTGATCTATGACCTAGCCAAGTACGGCTTTGCCACATCAGTCGTTGACCTGCGTGAGTACGATGATGCGCAGCGCCTCAAGGAAGCCTTGCAGTCCTTCGAGCTACTTTGGGTGGCCGGCGGTAATTCCTTCATGCTTCGCTCCGAGATGCGTTTGAGTGGTTTTGAGGACATTATTCGAGAGTTGCTTGATGGTGGTATGGTTTATGCTGGTGAGAGCGCGGGCGCAATTGTGGCTGGAACGAGCTTGGAAGAAGCCTCGGTCGCCGACGAACCTGACATGGCCGACGAGTATATTACCGAAGGACTCAGGCTTGTTGATAAAATTATAGCCCCACACGCCGATAGCCCAGACTTTATTGAATACATCAACCATGTCAAAAAGCGTTACGGCGACGATCCGCGAGTCGTCTATCTGCGCGACGATCAAGCACTCGTTGTGGCCAATTAGGCAAATTCCGTATACACTAGTTGTACAAATGATACTAAAACGTTTCTTACAATCATTAGGGGTGGTGAGCCTTCTTTTGCTGTTTGTGCCGGTTTCTGCAAGTGCTCTTGTGGCGAATCAGAACGAACTACCAGGTGCTAGTAACGCGGCAGACTATCAGCCCCCAACGGGTAACCCGCAGAATGACGTAGGTGGTGTGTCACAGGGCCAGTCCAACCAGAATAACCTGCAAAAACCCGGCTCTGTTGATCAAACGGCACTGCCTAATGTGCCAGACCTCCGTGTTGATGGCGTGACCAGTGAGGCTAATACTAACACCACAAAAACAGAGGTAGGTTCAGATAAGCAGCAACGAAATGCCTGGGGGGTAATTTTCTTAGGGGTGGCAGCGGTTGCTGTGGTGGTGCTGATTTTGACAAGTGGTAAGGACCGCGTCAAAAAGAAGCCCACAACCGCGGTCGCCGAATCAACCAATGACGAACTGACCGACGAACCAAGCGCCACAACGATCGAGACCACGGAATCGGAAGGGGACGCCGAAGCAACCCCTGTTCCGAAGAAGGCCCCGACAACACCCAAAAAGACTACGAAGCGTAAAAAAAGCAAAGGCAAAAAAACAAAACGCAAACGCTAAGTATCATCGGTGGCGCACCAGTAAGAAGTTTGCTACACTTTCTAGTAAGGATAAGCAATAAAATATGGACCGGGAACGGAACGAAGATCTGAATCCCCACGGGGATGATATTGAGGAAAAGGTACGACGCATGTTGGACCTTAGTGTTCCCGATGAATCCGACGCACCAGCCACGCCACCACCAAAGAAGCCAGCCAAGCCAGTGCCTGTAGCGCCCAAATCTGCAGCCCCAAAAGACGCTACATCGGCCCCAACAGTGAAGTCTGCCCCAACGGTTACACCTACGCCGAAAGAAAGTAATTCGGTCTCCATTGCGGTTGAGCATCACGAGAAGGCCGTGCCAGCCGATAAGACCATAGACGAGCCCAAACCAAAAGAGCCCGTAGTGGCACCGATTAAGAAGATCACCATTACTGATCATGATGAAACGCCAGCCGATGTTGCCGAAAAGCTGAATGAAGCAATTGCCGAACTCGACGAACCAGCGCCTAAAAAGGCTATTCCCAAGGATAAGCCTGAGAAAAAGAAGGACAAAACGAGTGAAACAGTTACATCTGAAGGCGAGGACGATGAGCCCAAAGTGCCCGCCGAGCCGGTAGAAGATCGGGCAACCGCACCCCCATTGCCGCCGGCTGATAAAAGTGCGGTAACAGCAAAAGCAGGATCAGCAACAAAACCTGAGCCAAAATCAAATGTAGAGCCAGCCCAATCTGACGAGCCAGAAGAAACCGATCAATCAGACGAACCAAATGAACCAGATGAAGCTGAAAAACCACAGGCCGATATCAAGCCAGCAGAAGCCGAGGATTCGGAAAGTAAGAAGGAAGAGCTGGAGCAAGCGGCTGCGATTACCGTTGGAGAAGCGATAGATCAGGCAGCTAATGAAGTAGATGTTAATGACCCGGCAGTACTCAAAGATCCCGCCACCGACAAGGCGGTTGATGATATCGTGGCCAGTGAGAGCGACGAGATACTCGAGATTGAAGATGCTATTCGGGATACCGACGAGCCCATTAAGCCAGCTACGTCAGTTAAAACTGCTGCTAAGCCACCCAAAACTAAGGAAAAGAAACGCTCAATCTTCAAAAGCCGAGCCCTCCGCTGGATACTCCTGCTGCTTATTCTTGGTGCTATTCTGGCATTGGCGGGCATGCCCAAGACACGCTACTTCATTTTGAACAGCGCTGGCGTACGTGCCGAAAGCTCGCTTACCGTGCTCGATGACAGCACACAACAACCACTTAAAAATGTACAAGTAAGTATTGGAGACGCAACTGGCACTACGAATGCTCAGGGTGAGGTAACCATAAGCAAAGTAAAACTTGGAACTAACCTGTTAACAATTCAAAAGCGGGCCTTTGCACCAGTTAGCAAGACGGTAGTGATTGGTTGGGGTAGCAATCCCCTGCAGTCTTATGAATTGACCCCAACCGGGACGCAGTACGAATTTACTACGGTGGACTATCTTTCTGGTAAGCCCATCGCAAAGGTTGAAGCGAGCAGTCTTGGCGGAGATGCCATTTCAAATGAGCAGGGTATTATTAAGTTAACACTCGACAAGCCAGCCGACGATACCCAACTGACCGTAACCTTTAAGCGCGACGGGTATCGTGATGAAACACTTAGCCTCAGTGCAAACGACAAAATTAACCACACAGTAAAACTGGTGCCATCTGAAAAGAATCTATTTGTATCCAAGCGCTCGGGTAAGTATGACGTGTACAGCATGTATGTCGACGGCAAAGACGAAAAAGTAGTCCTCGCAGGGATGGGCACCGAACGCGATGACATGGTTTTGGTGCCACACCCCACCGAACCCGTGGCGGCCTATGTTTCAACCCGAGGCGGTAAACATAATAATCAAGGTTATTTGCTTAGCACGCTCACCATCATTAACACCGACGACAATACAACACATGACGTTGTAGCGGCTGAGCGTATTCAGCTGATCGATTGGTCGGGTGACAACCTGGTGTATGTGCAAATCGCTTCAGGCGAGAGTGCTAGTAGCCCCAAGCGATATCGACTGATGAGTTACAATCAAAAAACCACTGCCACAAAAGAATTGGCAGCCAGCAACTACTTCAATGACGTCGTGTCAGTCGGTGGTGATATCTACTACGCACCGTCGAGTGCCTACCAGAGCAACAAAACGGCTCTATATAAGGTTAAGGCTGATGGTTCAGGTGCCTCTACAGTGTTCAGCCAAGAAGTGTGGAACATTCTCCGCACCAGTTACGATCACTTGGCATTAGCCGTTGAGCAGCAGTGGTATGACTATCAACTTGGTGACAAACAACCCCAGAAACTAAATGCTGCTCCGTCGAGCCAACAACCGCGCGTATACATTAACAGCCCCGATGGCAAGCAGGCGGCCTGGGTTGATGTGCGTGATGGCAAGGGTGTGCTCTTGGTGTACGATGTTAGCTCAAAGAATGACACGGTTATTGATACCAAGAGCGGGCTGACATATCCGGTGCGCTGGCTAAACAACACTACGCTTGTGTATCGCGTCAAAAACGACCAAGAAACTGCCGATTATGTGGTGAGCCTGAACGGTGGCAAGCCAGTGAAAGTCCGTGACGTAACCAACGCCGGCGGCATTGACCGCTGGTACTATTACTAGGAGTCATGCGTGACGAAAACAATCAACCGCAAAACCGCTCGCAAGAAACGATCAAGCCAAGCTTGGTTTATTCGAGTCCGCGGTAGTTATCTACCAAACAGCTGGCAGGGCTGGCTCACCTACATTCCATTTGTTGCCTATCTGGTGGCAGTCATGATCACCATCGGCAACGAGACGACCGGGTGGCTTATGAAGCTTATGATGATCACGGTTCAATTTGTGGCCGCAGCGGTTGTAATGACTTGGGTGGCGGCGACGCATTCCTAGATGAGCCCGCAGGCGATCCACGATTTTCAAGAGCTAGTTTGGGACTATTACCATAAACATGGTCGTGACCTACTCTGGCGCCACGAGCCCTTTGAGCCGTATCATATTTTGCTTAGCGAGATAATGTTGCAGCAAACACAGGTGTCACGGGTTACTCAGAAATATCAAGCATTTCTGGATCGTTTTCCAGACATCCAAGCGCTGGCCACGGCACCGCTCGCCGATGTGCTGATAGCTTGGAGTGGCCTGGGGTACAATCGCCGCGCCAAGTATTTGCACGAAGCATCTAAGCAGCTAGCGATGCATAGTACAGCATGGAGCTTAGAAGACTTAGAGGCGTGCAAGGGTATTGGTTATAATACTGCCGCAGCCATTGTGACGTATGCCTATAATCAGGCAGTGCCATTCGTTGAGACCAATGTACGAACTGTTCTTATCCATCATTTCTTCTCAGACCAGGAAGTGGTGAGTGACCACGCGTTGCTCGAAATTATGGCACGTACACTTGACCGCGAACATCCGCGGGAGTTTATGTGGGCCATGATGGACTATGGTAGCTACCTGAAGGCGTCGGTCGGCAATCTAAGCCGTAGGAGCAAGCATTACAGCCGCCAATCAACCTTTGAGGGTTCATCGCGACAGGTTAGAGGTGCGGTCTTACGGGAGTTAGCCAAGGGAAGCAGGTCTGAGTCACAGCTCGGGGCAGCCATACCCGACAACAGGCTAGCGAAGGTCCTATCCGATCTCGTCAACGAGGGTCTCGTAAGCCAAAGTAAAAATAAGTTTGTGCTTGGACAATAGTGGTTATGGTAAAATGAAAATCAGAGAAAGTAAGGGAACTACATACCTATGAAGAGATTATTAGCAGTGGTCTTGGCAACGGTGTTCACCGTGCCGGTCATATCAACAGTAACAGCAGTGGCTCATGGCGATGACTCAGCATCAACCACTACATCAACCACACAGGCTACGCCAACAACAACGAGTAGTAACGACTCAACTGAGGCGAAACCTGAGCCCGCAGAAGACGCCAAGACCGTCTCGGATCGTATTGCGAAGCGCAAAGCCGAGCTTAAAACGAAACTAACAAACGCCGAGAAGACTCGCCTGATGGCCAAGTGTAAGGCCTCACAAGGGAACCTCGGTACCGAAAAGGGGCGTGTGAAGGGTCTCGAGACAAGTCGCAGCCAGGTGTACACAAACCTACTGAATCGTTTGAATGATCTTTCGGCCCGGCTAAAAGTTAAGGGTGTTGATACCACTGCGCTGAACGCCGATATTACTGCACTCAAGACCAAGATCGACACCTTTAACACCGACCTCACAACCTATAAGCAATCTGTCTCAGATCTCGCCAGCATGGATTGTGCGACTGACCCAGATGGCTTTAAGGCTTCACTCGAAGCAGCTCGAACGGCCTTGAAGAAAGTTAACGAGGACGCTGCAGCTGTTCGAACCTACTTAACAGGAACCATTAAGCCATTGCTGCAAACAATTCGTGCCGAGCTTGCAAAGACCGAAGGTACAGACAACAGTACAACAACACCTACCAATAGTGGTACGGGAACGACTAACAGTACAACAACCTCGGGGAGTAACTAATCATGGATGAAACCAAACCAACCTCAACCGACAACGCAAGCAATGGTCAGGTTATGGACGTAACCGCACCACGGCCAACCACCGATACCAGCTCAAGCGAAGCGGCAACCGAAACCGTTGATGAAACAAACAGTAGTGCGACCACTGAAGAAACAACGGATGTTGTTGACTCAAACACAGAGGACACAAGTTATGAAACCACTCCGGAGACCGATGAAGCATTATCGGCTACAGATGACACTAGCGATGCCACGGCTTCAACAGATACGACTGACAGCTCAACCTCTAGCGAAGAGCCCGCACCTAGTCCGGTAACGGCTCCTCCTAAGAAAAAGCGTGGCCCTGGTTTAGCTATCTTTATTGCAATTATTATTGCACTCGGCATTGCCGGTGCGGTGGTGTACTTCTATATGAAGCAGAATAGCAAAACATCCACACCTGCTACACAGGCGTCGAATAGTACAAGCGAGCAACAAACTGCACAAACCAAGGCTGCTACCACTACAGACGTCGATGACACAACGAAGCAGGTTGATCAAACCCTAACGGGCACAAACGACACTAAAGACTTCAGTTCAACGAGCATCAGCGACCAGAGTCTCGGCCTGTAACTCATACGCGCGTTTCTCTTGGCGTGTACCTCGGCGTACAATAATCGCATGAGCTTTGTCTGCGACTCACTAGAAGACCCTGAACTAGTCAGCCTGTTGCGCGACGGCGCTATAGGAGTGCTGCCAACCGACACACTGTATGGTGTTGTTTGCAGGGCTGCTGATGCAGCTGCCACCCAGCGCTTATATGCCGTAAAATCACGTGAGAGTAAGCCCGGGACATTGATTGCTGCTTCGATTGATCAGCTGGTAGAGCTCGGGTTTAAGCGTCGTTACCTAACAGCTTACGACCATCTGTGGCCAAGCTCCCTCAGCATTATTATTCCGCATCAGATTGGCTACTTGAGTCAGGGGGTTGGGGCCCAAGCTACCCGAGTTATTAACGCGCCAGCGTCATTTATGAAGCTTTTGCAAACAGTTGGGCCACTGCTGACTTCGAGTGCTAACCAACCTGGTGCGCGACCAGCTAACACCATTGCCGAAGCCCAAGCTTACTTTGGCGACACGGTAGATTTTTATGTTGATGGAGGCGATTTTTCTGGGCGTGAGCCATCCACGATTATTCGGGTGGTTGATGATGTCATAGAAGTGTTACGGCCAGGCGTAGTCAAGATAGATGAGGCGGGGCGGATAACCTAAAATACTTGCCGGAGCCACTCGTCGAGCGAGCCACCGCCACCTCCCGACATACAGAGCACTAAGTCGCCCGCGGCCGCGTGTGTAAGCAGGTGTTGCTTGAGTTCATCGTTGAGCTCGGCTGGCTCGGCAATGTCTTTGTTGGCCATGTACTCGATAAGCTCAGTTGGGCTGAGTACGGCTTGATCAGGATCTTCACGTGCCAGATAACTCGGCACCCAATATAGTTTTTTAACCCCTGTAAACAGATCTTTGTAAGCATCTTTAATGTAATGTTGACGCCGGTTGGTCAGCGGCTCATACACCACCACCACGTTCTGTGAGGCCTCGTGAGCCATCTGCAGGGCGCCTCGTATCTTTTCTTCGGTATGAGCATAATCGCTATAGATGTTATCACTGATGCGCTCAAAACGTCGATTGAGGCCAGGGAAGCGGTTCATATGAGCAATCATTTCGTCGAGTGGCACATCACTGGCCTGCCTGAGCGCGTTAATCACCTGCCAAGCGTTCTTACGATTTACCAGCCCGAGCAGTTTTATAGAGTCGAGCACAGGGTCTTCGTCGTCGAGGACTACTATGGTGTCGGATGGTTCCAGTCCAAGACGATCTACATCGCTTCGCCACACTACGGCGTGCTGACTTTGATTCAGAAAATCTCGAAAAGCTTGCTGATAGTCTTCACGCGTGGGGAAATACTCATGATGATCCCAATCCACGCCAGTTATGAGGCTGAGATGGGGGTGAAAAGCCAGGAAGTTGTGATCGAACTCGTCGGCTTCATACACGAAATGATCCGAGGCTTCATCGAATTGACCCATGTCTCCGAATGGGATCTTGGCCCCGACTGAATAACTAAGTGGTATGTCCAGCTGTTTACAGAGCCAGATAGCCATGGCGGTAGTAGTGGTTTTGCCATGCGTGCCCGCAATCGCTACCAGCTTGAGTCGTTTGTCGGTAATGATCTGATTCAGCAGCTCGTCGCGTTTGGTCATGCGGATGCCATGCTCTTGGCAAAAGCGAAATTCAGGTGCGTCGGGGTTTTCAATGGCTACTGCCGAAGAATACACATACCAATCAATTGGTCGCTTGGCATGTATGGCTGCAATCTGTTCATACGTTTGCCCAATGTGAATATCTGTTATGCCGTGCTCAATAAGATAGTCGATGTACTGACTGGCCTGTTTGTCGGAGCCTGAAACGTCATAACCAGCCTCGCGAGCAATCATAGAAAGGGGTCCAATAGCTGTTCCACCGATGGCCGAAAAGAAAATATGCATAGCTACAGTCTAATGGCTCAGCTGCAATCTGTCACGGGGTGCCGCGGGCCGCAGTGTTATACCTGGTGCTTGAGCCGGTAACGCATCCATAACTCCAACACGAGTCGGAATAAGAATAAGACACCAAAGACAATGGTCAGTACCAGGCTCCAGCCGGCCAGATCGGGCGACCAGCGTGGGCTAGCAAAGTCGAATTTATACAAACTGTCTTGTATTGGTGGCTGGGCAGCTAATGGGTGACTGTCCAAATATTGCTGAATGCACGTCACGCGGTTCAGCGAAACGCCCGTGGGCAGTAGCGCCTCGCAGTATTTCTGGGCGTCAGTGTATATCTTAGCGTTTCCTGCCTTAGCGGCATCCTGCTGTGCAGCAAGTAAGCGTTCGTAGCGATATTTAAGTTGAATCGGCGGATACACCGAGGAGTTGCTCGCTAGGTCGGTATTCATATGACCATACACATAACTTCTCAGTTGTCGCAGGGCAGCCTCGACGTCGCCGTTCTGCTGATCCACCTTTAACACATTGTCTCGTAGCTTAAGGGCGGTAACATTATTATGCCGAAGCGCAAGAACTGTCGTTACAGCGAACACGAGCGTGATAGCTAATAGGTACCACGAGCTCAGGTTTTGGAAGCGCTGCCAGTAGTGGTGACGACGTTGTTTATGCATATGCTTTATTGTAACAATCTTAGAGTCGGATAAAAGAAAAACCCCGCAGTCGTAGTGACGAGCGGGGTTTTATTGTTTGAACGAACGTTATGGCTTCTTGGTTGTTGAAGTTGAACTGTTGTTCTTGTTTGTGCCAGTGCTTGGCGTTTCGGTGGTGGTGCCGTTGGTGTTGCTGTTTGTCTGCGTGTTGGTGTTACACTGCTGACCATTTGGATTTTGCTTCTTGTAATCGGCAACTGCCTTAGCGACCTGACCATCACCCTTGAGGTTTTCCCAGAAGATAACCTGTTGCTGGTTAATGACCATACTGTCTTGTGGGCCGTGCAACTCACAACCGAGCTTTACGAGTGAGATGTCTTGGTTTGATGAAGCACTACCATCAGGCTGTACTTGCTGGTTAACACGCAAGTAGTAGATGTCGGTCATACGCATGAAGCTGGCATTGATAGTGCTGATCTTACCGAAGTAGACCTGGCCACCGTTCAAGAACACGGCTTGCATTTTACTATTGTCGACATATTTGCCTTGTGAGGCACTTGGCTTGGCGATACCTACGTAGAGTGCAATCGACAGAATGAGGATTGCAATACATACGATCAGTGCGACCGTGACGGTCGTGATGCTGAGCCATGATTTTTTAGCTTTTTTGGTTGTTGCTGAGCTAACAGGGGCGGCTGGCTTGTTAGCAGGATGTGGTTGGCCGGAGCCATTATTCCATTCCATGTACGTCTTCCACCTTCATTTAAAACTTTAGTTACAACGGGTAGTGTATCGCATTAGCGTTTTATGATGCAAGTGGAACTGAAATATTATTCCAAATCTTGGAACACAACAGAGGTAATATTGTTGTAACAGAGGTAATTTTCGGACAAAGGTGTTGACAACTAAAAACGGTCAGGCGTATGGTAAGGGGTACCAACACTTAATGTAAGAGAGGGAAAGCTTTTATGGCTTACAAGCACACAAACTCTAAAGGGGTTACGTACTTCTTGAACTCAAAGACCGTTACACTTCGTGGCGGCAAGCAACAAGTTATTTACTACTTCAGCAAGGATCAGCGTCCAGAAGCGGTCGAAGGTTTGCCAGAAGGCATGATGGTTAACGAGAACCCACGCAATGGTTTCTTGACTGTTAAGCGCAAGTAAGACATAAAACAATCCAAAATAACCGGTCAACAATAGTTGGCCGGTTTTTCTTTGCTAAACACCAACGAATACTTAACAAGTAAAGTTTGAGCTGATATAGTGAATGGAATGAGTGACGCAATTGTGCGGGTCAAAAACCTAACTAAAAAGTACGACGACAAAGTTGCCGTTGATGGCATTAGCTTTGAGATCAAAAAGGGCGAGATATTTGGTATTTTAGGGCCAAACGGGGCTGGTAAAACAACCACCCTAGAGATGATTGAAACCTTACGTGAAATCGATGGCGGCAGTATTAGTGTTGATGGAATTGATGTTTCCAAGCACCCGCAACAAGTTAAGTACATCATTGGCGTGCAGCCACAGTCACCGGCCTTCATGGATAAAGTTAAGCTGACCGAGCAACTCGAGCAGCTGGCCTCGGCCTACGGCAGTCGTGTGAATGCCAAAAAGCTCCTAAAAGAGGTTGGTTTGAGTGATAAGGCTAACGCTTTCCCAGAGAACCTCTCGGGCGGCCAGCGCCAGCGTTTTAGCATTGTTGCCTCCTTGGTGCACAAACCAAAGGTGTTCTTTATGGATGAGCCAACCACCGGCTTAGATCCGCAAGCCCGACGCAACCTTTGGGAGTTGATTCAGGAAACGCGCGACAAAGGCACGACCATTTTACTTACGACCCATTACATGGAAGAGGCTGAGCTGCTCTGTGACCGCGTGGCCGTCATGGACAACGGCAAGATTATTGCGCTCGACACACCAAAGAATCTTGTTAAAGCCCTGCTTAAAAAGGGCTTTAAGAAGGCACAGCATGTTGAGCAGGCCAACCTTGAAGATGTCTTTATCGACCTAACCGGGAAGGAACTGCGGGATTAATATGCACAAGAAACTTTTACCCGTCTTTACCTTTGCTAAAATCGGCATTCGTCGTGCATTTCGTGACAAAACAGCTATTTTCTTCGTCTTTCTGTTCCCGCTGATCTTCTTGGTTATTTTCGGTACGATCTTTGGAAAGAACGGTGGTGTGTCGTTCAAGGTAGCAATTATCGATAACGCGCAAACCTCGTTCTCGAAACAGTTCGTTAATGATCTCGAAAAGAACAAGATATTCAAAGTTGATACGAAAGCCACCACAGAGGAAGCTGCCCAAGAAAAAATGAAGCGTGGCCAGCTCGACGCGACCATTATTTTGCCCGAAGGGTTCGGCGCTGAAGCCAATGGCAAGACTATTCCGTCCGGTCAGGCTAAAGTGGTCTATACCCAGAATGGGCAGTCGGCTGCCCAGACTTTAACGTCTGTTCTGCAAGCAATTTTTGCCGAAATTAACGGAAAATTTGTGAAGACCGAAACGCCGTTTACGGTCACCAGCGAGCAGCTTAACGCTCGCAGTCTGCGCCCCTTCGACTACACGTTCGCAGGTTTGCTTGGCTTTTCAATTATCGGGCTTGGTATTTTTGGGCCAGTCAATGTTTTCCCCGAGCTTAAAAAGCAGGGTATTCTGAGGCGTCTGCATACCACGCCACTCAAGGTGTGGCAGTACTTTACGGCGAATGTTATGTCGCAGTCAGTCGTTGGGCTGATGTCGATCTTCATCCAGTTCGTGGCCGCCATGCTGTTCTTCCACTTGAAGTTGGCGGGTAATGTAGTTGAACTGACGCTGTTTATTGTGTTTGGCATCATTGCCATCTTTGGTATTGGTCTGGCAATTGGTGGCTGGGCCAAAGATCAGAACCAGGCAGCGCCACTTGCCAACCTCATTGTGTTCCCCATGATTTTCCTATCAGGCACTTTCTTCCCCCGTTATCTCATGCCAGAATGGCTGCAAAAAGTCTCCAACGTATCACCACTCACGCCGATTATCGAAGGCATACGCTTGATTGCTACTGAAGGCAACCACCTCACGCAACTTGGACCACAGTTGGGCTTGATCGCCGTTTGGACGGTCATCATCTACGCCATTGCATTCCGCGTGTTCCGCTGGGAATAGACGCATACTTCAGCTCGCCTAACAGAGGTTGACCCGCAGCAATAAGCGTGGTATAATAACTATATGAGTATTCACGAAACAGTTAGCTGGATTGAATCCGATGAGGGTGATGTTCTGGTGCCTAGTGGCGAGCCTAAGATACCCCACTGGCGAGCTACGGCGAACGACCGAGAACTACGTCTTGAGCATCCCTATGTGACAGCAGAAGATACGTCACATCCTGCCGAGTTGATTGCTGATCCATCTCGTGCACCATATCGGCCACTCACTGATGAACACCGAAGAATTGGCCTCAGGGCTATACAGCACATAAGAGGTGATATCTTATAAAATGACTCGTACCACGCAGCTGATTGGACAGGAAGTACTAGAGGGCATGGCACCACCACAGCCCGAGCGAGATCTTAACTCACGCAATGCGTTCGCACGCGCAGCAACCCCTGAGTACTGGGGCCTTAACGAGGCTGATTATCAAGACGTGACTGGAATAATGATAAGCGCTGCTGCTCCAGAAAAATTCAGAGCAGACTTGATTGCAGTTGGTCGCAAGGTACCTTTTTCAGTCTCATATACCGATGAACAGACGGGAAGATACCGAAATGTCCCATTGTTACCCGAAGAGTATACATTGATTCCTCGTACAATGTCGGTGCGCCGCTACGGTGAGGTACCGGTGGCACGCACGCTGGCTGGCAAAAGCTCAATGCTGCGTTCTGCCGAAGATTTGCGTGATCGTGCCGAGCAGCACAGTATTGAAGCAATCCAGGCTAAATTTGTGTCAGTTGATACATACCTACGCGAAACCCTACAGCCCGGAAAGGACCGCATCGAACGCTTATTGGAAGCGGCCACAAACCCTGGCTTTTGGCGCATGAGAGAAGGCGACATGCGTATGAGCATGGAACAAGTACGTACGTTTATGATCCCCGATGTGCTGCGAGTGATCGGCACTGCCCGTAACTGGACAGATTCACAGGCAAAGATGGCTGCGAAAGCTGTTGACTATCGCTTATTCTTCGATCGACGTCGCAATCGGCACATTGCCAACTGGCGTGGCATGCTCGGTTTACTACAAGAGTACCAGCAGGAGAAGATCAATCTGTTTGGTGATCGGCGCGGCCGACTTGAAGGTTACTTGCACCAGCATAGGGTAAAATAGAGCCTGATGAACATCTGGGATCAACTGACCAAGCCGTTTTTCGTGTTGGCGCCAATGGACGACGTAACAGACACAGTGTTTCGGCAGGTGGTAGCTGATTTGGCACCGCCCGATTTATTCTTTACCGAATTTGTAAACGTTGAGGCGCTACAGAGCAAGGGCCGTGAGAAGACCTTGCCGCGGCTGCGCTTGGATAGCCACAAAGAGCGACCAATTATCGCGCAAATATGGGGCTTGAATCCCGAGAATTTTTACAAAGCTGCAGTTGACATTACTGATATGGGCTACGATGGAATTGACTTAAACTTTGGCTGTCCCGACAAGAATGTTACCCGAAACGGCGCCTGCTCGGCATTCATTTTGCCCGAGAATCGTAACCGAGCAGTGGAGATTATTCAAGCAGCTGTCGAGGGTGCCAAAGCTGCGCTAAAGTCGAGCGCAACGAAAGGGTCTAAACCGTTGCCGGTTTCTGTTAAAACGCGCCTTGGTTATAACCAAATAGACTATACCTGGCACGAGTCACTACTCAAACAAGATATCGCCGCGCTGACGGTGCACGGTCGTACCAAAAAACAGATGAGCAAAGTGCCAGCCGACTGGGATAAAATTAGCGAAGTACGTGCCTTGCGCGACCGTCTGGCACCGCATGTGAAAGTCATTGGCAATGGCGATGTGCTTAGCCGGGCGCAGGGCGTGGCATTGGCTGAGCAGCACCAACTCGATGGCATCATGATTGGCCGCGGTGTGTTTAATGACCCGTATGTTTTTGCCGAGCAATCGCCCTGGACAACTATCTCTCCGCAGGAACGCCTTAAAATTTATCGCAAACATGTAGAGCTATTTGCCAACACCTGGCAACATGACGAACGTAAAATTGTTACCCTGAATAAATTCTGCAAGATTTATGTGAATGGCTTTGATGGAGCCAAGGAACTACGAGAAGAACTGATGGCGGCTCGTTCAAGTGAGGCGCTGTTACAGATTCTCGATGGTGCCGTCATTCTAGGGTAGATTCGGCACCAGCCACTGGATTTCGCACAAGGCACAATAATCCAATCACCGATATATGTATTGCAAAAATACAAGCAGTATGTTATAATAATAGACTATGAGATTGAGAAATGGATTGGCATTTGCCGCGCTAGGATTGGCTTCAGCTGGCGTTGTTGGTGCCGGCATAGAAACTATGCATAGTGCGCAAAATCCTACACATGAGGAAGTTGTACACACCGATAACGCAAGTGAGTTAAAAGAACAGATAGACCAGCTTAGCCCAGGTGTGCCCGACGCTGTACGTGATGAACTTAGAAGAAAGCAGACTCACGAACTTATTGCCGTAAGCACGAGTGAATGGCAGCGTAACAACAAGGAACTTCTTGGGATACTTGTAAGTTGTGCAGGGACAGGTGCCTTAGTAATGGGTGGAGTGAAAATCTTCGAGAACGAAGACAGATAGTCTTAGCCTAGCGACAAACGTTGATTAATAATTTTCTCTACTTCGGCGGGCGCTAATTTACTGCCACCTACTCGTGGGCTTCCCCCAATTATGGTTGCACCACCCCATTTGTCATCAGTACAGCCTTCTACCTTGTTCAATGTATCAATAATTGATTCGACGTCAAAAGGTATAAATTCTGACCGACGGCCAATCACATACCGCCACCTGTCATCTCCAATTTCTTGAACAGAAACGTATGCGTCAATTCCATCAGTGAGTGCACCTACGCGTCCGTCTTTGCCGACTTCTTCAATCATTTTCCAGTCTTTTCCACCTCCAACAATGCTGTATCTAGTGTCGAGCTTTGCCGATTCACCATTACCCATAAGGTGTTTTTGTATCCTGCTTTCAACATCCTGAATGACTGACCTATACTGATTGTTATCCTTTTTGGCCATTTCGCCACTGGCCCTAAAAAGCGTATATGGTTCAAAAACCCAAGCAAGCTCACCCAGTATTCTTAAGTCTCTATCATATGGAAAGGCGCCCGCAGTAGCATCAAGTGTGCCAGCAACGTTTATAAAACGATTCAAGGCAGGGGAGGCTGAACGTGTTTGACCAATATTGTCGAGTAGAAACCAAGCAGCACAAACATCTTGGTCGCAGTCGTTTACATATACGTTTGGCGCAAACACACCATCACGTGTAAAGGCTTTATCAAGCCCCATTTTTACACCCATAAGTATTTGCTGGGCAGTTGATAGGGTTTCAAGCCGCTTCACACCCTCATGATGATTTGCATTATGATACGGACCATTCGGATCGAACACCGGCCCTTCCCCAACATATCCATCTAAAGCAATTGAGCCTGCAGGGTGAGTTAATCTAAATTCATCCCAACTTAGAGGGGGGACTTCAGAACGCACAAATAACTCTGCACTCATGACACTATATTACCATAAAGGTCAATAAAAATCAATAATCAGAGGCTTATCACCTCTGTTATTTAAAGTGCGTCTGGTGGGG
>CAYMZG010000001.1:0-319735 GCA_964394925.1 uncultured Candidatus Saccharibacteria bacterium | reverse complement strand
AGCGCAGGACTCATAAGCCTGAGGTCGCGAGTTCAAATCTCGCCCCCGCTACCAATTTGTACTTGAATTAGATAAAAGCCCCTGATGATTACAAACTAGCATTATCAACCGTAAGGGGCATTGGTATTGCCGTAACCTGGCGGTACAATAGTGCTTATGGAAACACACACAAAAGATCTATCTAAAAAAATCTGGCAACAGGCCAGCCGCGGCATGATCCCAACCGCCATACTGGCTGGGTTTGGTGTGTACCTCTGCAATACACACGGCAATCTGCGAGCTGGGGATGTTAGTCAAAGAATCCTGGCAGCCATTGGTATCCTCTTGTTTATTCTTGGTTCAACACTGTTTTTGCGCGTTGTTTCAACGGCAACCACAAAAGTACTGCAGCCCTATTTAAACACTGGTCGTACGGCAGCGGTTCGCTTCTTCCTGCATCTGTTTGGTTTTATCATCATTATTTTGGGTACGATGACACTCATGGGTATCCCGATCGACAAACTCCTGCTTGGTGGGGCAGCCCTCGGTGTTATCTTAAGCGTTGCTGCACAGCAGTCGTTGGCAAATTTCTTCGCGAGTGTGGTGTTGATAATTTCACGACCGTTTCAGGTTGGCGATGAACTATCGATAACGGCAGGTGCTCTGGGTGGAACGTATGAAGGTAAGATTAAAGATATTGGCCTCACGCACACCAAGATACTTACGGATGGAAAACTAGTGCTACTTCCCAACGCTACATTACTTTCAGCTGGGGCAATCATCAAAGAGAGCAGCAAGGCTAGCAAGAAGGCCTAGTATTGTTTAGCGATAAGAATAACGGATATGACTAGACCGATTACGACAGTTAGGTCGTGCACAACATGTGCTGTAACTTTCTTTGACAGTAACGAGCCTGCATAGCCACCAACCGCAGTGCCGGCTGCCATAATAAGCCCGGAATGCCAATGGATAAAGCCGGTTTTTGAGAGGTATAACACCGATACGCTGGCAATGACAATTCCACATACATTTTTTAGTCCGTTCATTTGGTAGACTGACTTCAAGGCTGTAAAGCCAAGCAGGGCCAACATCATAAGTCCGAAGCCGACGCCAAAGAAACCGGCGTAGATTGCTAAGGGGAAGGCTGCTAGACATAGCAAGGGTAGGGTATGCCAATGGATCTTACGTTTTTTTGATTGCTTGGTCAGCCAGCGGTGAATGCGAGATTGCAATGCGAGTAGTATTACTGCGGACAGCACGAGCCATGGGGCTAGTCGCTCAAAGGTGGTCGGGTTGGTGTGCACTAACACATAGCTACCAATTACAGATCCGAAAAAGCAGGGCACAAGTAGCCAGTAGTAATGGCGAGGTATTTTTTGAAGTTCTTTTTTGTAGCCAAGTGCTGAAGTAGCGCTTCCTGGTAAAAAAACAAGGCTGGTTGTTGCATTGGCCATAATTGGGCTCAGGCCAGAGGCAAGTAAAGCCGGATACATAACAATACCGCCGCCCCCAGCAATGGCATTAATCATGCCACCTAGAACGCCCGGTATGAATAAGATAAAGAAATGCTGCATGTTTATTTTTTAGTTTTCACAAGCAAGTATACCTACTCTAGAGGTCATTTTCCAGCCTTACGGGCGCACTTTTCTGTATACTAACCTGTATGAGAATTTCGGTGGGTGCGGGTCGATATGTATTGGGGGTGAGTGGTGGCGTTGATTCCATGGTGCTGCTTGATCTCATGCGACAGAGGCCAGGCGTGCAGCTCGTTGTTGCGCATTTGGACCATGGCATCCGTTCAGAATCGGCTCGCGATCGTCAGCTTGTTGGCCAATACGCCAGTCGCTACCAGCTGCCCTTTGTATATGATGAGGCCCATTTGGGCCCTCGGACAAGCGAGGCGACAGCTCGGGAGGCACGCTACGCATTTTTAAGAAAAGTTGCCGCGGTTACAAATACAAAAGCAATCGCTACCGCCCATCACCAAGACGATGTGCTCGAAACAGCGATGATAAACATGATGCGTGGAACGGGTAGGCGTGGGCTAACATCACTACGTAGCACCGACGGTATCATTCGACCGTTGCTACCATTCTCTAAGCAACAAATTCGAGAATACGCCGAGAATCATGCGATCCCTTGGAACGAAGACGTCACAAACAGTGACACGCGCTACTTGCGAAACCATTTAAGGCACAACGTCATTCCACGGCTTACTGATGGCCAGCGTGCGCAATTGCTTATTTTGATCGACCAGTTGTCTGACATTAACGATGAGCTTGATGCGCGGCTTATCAATATGCTGCATGTGCAACCTAAGCGTGATGAACTTGATCGGCAATGGTTTATTCATTTGCCGCATGATGTTGCCAAGGAAGTAGTGCATGCATGGTTTCGACGGCACCAGGTTAAAAACATCCAAAAACGGACCATTGAACGCCTACTGGTTGCTATGAAAACTGCCCAACCAGGCGCTACGTTCCATGTTGATAAACACCACAATCTACAGGTTGGCAAACAACGCCTAGCACTCCATTATGTCGAGCGCTAGAACACACTTACAAAATTATGTATAATAGGTTTACTTATGGAGAAAAAACCGTTTAAACCTAGTGGGGGCAAGAAGAGTAAGGGCCGTAAAGGCTTAAAGAATGTTGGCTTCTTGGCACTTTTAGCGTTATTTGGTCTGATTGTGTTGGCAGGTGTACGGGGCCAGCAGAGCAGTCTTAAGCAGATTCCTTTCAATGGTGTAATCAATGGCGCCAATGCCTGCGATAGCCAATACAAGGGCAACAAAGACGACTGTAAATATCGCAAGATCGTGGTCAAGGGCGACGAATTAACCGTTTACACGAATAAAGACGACAAAACACCAGCTGGTGTTTCACGCAAAGAGTCTGGCTCAAGCATCTATGAGCAAGGTCTTACAACGCATGATGTAGAAGTTGTAAACGAAAAAGTCAGTGACAGTGGCTCAATGTGGGGTCAGGTTGGCTTGTCAATTCTACCGGTGATTATCATCAGTGCTGTACTGTTCTTTATGCTCCGTAGTGCACAGGGCCAAGGCAACCAAGCCATGAGCTTTGGTAAGAGCCGAGCGCGCCTGTATGGCAATGAAAAGGACAAGGTCACGTTCAAGAGTGTGGCTGGTTCCGAGGAAGCTAAGCAAGATCTCGAAGAAATTGTGGAATTTTTGAAGTACCCGAAGAAGTTTGAGTCGGTTGGAGCGAAGATTCCAAAAGGTGTTATGCTGGTTGGCCCTCCAGGTACCGGTAAAACAATGCTGGCTCGTGCCGTAGCAGGTGAAGCGGGCGTACCATTCTTTAGCATCTCAGGTTCTGAGTTTGTAGAAATGTTTGTTGGTGTTGGCGCCAGTCGCGTGCGTGACCTGTTTGCTAAAGCTAAAAAGAACGCTCCATGTATTATCTTTGTTGATGAAATCGACGCTGTCGGACGCCGTCGTGGCAGCGGTATGGGTGGTGGTCATGATGAGCGCGAGCAGACCCTGAATCAAATATTGACTGAGATGGATGGCTTCGAACAGGGGGCGAATGTGATTGTGCTAGCAGCTACTAACCGTGTTGATGTCCTTGATCCTGCCTTGCTACGACCAGGCCGCTTCGACCGACGCGTTAACATTGGTTTGCCTGACCGCAAAGACCGCGAAGCAATCCTTAAAGTTCATTTTGCCAAGAAGCCAATTGATAGCGGCGTTGACCTTGATGCACTTGCAGCCAAAAGTGCTGGCTCATCTGGCGCTGACCTGGCAAACATTGCCAATGAATCGGCCATTATTGCTGCGCGCCATGACCGCAAGACGATTACGCAGGCCGATGTAACGGCCGCCTTCGAAAAAGTTGCGATTGGTCCCGAGCGCAAGAGCAAGATCATGAACGAAAAAGAGAAGGAGCTCACTGCTTATCACGAAGCTGGTCACGCTATTGTTGGCCATGTATTGCCCGATAGCGATATGGTGCACAAAGTTACCATTATCCCGCGCGGTGGTACTGGCGGTGTTACCTGGTTCATTCCACCGGAAGATAAGAGCTACCACAGCGTTTTGGAGTACAAAGACATTCTGGCTCGCATGCTTGGTGGGCGTATCGCCGAAGAAGTTATGTATGGCCCTGACCGCGTAACAACCGGGGCCGGCAATGACTTACAAAAGGCAGCAGAACTTGCCCGAGAGATGGTTGTAAACCAGGGAATGGGCAAGCAGCTACGTGACCAAGTCTTCCACGTCGAAGAGGGCATGATGCTTGAAAGAATGGTGCACGAACGACAGTATTCCGATGAAACGGCCAAGATTATTGACGACGAAGTCGAGAGCCTCATTACTGAAGCCGCTAATCGTGCTCGTGCGGTCATCAAGGTCAACCGAGATAAGCTTGAAAAATTAAAAGAAGCGCTGCTGCAGAAAGAGACTGTTGAAGCCGAAGAAGTGCTTGATATCTTCAAGGGCTCCAAGATGCCTAAGGACGCAGCACTTTACTAGATTTTAGCCTAGGCTTACAGCCCAGCTACCTCTATACTATTTAGCAGTGAAACGTATTCTGAATCGTGCGAATAAACGCGTGTCGTTGGGCGGTGCCGCCTTTCTGCTGGTGAGTGTTGCTATGGCAGGACAGATTCTTGGTTTCTTCCGAAATCGCCTGATTAGCACCAACTTTACGGTCGTTGATCCTGCTAGCAGTGACGCCTTTTTTGCGGCGTTTCAGATTCCTGACTTCTTCTTTTACACCATTGCGGCAGGTGCCCTTGGCGTAGCTTTCATTCCCTTTTTAACTGACCATTTGCATCGAGGTGACAAAAAGGGCGTATGGATGCTTGTAATGAGCCTGCTTAACTTGTTGGCCATTATCATGGCCTGTGTATCGGTGATTATATTTGTATTTGCCGAGCCGCTGATTAAGCATGTGGTTAATCCGAGCCTTACGGGAGAGAGCTTACACCAGGCGGTCACCATCATGAGACTTCTCGCGCTCAACCCGTTGCTATTTACGATTTCCGGCATCCTTATGAGTGTGCAGCAGACGTTCGGCCGCTTCTTCTTCTTTGCGATTGCGCCACTCTGCTACAACGCGTGTATTGCAGTGAGCGCCATTATCTTTAGTATTGCTCCCGGGCATAGCGGCGGGCCAGGACACCTCGGCATTATTGGGCTAGGTATTGGTGCACTTGTTGGTGCTATTGTGCAACTCTCCATTGCCTGCTTCGGTCTGGTTGGGTTGGGCTTTCATTGGCGGCCACGGATTCATTGGCGCAATGCAGATTTCCAGGGCAGTCTCAAGCAGCTGCCACCGCGTTCTATTGACCAGGGTATTGATCAGCTAAACAGCGTTGTTGAAACCAACCGTGCGGGACATTTGGGGCCTGGCTCAGTTAGTTACTACAACTTTGCTATGACGCTTCACAACGTGCCAATCATGCTCATTGGTACGTCTATCTCGACTGCCGTGTTTCCTCGACTTTCTGAGCGACTTTCACAAAACCGCCCCGATCTATTCCGCCGAGATTTTCTGCATGTCTGGCGCATTATGATTTGGCTAGCGCTTCCAACGGTTGTGGTGTGCTACTTTTGCCGCGGCTATTTCGCTCGTATTCTATACGGACAAGCTGCGCCACCCGTGGCCCTGATTTTTGGTTTTCTGAGTGGCGCCATCTTCTTCCGTATCTGTTATAGCATCGTATCACGTTACTTTTATGCTCAAAAAGACACCAAAACCCCACTGTATGTATCGTTATTCGCCATTGCGCTCAACATAGTGCTGGCGTTTACCTTGGCTCGTCCCGACACCTACGGCCTGGCTGGCTTGGCAATTGCCCAGTCATTAGTGGCTTTTGCTGAAGTACTTATCTTGGTAAGCATCATGCTCATTCGTGATCATAAGTTACTTAATCGAGAATTCTGGGGTGGTGTTATGCGTATTCTGTCGGTGACTGGCTTTACGGTAGTAACTGCTTTCATTATGATCAAGATCTTCCCTCTTTATCGCAACGACATCGGTGTTATCCAGCTTGGCATTAAACTGGCGTGTATTATTGGCGTCACGTTTGCGGTACACGTTGGCGTATCGCTCTTGTTTGACCTAGACGAAGCTCGCCCTGTCATTCGAAAAGCCAAAGAACTCATCCTCAAGCCTATCCGCGCTCTCTCCTAAGTTAGCAATCAACCTATCGCTGTAGGGTACGGAAAGCCGCCAAAGGAACATTCGTTCTTGGCTTTCCTGATTGGCTATAGCAAACCCCCTACAACGGTAGGTTGATTGTTGGCTAGTGCGAGTCGATTCGGAGGTGCTCGGCTATAGGCCGCGAGGAAAACAAGAGTGTGCATTTGGCGTTTTCCGTACTCTCCCGGAGTGACTCGCACTAGGCTAGAGGTGCCACCTCTGTTATAATCCCTCAGACGTGAATCCTGACTATATACGAAACTTTTGCATCATTGCACACATCGACCACGGTAAGTCTACGCTGGCTGATCGCCTATTAGAGCTGACCGGAACCGTTGATAAGCGTGATATGAAAGCACAGCTGCTCGACAAAATGGACCTCGAGCGTGAGAAGGGTATTACCATTAAGTTGGCCCCAGTTCGTATGAAATATCAAGACTATGAGCTCAACCTCATTGACACCCCAGGGCACGTCGACTTTAGCTATGAAGTCTCGCGCAGCCTTGAGGCTTGTGAGGGAGCAATCCTGGTAGTGGATGCTAGTCAGGGTATTCAGGCGCAAACGCTGGCTAATGTGTATCTCGCAATGGCAGCCGACCTGACTATTATTCCTGTACTTAATAAGATCGATCTGCCGGCTGCTGATGTAGAGCGGGTAAGCGCTGAAGTCATTAGTTTGCTCGGCTGTAAGGCCGAGGATATTTTGCACATCTCTGCTAAAACAGGCATGGGTGTTGAAGCGGTCCTAGAGCGTGTCGTGCATGATGTACCGCCACCAAAAGGTGATAGCGGTGCGCAAACACGCGCTCTTATTTTTGACAGCTACTACGATGACTATCGGGGTGTGATTCTGTACCTCCGTTTGATCGACGGCAAAATTGGCAAAAATGACCAGATCAAAATGCTGGCTACCAATGCCGATGGTTTAGCACTCGAAGTTGGCTCACTTACACCCGGCATGTCACCATCAAGCGACTTGCAGGCAGGCGAGATTGGTTACGTGGTTACCAACCTACGCAGTACCCGCGAGGCCAAGGTAGGCGACACTGTTACGCTGACCAAGAATCCAACGAGCGAGGCACTGCCGGGCTACCAAGACGTGAAGCCTTTCGTGTATGCGGGCTTCTTCCCAGAGTCAAATGAGCACTATCAAGAACTCAAAGATGCCATCGAAAAGCTGTCACTGAGCGATTCTGCCCTGCAATTCACTCCCGAAAACTCACCCGTGCTCGGATTTGGTGTGCGTATTGGTTTCCTTGGCCTGCTACACATGGATATCGTCCGCGAGCGCCTTGAGCGAGAATATGATCTAGAATTAGTGGTCACGAACCCGTCAACTGACTACGAAATCACCCTTTTAAGCGGCGAAGAGGTGGACATAAAATCGGCCGCCGACCTGCCTGATCCAGCCAAAATTAAAGAAATTCGTGAACCATGGATCAAGGGTGAAGTAGTCGTACCCAAAGATTACGTCGGTTCGGTTATTCAACTGGTTGCCAGCAAGCGTGGTGTACATAAAAATCTGAGTTACGTAGATGCGCAACTTGCGTTGGTGAGTTTTGAAGCGCCACTAGCTAATCTGTTAACTGACTTTTATGATCAATTAAAGAGTGTAACGAGTGGCTACGGCTCATTCAACTACGAACTCGATAACTACCGCGCTGAAGATCTGGTAAAACTTGATTTTTATGTAGCTGGTGAGCGGGTGGATGCGCTGAGTATTATGGTGCACCGTAGCGAAGCGCAGGGCTTGGGGCGTGAAACAGTTGGCAAGCTCAAAGAAGTTATTCCGCGCCAAAACTTTCAGGTGGCGCTCCAGGCGGCAATTGGCGGCAAGTTCATTGCCCGCGAGGACATTAGTGCTTATCGCAAGGACGTGACCACTGGTTTGTATGGTGGTGATGTATCTCGAAAGAAGAAGGTGCTTGCTAAGCAGGCTAAGGGAAAGAAGCGTATGAAGCGCTTCGGTAAGGTCGACATCCCGGCCGAGGCCTTTACCGTTATGCTCAAACGAGATTAGCGACAGCCAAGAATAGCAACGAATAAAAAGGACCCATGAAATCACGAGTATCCCACGGGTCCATTTCACGCGTGTTTGTTTTACCGTAATAGTACACTGCTCGTGCGCTAAGCACAATCTTTTTATGCTTATTTTTGAAGCGTCTGCAGATCTTTAATTATTTCAGCAGCATGCTTGGCAGGATTTACCTTGGGATACTCTTTAGCGATGTTGCCAGCAGGATCAATAATTACGGTGCTACGCTGTATACCCATATATTTTTTGCCGAACATACTTTTCTCTTGCCAGGCGCCGTAAGCTTCGATGGCTTCGTGGTTTTCATCGCTCAGTAACGTAAAGTTGAGTTTGTGGCGCTCGGCGAACTTCTGGTGTGCCTTAACACTGTCTTTACTCACGCCAATCACCGTGGCCTTGCCTAAATCGGCAATGGCTTCGCGAGCATCCCTAAAATTGCATGCTTCGACTGTGCAGCCGGGCGTTTCGTCTTTGGGGTAGAAGTATAAAACCACCCATTGCCCGCGATAATCTTGCAGCGATCGTGTGGTGCCGGTTTGGTCGGGTAGTGAAAAATCTGGTGCTGGTTTCATTGCTCAGCCTTCTTGATTGCCTCGGTGGCATAAAACTTCACACTCGCGCCAATATTATAGGTAGGATTATCCATCTCCTTAGGGGTAAACCAGCGCATGTCATCATGTTCGTCGGAAAGTTTAAACGCATCGCTTTTAGCACGTGCAAAATAAACCAGCCCAATATGGCGATGCGGTGGATTCGCGTCATGAATATCAATGTAGTTCGGTGCAAGTAAAAAATTAACACCATCTTCATGGATAGGTGCGCGTGGCTTATCTGGCATGAGCTCAACATCGAGGCCAGTCTCCTCAGCTATCTCACGAATAACAGCCTCTTCAGGCTGTTCGTCGAGTTCAATGTGACCACCAGGGGGTATCCATTTTTGATAGCGCGGATGGTTCACCAATAAAACACGACCATCGCACACAATAATCGCCGTAGTCGTGAAATCAATCTTTTCATGAATATGTGGCATGATCTATCCCTCCGCGTATTAATGAGTTTCTCTCACAACTGTAACATATACCGCTACCCTCGACATAACCTCTAGCACTCTTGACTACAGAGTGCTAGCTAGAGTACACTAGCGGAATAAAAGGACATGTTATGACCGATCGCCAAGCCAAAATCTTAGCCGCTGTAGTTGAACAATATGCCGAGGTAGCGAGCCCAGTCGGCTCATCACTACTTGCAAAAGTTTTCGGCGTTTCGTCGGCAACAATTCGGGCCGAAATGGTAGAACTGGAACGCCAAGGGCTGATCTATCAGCCGCACACCAGTGCCGGGCGTGTGCCGACCGATAAAGGCTACCGTTATTACGTGAACCACATGGCCAGTTCGAGCGGTCACGAAACACCAGCTGAACGCCGTGGCGAACGCGCCTTAACGGCTCGCGTCGAAAGTGGTGGTTTGCCAGAGCGCACCATCCGTAACGCTGTTGATACACTCGTGGAACTGACACATAACCTGGGCATTGCCACCATTGGTAACCAGCTCTACATGGCTGGGCTAAGCAACTTATTCGGCCAGCCGGAGTTTATGCATGGCGATCAAGATCAGGTTCAGCAGGTGGCACGCCTGCTCGACAATCTTGAGCCATGGCTCAAGGAAGCTGCCCCAAACGAACCGCTGAGCGTATATATTGGCCAAGAGAACCCAATAGGACGCAGTGCTGGCTGCAGCCTTATTATTAGCCGTTTCCGCAGCCCATATAGTGATCAAAGCTATATTGGTGTGCTTGGGCCAACCAGGCAGAGCTACCGCGACGTGATGATGCTGGTAGAACATGCCGGTCGGACCCTTGAAGACGCTCTTTACTAGCAGATATCTACGAAATAACAGATTATTAGCACTCTTGACATGTGAGTGCTAATTGCTTTATTATGTCTAGAGTTGGCAGTCACACTAGGCGTGTGCAAGCTGGCGAGCAACAGTAACAGGAGAAGGTATGCCAAAAGCTGACCAAAAAGGCAAAGCTCATCAAGATCAGCCAGACGATCAAACGAATGTGAATGACCAAGCGCAGGCTAGTCAGGCGCAGCAAGCAGATCTACCACTGCAGATTGATGAAGCTCAGATTATTGAGCACATTACGGGCCTGGAACAGCAAATTGGCGAACTTACTCAGGCGTTGCAGCGCGAGCGTGCCGATGTCAGTAACGTACGTCGCCAGCACGATGAACAGATTGCCAATCTACGTACGGCCGTAAAGGCAGACGTAGTGCAAGATCTATTGCCGGTTATCGATAACTTCGAGAGAGCCCTTAAGCATGTGCCGGCCGAGCTTGAAGGTAATGACTACGTAAAGGGCGTGAATGGCATCGTTAAGCAGTTTGAAAAGACGCTTGCCGACATGGGCGTGGAGCGCATCAAAACGGTGGGTGAAGTATTTGACCCACAGTTACATGAAGCGGTCTCTATGGAAGAGGGTGACGGCACGGTTGAAGTTGTTTGCGAGGAACTTCAACCGGGCTACCGCCTTGGTGACCAGGTGATTCGGCATGCCATGGTTAAAGTTAAGATGGAGAATCAGTGATGCCCACAACAAGGAATGGCTACACTCCTGGAACTCGCGGTGTAGTACTGCGCTCTATCGAGGCAAGCCTTGAGTGCGGTACGCCATATAACCATTATTCTCACTGGGAGCCAAGTGTCAGCAATGAGGAGAACCCCCTAAAATATGGCGCAGAAGTATTCGCCCATCACTGCCTGCCAGACGGAACGCCGTTAACTATTGAAGAAAGACGTTATATCGCGGGCATAATAATCAATCACATAAAGGAAGGAGAATAAATTATGGGAAAAATTATCGGAATCGACTTAGGAACAACAAACTCGGCTATGGCCGTTATGCAGGCTGGTAAGCCGGAGATTATTGCTAATAGTGAAGGTCAGCGCACTACGCCATCCGTCGTAGCCGTCAACAAGAACGGTGAGCGTTTGGTTGGCCAGGTAGCTCGTCGCCAGCAGGTGACTAACTCGGCTAATACCATTTATGAAGTAAAGCGCCTGATTGGCCGCCGTTGGGAAGACAAAGAAGTTCAACGTGATCTCAAGCTCATGGGCTACGAAATCGTCAAGTCTGGCGAAGGTGTAAAGGTAAAGATGGGCGACAAAGAGTATAGCCCAGAAGAAATTAGCGCCATGGTGCTTGGCAAGCTCAAGGCTGATGCCGAAAGCTTCCTAGGCGACAAGGTAACCGAAGCGGTTATTACGGTTCCGGCATACTTTGATGACTCACAGCGCCAGGCAACCAAAGACGCCGGTAAGATTGCCGGTCTTGAAGTAAAGCGTATTATTAACGAACCAACTGCCGCCGCTTTGGCTTACGGTTTGGATAAGGGTGACAAGAAAGACGAAAAGATTGCCGTGTACGACCTCGGCGGTGGTACGTTCGACGTTTCTATCCTCGAACTGGGTGACGGCGTTTTTGAAGTAAAATCTACCAATGGTGACACCCACCTTGGTGGTGCCGACTTCGACCGTGTACTGGTTAACTACTTTGCCGATGAATTCAAGAAAGAAAACGGTATTGACATCACTGCTGACAAAGCGGCGATGCAACGCCTGCGTGATGAAGCTGAAAAAGCCAAGATTGAGCTTTCTACCACTAACGAAGTAGATGTAAATCTGCCATTCTTAACAGCTGATGCCGATGGCCCTAAGCACTTCGAGCACAAACTCACGCGTGCTAAGCTCGAAAGCTTGGTTGGTGACCTCATCGACAATACGGCTGCACCATGCGAAAAAGCGTTAAAAGACGCTGGCCTGAAGGCAAGCGACATTGACGCCGTGGTGTTGGTTGGTGGCATGACCCGTATGCCAGCCGTACAAGAAAAGGTGAAGAAGATCTTTGGTAAAGACCCTATGAAGGGTGTTAACCCCGATGAAGTGGTGGCTGTAGGCGCAGCTATTCAGGGTGGTGTACTCCAGGGTGACGTAAAAGACGTGCTGCTACTTGACGTAACACCTTTGAGCCTGGGCATCGAAACTCTTGGTGGCGTAGCAACCAAATTGATTGACCGTAACACTACTATTCCAACCAGCAAGTCTGAAACCTTCTCAACTGCCGCCGACAACCAACCACAAGTAGAGATTCACGTGGTTCAAGGTGAGCGTGAAATGGTTGCCGATAACAAGTCACTTGGACGCTTTGTACTTGATGGTATCCCACCAGCGCCACGCGGTATTCCGCAAATTGAAGTTACCTTTAACATCGATGCCAACGGCATCTTGAACGTTACTGCCAAAGACAAGGGAACCGGCAAAGAGCAGAGTATTACCATTAGCGGCTCTGGTAACCTCGACAAGACCGAAGTTGAAAAGATGGCTAAAGAAGCTGAAGCTAATGCCGATGAAGACAAGAAGAAGCGTGCCACAATCGATGCTCGTAACCAACTTGATAGTGCTGTTTACCAGGCCGAGAAGATGAAGTCTGATCACAAAGACAAACTCAGCGAAGATGACGTGAAGAAACTCGACGAAGGCGTTGAAGCTGCCAAGAAGGTAGTACAAGACGAGAAGGCTGACCAAGAAACCATCGAGGCAGCAAGCAAGGCTTTGAACGATGTTTTGATGCCAATCGGTGCTAAGATGTATGAATCGGCTGACGCCTCTGAGGCGAATGCAGATAAACCGGAAGATGCCGAGAAAGCCGACGACAAGAGCAAAGACGACACCGTCGAAGGCGAAGTTGTCGACGAAGACAAGAAATAATCCGAACCCATACAGAAAGGTTCATCATGAATCGGCGGGAAACTAATGTGCGCTTTAAGCAGATAGTTCAGGCTCAAAAAGAATTTGCAGAGCTTGATCCTATTGAGCTTGCGGCAAGGGATTTCCGCACAGAAAGATTGGCTCGCTTTACATTGTTAGGCGAGACAGAGTATATCGGCGACACTGCCGTTTATCTGCTCTCCATGCAAAAACTCGCCCACGTTTATGCATTAAGCGAAGGTGAAATTGGTGTTGCTATTGGTATTTGTGAAGACAGGATGCTGCATGAACAAACGTGATTACTACGAAGTGCTTGGCGTTAAAAAAGACGCCAGCCCCGACGAAATAAAAAAAGCCTTTCGTCGATTAGCCGTGCAGTACCATCCCGACAAAGAGGGTGGTGACGAAGCGAAGTTCAAGGAGGTTAACGAAGCTTATGAGGTTTTAAAAGACGCCAGCAAACGACAACGCTATGACCAGTTTGGTCATGCGGGCGTTGGAGGCTCTTCCGGAGGTGGCGCAGGCGGTAATCCGTTTGAGGGCTTCGGCGGGTTCAACGGCCAAAATATCAACTTTGACTTTGGTGACCTTGGCCTAGGCGATATCTTTGGCAGCTTCTTTGGTGGTGGCGGCCGTCAGCGAGGGCAGCGTGAAGCCCGAGGGCGTGACGTTGAAGCATCTGTAGAGATTACTTTTGAAGACGCGGTCTTTGGCACGCAAGTTGACCTTAATCTCAACCTTGAAGATACCTGTGAGCACTGTAAGGGCACAACTGCCGAACCGGGCCATGATTTAAAGACTTGTGACCAATGCAATGGCTCGGGGCAGGTGGTACAAGTTATGCGCACTATTTTTGGTGACATTCAACAGGCCTCAACCTGTCCGAAATGTAAGGGTAAGGGCAAGATTCCCGAGAAAGAATGCACCGTTTGCCATGGCAAAGGCACCAAAGCCAGCAAGCAAACCATTGGCTTAAAAATCCCAGCTGGCATTGATGATGGTGCCACGATTCGTCTGCGTGAGCACGGTGAAGCAATTGCCAACGGCCCCAAGGGTGACTTATATGTGAATGTACGGGTTAAACCGCACAAACAATTCACTCGCGAGGGAGATCTTATTCTCAGCGAAGAACACATTGATATGGTTAGTGCGGCGCTCGGTACCGAACTAGACGTGGCCACCGTAGATGGTCCAATACGCATGAAAGTTCCCGCCGGCACCCAGAGCGGCACCGACTTTAAGCTATCTGGCCACGGGGTAACACATCTCCGTGGAAATGGCCGCGGTGCACATATTGTGACCCTTGTAGTTGATACGCCGACCAAACTGTCCAAAGAGCAGCAAGCTTTATTGGAACAGTTCAAAAACAATGAGGGCAAAAAAGGCTTTTGGAAATAACCTGCGCTTGCGTTTCCCCTTACGTTTAGGCAATAATGAAGACAATATGAAAAAACGTCTCAAACAAGACGGTTTTATCCCCATGATGCTCTTCTTCTTGTTTTTGCTTGTTGCTGGGCTCATTTTTGTATTTCTACGGGTGAAGAACGCCCACCCACACTAGGATATTTTACTGGCGTAGATTTAGTAATTATGCTATAATATAGCAAATGTTATTGCCAGAAACTACTATTGGTCTTGGTGTTCGTGATCCCGTTGGGCGGGCTGAGTCTGTGGTGTCTAAATTTAGCGTGCTTTTAGAGACGCTGCATCATCTGAACGCCAAGCTTGCAATCGTAGGTTACGATTCAAATACAGAGGGTGCGCCATTCCAACAATTGCGTCTCGCCGCCGACGAAACTGATATGACGTTTAGCGTTTCAGATTCAGAGACATCGGTCGACGTAATCCGTGATTTTACTGGTACATTTCCATCTCAGAATGTACCAATGCTCAACGAGCCAGAGGTGCGAGCTGCCACCGGCAATAAGGCAAAAGTAGCCGAAATTCTGGGCGAGGATACGTTGCCAACACAGGTTCTACCGGCAAATACTGATTTGCGCGGCTTTTTATTGAATATGGACGGCGATGCTTTCATTGTTAAGCCTATCTCTGGCCTACAGTCGAAGGGTGTTGAGGTGGTTAGCTCACCAATTGACGCTGCCAAATCATATGCTGATAGCATGATCGTTCAGCCCTACGTAGATACTAGCCGTATACCAACGGGGGTTCACGGGGTCGGCGAATACTATGAGTACCTGGCGAACCAGGAGGAGCTACCAAAGGAAATACGGATGTATACGTATCGAACTGACGACTCTAGCCTCAAACAAGTGCCGATTCTGAGAGTGAGTAAGTACCCCGAAATGCTTATGGATGATTATTTTGTTATTATTGACCCAGATACGGTGCCGCAAGAAGCCTATGATGTATCAAAACGAGCAGCAGATGCTGTTGCGCATTACACGGGCGTACCATATCTACATGGCGCCATCGACATGTTTTGGAGCGACGGTACATTTAAAGTTATGGACTTTAATACCAAAGAGCCAGCTATGCCAGGTGTTAAGAAGGGATACTTCAACGAAGATCCACTTAGCGCAAGTGCACGAATGGCGACTGGTTACTACACTCGGCAACTTCTGGCCCAACAGCTCATCAGTCTATCAAGTAAGGCCTAAAAGGAAACATTATGAACACACACCACATTCTAATTCTGACCTCTGACTCGGGCAAAACTGCCTCATGGAAAGACCGTGAACAGTACGTTAAAGCTTTTGCCGAGGCAGTTGAAAAACGCCTTAGTAACTTTAGTATTTCTTATGCCACTTACAGTGACATGCACTACGCCATTCGTAAGAACGTGCCAGTTATACTTGATGCCAAAAATGATCGCAAGCTCGAAGAGTATGATTTTGTACACTTTAAAAACTGGCAATATGAACTAGAAGATGCCTCAATAATTGCCAACTACCTGGATCATCATGGTGTTTCTTTTGCCAACACAGAGGTAAATAATCATCTGCACTTTAACAAGTTGAGTCAGATGTTCAGCATGGCATTCGCTGGCATCCCCGTACCCGACACAGTGTATGGCTACCCGGCAACCAATGATGTTAAGCAATTCTTGTACCGCTATATTGAGTATCCAATGATTGTCAAAGCAAACGATGGTTCACGCGGCGACAGTAACTATTTGGTACACAACGAAGCAGAACTCGACAACGTGCTGCTGAGTGATCCTGACAAGCATTTTATTTACCAGAACTTTATTCCAAACGAAGGTGACTACCGTATTTTATTTGTAGGCTTAGACCGTGAGCCAATGGTATTCTTGCGGAAGGGCGACGGCTCAAGCCATCTGAATAACACATCTAAGGGCGGGGCAGGTACGCATTTGAAGTTTGCTGATCTATCAGACGATATACGTCAGCATGCCCAACTGGCTGCCAAGACATTAAATCGTGAAATATCTGGTGTGGACGTGATTGTGAATAGTGAAAATGGCAAGCACTACGTACTGGAAGTCAACTCAACCCCAGCTTTGGCAACCGGTTTTGATGTCGACAAAAAAGTCGTTGAGTTTTCTCAATACCTTGAGCAACTGCTTGAAGAAAAGGAAGAGGAATAGCATGTCTCATCAAGTAATTATTGGCCGTGTTGAGCGGGTGGATTTTCCGGATTGTGGCATTTTTGATGTGCCCGCCAAAATTGATACCGGTGCCTTTCGTTCATCAATTGCCTCGAGTGATGTGTACGAGAAAGACGGTGTACTTTACTTTAAGTTGTTCGCACCAAACATGGAATGGTACAACGGTGAAGAGCTTTCGACCGATGAATTTGCCAAGATTGAGATCGAGAACTCGTTTGGTCACAAAGAAGAGCGTTACAGCATCTACCTGAAGGTGAAGATTGCTAAGAAAGTTGTGCGTTCAAACTTTACGTTGGCAAGTCGTTCCGAAAAGATTTATCCAATTCTACTTGGTCGTCGTTTGCTCAAGAATCGTTTCTTGGTTGACGTTGCTAAGGGTAGCCCGATAGAAGATGAAGAGACCAGCAGCAAAGGAGGCCTTCTATGAATATCGTAATTTTGTCGAAGGGCCCCGGTAATTACTCGACCAAACGGCTGAAAGAAGAAGCTCGCTTACGTGGTCACAACGTGAGAATTGTTAACTATGCGCAGTGTTATGTGACGCTTGAGCAAAACAACCCCGTGGTTCGTTACGAGGGTGAAGAGATTAAAAACATCGATGTAATTATTCCCCGCATTGCTTCGAGCCTGACTAAATACGGCTCTTCTATCGTACGCCAGTTTGAAATGCAGAATGTCTTTACTACCACTAGCTCGATTGCCTTGGTGCGCTCACGCGATAAACTGCGCAGTGTTCAACTCATGGCTAAGGCTGGCGTAGGTATTCCAAAAACGGTATTTGCTCGTGAAACGGCTGACCCACAAGACGTTATTGGTCAGTGCGGCGGTACGCCAGTGATCATTAAGGTTGCGCGTGGTACTCACGGTCGTGGCGTGGTGTTAGCCGAAACCAAAAAAGCTGCCGAGGCGGTAATGCAGGCCTTCTACGTGGAAGGCGTTAACTTCTTAGTACAAGAGTTTATTAAGGAATCGGCTGGAACCGACATTCGTGCCTTTGTAGTTAACGGCAAGGTAGTCGCGAGTATGCAGCGCCAAAGTCTCGACGATGACTTTCGTTCAAACATTCACCAGGGCGGTGAAGGTAGAGCCGTTAAGCTAACCGATGAAGAGAAGAAAACTGCCCAACGCGCTGCCAAGGCTATGGGTCTGCCAATCTGCGGTGTAGATATGATGCGTTCTGATCGTGGACCGCTCGTTCTTGAGGTAAATGCCAGTCCTGGCTTTGCCATCGAAAAGGTAACTGGTCGCAACGTAGCCGGCAAGATCATTGAATACATTGAGCAAAACGCCAAAAGCAAGCGTGGCAAGCGCGACCGCATTGGCGCCTAACACACATGACAGAAAAAGCTACATCAAAGGCATGGGTACTCCCCGTGCTTGGTCTAGTAGTTATGTTATTAACGGCCGCATTAGCTTTCGTGGTGCTGCGTTATCCTCACAAAGCCGAGCCAGTTACTCAAACTAAGGGCACGTCAGCTGCATCAGAGCGTGATAAGCAAATCTTCCGACGCGATGGCAAAACTGAGCAAATAATCCTTCTGAGTCAACGGGGCAGCACACCCTTCAATGTTGAGATTGCCAGTACCGAAGTGAGCCGAGAACGTGGCTTATCTGGCCGTGATGGCTTGGCGCCAAATAGCGGCATGCTGTTTGTGTTTGCAGGCCCAGGCTACGATTGTTTCTGGATGAAAGACATGAATTTCGACATCGATATGCTCTGGTTTGACGAAAACCAGAATCTGGTGCATGTGCAAGAAAATGCCAGCAAATCAACCTACCCCAGTAGTTTTTGCCCACAAACGCCAGCGAGCTACGTTTTAGAGGTGCCAGCTGGTACAGTCAAACAGCTGGGCTTACAGCTCGGCGATCGCTTTACGACGCCCTAGTTAGTGGTAAGCAGTAGCATTTTGCCACCACTATCGGTACTATGGTGACATGCCACCACTAGTCTTGCTTGGCCTTATTGCTGGCTTGCCGCTGCTACTTTTTATTGTACTGCGCGTAAAGCCGCTGTATATCTTTGTGAGCATTGTCACGGGCTACTTCTTGGTTACCATGCTCGGCGATACAGCTGCTCTCACGTTTGGTTCAATAGTACACGGAGGCAGCTCAGACACGTTTATTAAGCTTGCACTGCTTCTGCTGCCACTTGTTATTACGCTGTTTCTTATGCGCAAAACGTTGTCGCCCGCTGCGCTCCCTTTCCAGCTTATTTTGCTAATTGCCAACGCCCTGATGCTCGCCGAATTCGTTGTACCACTGCTGCCACCAGGCACACAACACGCCATCTACAGTACCCAATTCGGTAGCATTCTTAAGCAAGCACATGATGTGGTGATCGCCGGAGTAGCTGGCTTGCACGTATTGGTAATGTGGATCATGCGACCACGCCACCATGACGAACACGGCAAGCATGGCAAAAAACATCACTAGGCAATGTATTGTTCAGCGCTCCGCAGATTGACTTTTTGCACAAAATACGGATAATGTAAGGAGTTAATTTCCCGGCAGCTTACGCGAATTAACAATCAAATGCCGGGCCTATAGCTCAGTTGGTAGAGCAGCGGCCTTTTAAGCCGCGTGTCGCGGGTTCGAGCCCCGCTGGGCCCTCCATATCGCTTATGCTTAAAACAGAGGTAATAGCCTCTGTTTTATTTTGCTAAGTTTAGAATGATTAATCCAACTGTTCCGAGTACAGCCGCACCAATCTTAAACCAAAGCCACTCTTTTTCTTTCAAAACGAAGTAAGCAGATAATACTACCAATACTGCCATAAAACTTGCAGATGCACCTATCAATGAAGCATTACCACTCAATTTGAGTGCTCCTACAAAACACAAGCCTTTAAAAGCATTAGTAATACCGTAACCCAAAATTGGCCAAAAATTTGACCTGTCTTTCAATATTTTAATACTGTGTCTTTCTGGCCAAGCAGTAATAGTCATCCACAGAGTCTGAGCACCCCATCCAAAAACAAGATATGCACCAAAATCTATACGAGTAAGCATCCACCGTTCAAACACAATTGCTAAGCCCAACAAAGAAACGCTCGCCAATGCAAAAACTAGACCACTAGAACTACTTGTTGAACGATGTCTTAGCCTTGGTAATGTTGCAAGGAAAGTTGAAGTTATGATAATTATTGCCCCTAGTTGCTGCTGGCTGTTTAATGTTTCGTTTAATAGTATTGATGCAGCAAAGATTGTGATAATTGGGGTTAAATTATTCAGTATCGTATAAAGTCCTGCGTCAACATCCTTGCTAGCTCGAAAAGCCAGTAGGTTTATAAGAGGAAAGACACCACTTCCAATAAGCAAAATTAGCAGATTTTGCCATCCTATTGATAGATTGGGGTTACTGAAAGATGCAACTATTAGACCTAGCGGATAGAGAACAACAATAAAAAAGAAACCATTTATCAACCTGTTATGCTGCTTTAGGGTCGTAGCCAATTTTCGTCGCAATAGATAGGCTGCAGTGCCCAGAATAAGGTATCCAGTTATTAATAGTTGCCAAGTCATTAGTTAAACTATAACAGTAATTATGAGTGCTAATGTTTGCTTTATTTCAGTTGCAACAGCAATACATACGTCCCTCCATGAAAATAGGCCGACCAATGTGTCGGCTTTTTTCATGGAGGGACCCCGCTACTCGTTTGTTTCGTAATCAGAGACTTCGGTGAAAAGGCCGATCGCCCCACGTAGCATTGTGGTTATGTGCCCCTCCAGGCTACGGTCACAAAAATAGACGTTCCAACCCAGTTACCGCACGCCCCTCAATAAAAAGCGAATCCCAAATTTGTTATATGTAGTTAAAAATGTTATTGTAGCAAAATGCTTACGGGTGAGTTTTTAGAAGAGTTTGACGTATTGTGTGCAAAAGGCATGATGGCCGAGCAACAAGATAATTACGCAACGGCGCTTGATGTATTTGAGACTGCCGCACAGCTTGCGCTGGGACATGATGATCGCGCCAGGAGCCTAGACGCTATTGAGCCGGCCGCACAGGCTTTATGGAGTATGGGGCGGTATGATGAAGCGGCGGACAAGCTTGAGTCCGCTGCAAAAATTGCAGAACGCCTAGGACTTGAGGACAGAGCAGGCCTAATTCTCTCAAACATGGGCAGAATTGCAGCTGTTAAGACGGTAAATATTTTTGCTGTGGAATCACAGGAAGCCATGTTACTTGCCGAAGCAACACCACGATTCAGAGAAGCCTATGATATCTTGAAAGAGCACCCAGATTTGTCTTGCCGTTATGCGAATGCCAGGCACGGATCGTTGATAGCAGCATTAGCGGGTGATCGACAGCTGGCTTTGAAACTCTTGGCCGAAGGACTAAGGACAGCACTACAAGTGCCAGAACCTCCTTATGACGACCGGCGCACAGTTATGATCGGCCCAGATGCTGGACGAGGCTTGGCACAAATGCTGGTTACCACTATTCTTTTGCCGATGGGCAACCACACGCCGGCTTTAGCAAAATTAGCTCGCGATAAGCTCGTTCGCTAGTTCTGAATTACCTCAAAGCCCTTCCTCAGGCCAATAATGGTAAAATAGTGAAATGCATGGTGTAGATTACTACCGAGTGCTGGGTGTCTCGGCGAGCGCTAGCAACGCCCAGATTAAAGCTAGCTACAAATTGCTTGCTAAAAAGTACCACCCCGATCTGAACGGAGATGCCAAAAAGATGGCTGCGCTCAATGAGGCTTACCGGGTATTATCTGACCCCCAAGCGCGCCTTCGCTACGATAAGACAGTCGACATTCCTCGTAGTACGGCACGAAAACATTACGATAATAACCACGAATATGTGTATACACCACACACTCGACAGCACGCCACCACTTCAGCTCGTCCGCGGCCACAGTCATCACGTTCAAGAACCTGGACACCACCAAAGAAGAAGGCATCGCCTGTCAGCAAGTGGGCATGGGCGGCGACATTTGCGGTCTTGATTGGTTGTTTGCTTGGCGCTGCCATGCAAAATCCCATTCCTGAAGGGGCTGCCAGCGCAGTGAGCGGTTCAGGAACGAATAGCTCAAACACGCAAAGTGTTCCAGACGTTAACCAACAAACAGCGCCAACGCCATCAAACACCCTGAATGATACACCCCCAACGAGTAGCTCGACCTATACTGATCCAACTGCTCGGGAATCGTCACCAAATACAAGCAACAGTTCCAATAACAGCACAGGGACTGCCAACCAACAAGCATGTGCACAGTACCACAAGTACCCGAAACGTTACGAAGACTGCATGGGGAATACCAGCAATTGTAACTCCACGAGTTACTACGATTATCTGAGTTGCTAGATTCTACGCTTCGATTTGACCCTGATACTGCTCGAGCTCGTTTTCGTGCTTCACCATCTTAGCGGTGATATAGCTGATGAGCGAGTTGATGCCGAGGGCTGCCACCATGTAAATAATGATCGCAAACAGGGCAGAGGTGCTAAAGTAACCCGTTTCACCAACCTGGTGGCTTGGGAAAATACCACGGAATGGTTGCAAGAATTCAGCAGCAACCTTGTAGATAAACTTAGTAAAGCCAACATTTGGATTAGCGCCAAATAACAGCAAGACGAAGCCGATTGACAAGAACACAACAGCGACAATCATAAACGAATACACGATGTATGACAGCACCCGAGCTGTTTTAATAAACATTAATTTTGAGTCGGTTGGCTGCTTTGGTGGTTGCTTTGCCATAGTAATCTCCTTATTTGATTCTCAGTATAGCAGCCCCGAAGCGCATAAACTACTGTTATTTGCTATAGTTGATGAGTTATGAAATCGCTCGACATGTCACGCATTACTGATCAACTGTATGTTGGCCGTACGCCTCGCCGGCGTGATTATCAGACGCTGGCAGACGTCGGTATTACGCTATTAATCAATATGCGCGCTGAGTGGCCATCGCCGATATTCGTTCGCCAGAACATAATGCAAGATATTTGGGTGCCATGTTTTGACTTGCCGCTGGGCTTTGTGGGACAAAAACGGCTACTTGCCACGGCGTTGCTTGCCAAACAAGAAATCGAGCGTGGCGGTAAGGTGTATGTGTTTTGTCACAAAGGGCGTCATCGTAGTGTCGCCATGGCGTCAGCAGTTTTGCTTCTGCAAGGCTATAGCCTAGCCAAGGTGCAGGCTCTCTTTGTAAAGCAGCGACCAGTTTCGGACCTAAAGCGCTACCAAGTGCACAGAGCCGTCAGTCGTTTTGCTAAAAACGTCTAAATTACAGCAGAAAATAACAAGTTATTACGCTAAACTGAGATAATGCTGAGAAATATTGCATTAGCTCGGACTTCGTTACTTACGCTGTTATTTGTATGCTTTCTAGTCGGTTTGGCGGCAGCACGTTTGTCGTTAGCTGCTTTTATGTCGTCTTGGGCGGTGTTAGTCACTGGTGGTGTGTTGGCATTGCTGATGCGAGCCAAGAATGCGGCCGTTGTTGCGGTTGTATGTGTCGGGCTATTTACTGGGTACTGGCGCGGCACACAGTTCCTGCTAGCCACAAAGCCACTTTCCGACCTAAATGGAAGAACCATCACGGCTGTCGTGCAGGTTTCGAGTGACGGCGTTTACGGCGATCACACACAACTTGTGTTTGACGCTGATCACTTAGACCTACAATATCCGTACCAAGCTCGGTTGCCCGGCAGTTTACAAATCGCGGGTTTTGGAGAGGTTGCTGTGTATAAGGGTGACCTGGTCGAAGCCGAAGGCCGGGTAAAGTTAGCCAAAGGCAGTAAACAGTTACGCATGGATTTTGCCGATCTACGAGTTGTGGGCAGAAGCAGTTCAGCACTTGATGCCATGAGACGGCGCTTTGCTGCGGGCATGCAATCTGCCCTGCCCGAACCGCATGCATCGTTTGCAATGGGTTTGTTGATCGGTCAGAAGTCTACCTTACCGCAAGACTTTGCGCTCATGCTGTCGGCCGTCGGCCTGACTCATATTATTGCTGTATCGGGTTACAATCTTACCATTATTGCCGACACGAGCCGAAAAGTGCTCAAGAAAGGCTCGAAATACCAGATTATGGTGTGCTCAGTTGTGCTTATTCTGTTATTTGTGAGCGTGACAGGCTTTAGTGCATCGATTGTGCGGGCTGCATTGGTTAGTCTTTTGAGCCTATGTGCATGGTATTACGGACGCCAATTTAAACCACTTCTGCTCATTAGTCTAACGGCAGCAGTTACCGCAGGCTGGAATCCGTTTTATTTGTGGAGCGACATTGGCTGGTATTTGTCGTTCCTGGCCTTTTTTGGGGTAATGGTCCTTGGCCCGTTAGTAAACCAGCGCGTTTTCCACACAAACAGTCCAAACGCCATTAAGGCACTGCTTAGTGAAAGTGTTTGCGCCATGATCATGACCATGCCGTTTATTTTGTTCATTTTTAAACAGGTTTCAATTATTGCGTTGCCAGCAAATATACTAGTGGTGCCATTTGTGCCGCTGGCTATGCTACTCACGTTGTTTGCGGGGTTGGCTGGCATGGTAGCGCCAAGTTTGGCAGGCTGGATAGCATGGCCAGCCAAGGCACTACTCACGTATATGCTAGACATCGTAACGTATATGTCGCGTGTTCCACATATATTGGTACAGCGACAGCTCGGCGTCATAGGCATGATGGTGCTATACGCTACAATTAGTGTCTTGATGATAATTCTCTGGAGAAAACAGCCAAAAACTGGTATCATAACAGAGATAAAACGGAGTACCTTACCTTGAGCGGACATAGTAAATGGTCAACCATTAAACGACAAAAAGCCGTCACCGACACCAAGCGTGGCGCTGTTTTTACGCGAATCGGTAATCAGATTGCCATCGCTGCACGAGGTGGCACCGATCCGGCCTCGAATTCGGCACTGGCGTTAGCCATTGAAAAAGGGAAGGCCGCCAACATGCCAATGGCCAACATCGAGCGAGCCATCCAGCGTGTGGCCGATAAAAGTGCTGCACAGCTACTAGAAGTACTGTACGAGGGCTATGGTCCGGGCGGCGTGGCCATATTAGTTGAGTGTGCCACTGATAATATTAACCGCACGTATCCTGAGGTGCGACTGGCTTTTAGCAAGCATGGCGGCAATATTGCCGAAAAAGGCGCCGTTGCTTTCCAGTTTGACCGCAAAGGTAGCATTCGTGTGAAGGGTGGTGGTGATGACCTGCTGCTTGCAGCCCTCGACGCAGGCGCCGAAGACGTGCAAGATGAAGGTGAAGAATCTTTAATTTACACCGATCCCAAGGAACTTAACAAAGTTCGTGAGGCACTCCTTGCTGGCGGTGTCGAAGTTATCGAAGCTGAATTAACCTACGTGCCGAACAATACCATTCGGGTTGAAGATGCCAGTACGGCAGGCAAAATTATGCGCCTCATGGATGCCCTCGATGATATTGATGATGTCACTGCAACACATGTTAACTTCGATATTCCAGAGGAACTCCTCGGGGCTTAAGCTAAGCAGCCGAAGCGAGCAAACATGCGCATACTCGGCATTGATCCAGGCACTGGAATTCTAGGTTTTGGCGTTATTGAATTAAATGAGCGCAAGCAGCCCAAGTTAATCGATGCTGGCGTTATACGTACCCCTGTAAAACAGGCCGACAGTGACCGCTTATTCACAATTTACAAAGAACTAGATGAGCTTATTCGTGAGTTAAAGCCCCACTACATGTCGGTCGAAAAGTTATTCTTTGCTCAGAACGTAACGACGGCCATGTCGGTGAGCCAAGCCCGTGGTGTGGTGTTATTGCTGGGCAAACAACACAACCTTGAGCTTGCCGAGTATACCCCACTACAGATCAAGCAAGCGGTTACGGGCTATGGAAAGGCTGATAAAAAACAAGTTCAAGAAATGGTGCGCTTGCAACTGGGCTTGAGTGAAGTGCCCAAGCCAGATGATTGTGCTGATGCTATTGCCGCAGCTCTTTGCCACATGCAGACCATGTAACTGACCTATTAACCACAACACCACTCGTGCAGCATAAGTAGTATACTGAAAGGGATGATTGCAACACTATCTGGCACAGTTGCCGAAAAACTGTCTGAACTACTTATCGTTGATGTTAAAGGGGTTGGCTATGGTGTGCTGGTGCCCGCCGAGGACTTTAATCGCTTATTGCAAGGTGACCCCGTTAAACTGTATATCTATGAGCACATACGCGAGAACGCCCACGATCTATTTGGCTTTACCAATCTGCAAACCAAGGCACTGTTTGAACAACTACTTGGTGTGAACGGGGTAGGCCCCAAAATGGCGCTGAACATTCTGAGCATTGGCTCGGCCAGCCAGGTAACTGGCGCCATCGCCGGTGGTGACGTTAAGTTCTTACAGTCAGCCCAAGGTGTTGGCAAGCGAGTGGCCGAGCGAGTGGTGGTTGACCTTAAAGACAAGGTTGGACTGCCAAGTGATGCGGCTGATATGCTCATTAGTCGACCGGGCGCTAATTTACAAGATGAAGCCACACAAGCGCTTATGGCTCTAGGCTATAGTGCCGAAGACGCCGCTATGGCACTTGGCAGCGTGCCAAAAGATTTGCCCGTTGAGGAGCGTGTTAAGCAAGCCCTTAAAGGGAGCAGTTTGTGATTGAGCGTATTGTGCAAAGTGATGTGCCAGCCGAAGATCCGGTTGAGATTGAGCTTGAAGTTACTCTCAGGCCGTCTGACTTTAATAGTTACATTGGCCAAGAACGGGTCAAGCAAAACCTAGCACTGAGCATTCAAGCGGCCAAAAAACGTAGTGAACCGCTCGATCATATTTTGCTCTTTGGTCCGCCAGGGCTCGGCAAGACCACGCTCGCAAACGTGATTGCCAGGGAGATGGGCGCCAATATTCGGGTAACCAGTGGTCCAGCCATAGACCGTGCCGCCGATCTGGCCAGCATGCTCACCAATCTGCAGGAAGGTGACATTCTATTTATCGATGAGATCCACCGTCTGAGTCGCCAGGTTGAGGAAGTGCTGTATAGCGCCATGGAAGATTACGCTATCGACATCATGCTTGGCAAAGGCCCGAGTGCCCGTTCGCTACGACTCGACATACCCAAATTTACCCTGATTGGTGCCACCACCAGAACAGGCGCCCTGGCGGCACCACTACGAGACCGTTTTGGCCATGTGTACCGACTTGAGTTTTATTCACCCGAAGAAATGCAGGCAATCATTACTCGTTCGGCCAACATATTAGATAGTCAAATCAAGCCACCGGCAGCAGCATTAATTGCCAAGCGTTCGCGCTTAACGCCGCGTATTGCCAATCGCCTCCTCAAGCGTGTTCGTGATTATGCCGACGTGAATGGCGATGGCATTATCGACGAAGTACAGGCCAGGGAAGCTTTGGTGTTGCTCGATATTGATGAACTTGGGCTCGACACATCTGACAGGCGTTTGCTGGAAGCAATTATCGACAACTACCACGGCGGTCCAGTAGGTGTAGAAACACTAGCTGCCCTCCTGGCCGATGAACGTTCCACGGTCGAGGATCATTACGAACCATATCTTATGCAAATTGGGCTGCTTGAGCGAACACCGCGTGGTCGTAAGGTGACCCACAAGGCCTACAAACACCTTGGCAAAAAAGCAAAACCCACAGATGACACCACGGAGCAGTCAAAACTGCTATAATTGTGATCATGAATCCTGAACAACGTTCACCATCTGAGGTGGGCATCGATGCAGTTCCCCCAACACGTACGAATGAAGAGCTCATTGCTCCAGGCATTCCAGGAGGCGAAACAAAACTTATTGTTATCAAGCGTCACCCGTTTGGTCTTGTCGCCCTGTACTTGCAAGCGTTTGTGGGGCTTGCTGTGGCTTTTGGTTTGATCTGGTTTATTGTGCCGTCGGTCCTCACTGGTGACTTGCAGCAACAAGTGCAGCACTGGATATCAATTATTGGTATCGTTGCAGTTCTTCTAACAGCGTTTCTTTTGCTCGTTGCAACCTCTGTTTATCTCAAGAATCAATGGACAGTAACAGATGATAGTATTCAACAGGTGCAACAGTTTGGGCTATTTAGGCGTCAGACCTCAGAATTGTCGATGGCCAACATCGAAGACATATCTGCCGAGCAAAGCGGCATTCTAGCCACTGCTTTTGGCTTTGGAACACTCAAAGTCGAAACGGCGGGTGAACGATCTAATTTCCATTTTCAGTATTGCCCACAGCCCAATAAATACGCCCAAATTATCCTGCAGGCTCGTGAGCGCTTTATTGAGAGTGAGCCAGAAACAGCCAAGCGGGCTAATGACCTGCTAAACCTGCCTCGCAGCCAAGCGTAAGCACAGAAATTGATTGTTACTACTGTTCGTTGAAGGGGTTGTTGCGCGCCTGATCAAACAGAGTCTGAACCTGTACGTTCTGATCTTGTAACTGCTGTATCTTATTTAAGACAGATTGATCTACTTTTGGTCGTTGCACGGTTTGCAGTTTATCCTCAACGGCCTGGTCGCTTGGCTCGATCCGGCTGTATTGATTAATACGGATCACGAAGAAGGCGGCGATTCCAAGGACCACAATTATTGAAATAAACACTGCATAACGTTTCAAAAAAGCAACGACAGGTGATAGTTTCTCTGGGAGTTTCTTAAAGTCTAGCTTCATGGCTTTATGTATAGCGTTAAGGTTAGTGTAAAGTTCAGGGCATTCCGGTTTTGTGAATCAGGCTGGATAGATATCTGCGTAACTTGAGCAGTACGGCGGTTTTGTTCGAGTTTCTGGAGAAAGCTCATAAGACGCGCGTAGCTCACGGGGGCATCGGTGTCGGACACGACCGTAATATCGTATTGGTAGACGTTCTGCAGGCCATCGACAGGCTTAACCTGGGTAATAGATGGCGAAGCTGGTGCCGGCGTGGCTCCCGAACCACTGGATTTATCATCTGTAGTAGCCTGTGTTTTCACGGGTGCTTGTCCTAGTGTTGAAGCTGGGTAGGAAATACTGGCTAATTTTATCCCAGACGCCTTGGCAATGTTGAGAATCTCCAGAGTTGCCTTAGCCTGGTCTTTATCCTGCGGAATAATCTGCTTCGCGATCTTGTCGAGTTCGGCATATTTGTCGACATCCTTCTTGGCCTGGCTCAAGGATGACTGCTGCTCTTCAATGACCTTGTTCTGTAGTTTTAGATCGACAAGTTTGGCACTTTGTTTGTGTAGGTACATATCACCGAGTACAATCCCTGCAATCACTAGCCCAATACTCAGGCAGAAGCCGCCAAGCAGAATATAGTACATTTTTTTACTATTCATGGCTTGGCTCCTCCTGTGCTAGTTGAGCCGCTTGCACTTCCAGCTGGTGTGCCGCTAATGAAGGTGAAAGAGTTATTCTTGGCAAATAATGCGCGCAGTTGTGCCGTGCACGGGTACTGAGACTTGAGCGGGTCCCCACTCGTTGCTTTGGCATTCGATGCGCACTGGATGCTGATAAGGTCGGCTTTGTCAAAGATCTGGTTCTTAGGGTCTTGGAGATTAAGCTGTAGCTGTGTGGCAGTTTGGCTATCGGTGGTGGCGGCTTGCAAGTCAATACCGCCCTGTACTTTGTTAATGCTTAAATTTGTCAAGACAGAACCAGGCGGCAGTGCGGCGCCAATCTTAGATAGCAACTTAGAGAATAGAATCTCTTTTTGTAGTACTGACACAACCAGTTTTAAATCACCACTGAGCTGCTGTACTTTAGCCTGTGTTTCATCAAGCTTCTGTGCTTTTAGCTCGGCCTCGCCAGTCGCGACCTGTTGATTATAGGCATGAATCGACTGTTGTAAGTAGAGCTGTCCTGCTCCAACAATCATGAAAATACCAGCCAAGCCAAAGAAGACTGCCACAATCCAGTGGCGCAAACGTGTGTTACGACGTGCGTACATCATGTTTTCTTTGACGTCGGGTGGCAAAAGATTGATCATGCAAAGATCTCCTTTGGCAAGGTTAGTGCCAAGCCCGCAACGGTTACGTACATCGACTTTTCAACCGTGTTCGGTGGTTCAAGTCCCTCAAAGTCCATGTGTTGCCATGGGTCACACATGCGGACGGGGAGTCGTAACAGATTGGTCATGTGCTCGGAGAGACCAGGCATGTTGGCGCCGCCGCCCATGGTAACAACCTGGCCGATCTTACTCTCAGAACCGCTACGCTCCTCGTAGTAGCGGATCATACGACGTATCTCGCGGATCATTTGATCAAGAATAGGTGCCAGTGAATCATTGATTTCCTTCTGCTTTTTGCTCAAGCCAAGCCCGTATTTTGTCTTGATGATATGCGCCTCAGGTCTCGTGACGTGTAATTTGTTAGCAATGGCATGAGTAAAGCTGTCGCCCCCACCTGGTACCGTGCCGGTAACGATGAGGCCCTTGTCGTAAATTGTGATGTCAGACGACAGTGAGCCTAAGTCAATGAGTACGGTTGGCACATCACTGCGCTCAGCCTGCATAAATAGCCGACTGGCAGCACCAATGGTCGTTTCAACTGCAATCGTCTCTAAGCCTAATAGATCAGTCAGTTGCAAATATGAGTCAACTATCTTGCGTGGCCCAGCCACGGCAAGCAGGTCCTGCTCTTTGTCAGTGGTCTTTGTGACATCGAAGTCTACATACAGTTCATCAATTGGAACGGGCACATACTGCTCTGTCTCAAGCCGTACGGCTTCTTCAAGGTCTTTCTGGGAGAGTTTCGGCAAGGTGAGGGAGCGTGTAAAGGTCCGAGCCGCCGGTACGGCAACTACCACTCGCCGCGTCGTAATATCGCCAATTAAATGTTTGTCGAATAACTCATAGGCTGCCTTAGCAATGATTTCAGGATCTTTCACGATTCCGTTCTCAATGGCCTTCGAATCAAAGCCCGCAACACCATAGCCAGTCACGCGGTGTTTGTTACCGTGCGGTGTTAGTTGCATTACTTTGATACTCGAAAAGCCAATATCAAGCCCAAACACGGGTTTGTCTCGGTAGAAGTAGGTTTTGTTATTACTCATGCTTGCCCATCAAAAGCGTAAGCGGCTTTGTTATAGTATAGCATTTCTCGGGTGTATTTCATCGTGACTATAGTGTTGGAATGGCATCAGCTGGACAGGTACTGGTGTACTGCGTAGCTGACAGGTTCCACTTGCTCCTAAAGTAATCTTCAAGTTGCTCAATTTCACGACATTGCAAGGCGTGATCATAAATGACGATCTCGGCAAAGTCACCATTAAAGTAATCAGTTCCTGTGCCGCCTGCAATACTCCCATTACGACGACCGCCGTAGTAGAACTGGTCGAGTGAGTAGGTGTAAGGCGAGCCCGTGGGGCTGAGGTTTGTTTTAGTGGCTACTGGCGCACCCGCACCTTTGAGGGTACTGTCAACTTTGTTGGTGGTACTGTTCACATCGAATAATGAGGTGAATAGATATGGCGTGCTCGCACATGCTGCGCCACAGGTGTAATCTGTACGATAGGCAGCCGCATTAGTGTAATACAAGTTAGAAAAGCCACTATTCGTAGCGTAGCGAAGCAATGGAATTATTGAATTGCCAGCCGTAGTGTCATTAGTGCCCGTGGTACTCATGCCGGTAACAATGCGTCCGTCACTGGCAGAAGTGGTGAAGTTCGATTTAACCACCGCAAAAACAGTTAATTCTCGCTTGGCGGTTAGGGCATTTACCAGGGTACTGGCCAATGTACCATTATTAAAACGAACAATGGTTTTACCATTAATCTGGTTGTCCACACGAACAGGGGCTGTACCATAGGCATATTTAGCATGGTTATTATTGCCAGAAATGTCGTCCCACTCGCCGAGACTGTCATTGTTATTGGCCTGCGCCACGGTGGTAGCTGAGTAGGAAATGCTCAGCTGATTACTGTTCTTTAGGAAATGACGACTACCCGCTCCAGAGGTACGCTGGATAGCAAAGCCCATTCGTCCGCCGCCTGTTGCTGGATCCCAGTTTGAGTTATTAATGATTTCTTGGACGACACTCGTAACGTCAAACACCGTGTTATTACCAGGTGGGCAGTTATTAGAGGTGACATTAGTAAAGGCGGTGGTGTGCAAGCCAGCTGTGGCCAGTGGTGTCTTCAATTGATTTGTGCCGGCTTGCGTGAACAGATCGGGATGTACATTATTCGCTGCTTTATAGATTCCATAAATGCGATTATTCAAAGCGCCACTGGTACCCGAGGGCGTTGTACAGTTGAGTGTAATTGATGCCGAGGTAATGGTGGAGCCGCGCGGCACGGTTACATTACTGTAGACCATGCCAATATTCACATATTTGGTAGTGTTGCTACTACAAACAGATGCCGAGAACTCAGTACTATCACAGGTACTCATTTCAAAGTCATTACTCTGCCAGGCGGCCGCGGTTTGTGTGCCGTTATCAGCACGCTCTTCTAGCGTGTCTCGGGTTGTATCACCGGCGACACCATAGGAGGTAGTGGGGCTGGCAGTAGTTGTTGAAGTTCCCGTCTTCTTCAATGAGGCAATGTTGCTGGCATCAAGCCACACCAGCGGCGCAAAGTTATCTGGTGTTTTGCAGGTAGCATAGGTTCTTACAATTTCTGAGCGTATATCAAATACATACTGAGCGGTGCTCGACAACTTCGGCAGGTATACGCTACCGGTGCCCTTAATTGACTTCTCATAGCCGTCGGTGGAGGTACTGATAACCTCAACCTTAAAAGTGACACGATAACGGCTATTACTTACGAGGTCGGTTTCGGTTGTGCCGGTGTAGCCACCGCAGGTAGATTTATCGAATTGCTCTTGAGCGTAGTCAATGGCTGCCTTAGAAGCAACACGCGCCATGGTCACGTAAGTTTGTTTATAAGCGAGGTTAAGGCTATTGTTCGCCTGCATAAGGGCAGAGTAGGCAATGATTGCCATCAGTCCCATCAGAATAATAACAGTTGGCATGAAGAAGCCTCGCTCATCTTTTCGAATACGAGTAAATCGTGCCAGCCGACCCATTAGTTAATCTTCCTTAACGTTATGCTGCTCGAGCTGGTAATGTCTTCGGCAAAAGCTTTGTCTTTCAGCTGTATGTCGATTTTTACCTTTTCAGCCAAGTCGGGGGTGGTTGTAACGGTATTGCTCGTATCGTAATAGGTGACCGTAAAGCTCGAAAGTTTATCAGTTAGCAAACGATCAGCAGGACAGCTTGAAGTAACTTTACCGTTCGGACAGGTTTGCTTTTGGAAGCTTGTACCACAAGTGTTCATGGTGGAAGGTGCCGTAAGGTAGCGCTTGTATAGGTTGGTGCCACTTACGAAGTAAATGACATTGTTGTAAAGGGGTGAATTATCGGTCAGAACAGCTGGATCGCAGCCGACGGTATTAATGTATACGGGTTGCCTGGAGGCCGAGCGGCGGTTGGCCGTCTCAGCAGGTACGGACACAATGAGAGTCTGTGGGGTTGTGGCAGCTTTCCAGCCACCAGTTGGCTGGTTACTGTCGACCAAATTAGTATTTATAGCGCTGGCGTAGGAGTTGGCAAAGAACAGATCGTCTTGCATGCTAAACGTGATGTTTTGAGCCTCAACATTCAAGTTGAGCTGTGAGCCTTGCTGGATCAACTGACCATACTGGCTAAACAGGTAACTAATGATAATCACAATGGTCAGCATCACAATTGGCGACATGATTAAAATCTCTAATAGAGTAAAGCCTTGTTCTTTACTGTGTCGCATCATCGCCCCAATCCATTCTTCTGAATAAAGTCGGCATATTGAATGGTACGCTGAGAGGGGCCACTACCGAACTGGATATTTACCACAACCTGCTTTAGGCTGGAAGAGACAGTGTTGACAGATACGGTGGCAACGCGAGGTGATTCAAGGCTATTCGGCAGGCTACTACTAAAATCTTCCACCTGTACCAGTGAGTTTGTTGGCGTAGTATTTGGCAATGCGCTAAAGTTCTTATTCTCATATTCCTGCACCTTGGCGTAGGCAATGGTGCTGGCAGTATTGATATCGAGTGCCTTTTTATTAATGTTTTGAATCGACGTAAAGGTTACGAGGAAGGCACCAAACAGTACACCAATCACAATCATGGTGATAAGCAGTTCCACAAGAGAGAAACCGGCCTGGTTTAATGCTTTGAGTTTCAATTCCACCCTCTGGATTTTACGCATACATTAGCGCTAACTTCTTACGCTTATACTTATTATACTAGAGAGACTACTAGTTGTTACCAATGTTTTTGCTGAGAGAGGCAATTGGACCCATAACGCTCGCTGCAATCACACCAACTAGCGCGCCAAGAACGACGATCATAAGTGGTTCAATCAGCGAGCTCAGGCCATCAATCATGGTTTCCACCTCTTCTTCATAAAAGTCAGCTACCTTCACGAGAATCGTATCAATTTGGCCAGTTTCTTCCCCAATAGCGAGCATTTGACCAACAATTGGAGGGAAGTGTTTGCTGTTAGATAGTGGTTCACTCAATGATTTACCGTTTCTTACTTCTTTGGCGGCGTCTTTGAGCTCTTCCTCGATTACTTTATTACCAATAGCGCCACCGGTTACTTCGAGTGAATCAAGCACACTGACACCCGCTGACATAAGCGAAGCAAAAGTGCGTGAGAAACGGGCAATGGCGATCTTGATGATGATACCTTTTAGAACGGGTGTGCGTAGCAGGAGGGAATGGAATTTGTATTTACCCTTCGGTGTCTTGATGTAGCGTCGCAGTACGTAGCTTCCGCCAACACTTAGGATAACTATCGGGATGATATTGTGCTGAATAAAGGCACTAATGTTCAGCATGGCCTGTGTGTACACCGGCAACTTAGCATTTGGACCACCGAGGTCTTGCAATATTTTGGCAATCTTGGGAATCACAAAAATCATAATGCCAAAAAAGGCAATCACCGTTATGCTCAAGATTACGATCGGGTACATCATGGCGCTTTTTATCTTTTTGCGCATACTGGCATCTTGCTCTACTTGACTGGCAAGTCGTTTGAGAATGTCATCGAGAATACCACCAGCTTCACCGGCACGAATCATATTAATGTAGACCTCAGAGAATACATTGGGATATTTGGCAAACGCGTCAGCGAGGGGCATACCGCCTTCAATATCTTTGGTAATATTGCCAACCACCTGTTTAAAATAGGCACTCTCTGTCTGCGTTTGCATAGTAGAAAGTGCTCGGGTAAGTGGCACGCCTGCCGAGATCATTGTGGAGAGCTGACGGGTGAAAATAACTATCTCTTTAGATTTCACTCGTTTATGCCGACCGCGACCGCTACTCTTAGCACTATCTAGTTTAACTACAACAGGTCGAAGGCCCTGTTTGTGCAGAGCCGTTAATACTCCATTACGATCTACGGCTTCAACGGTTCCCTGTACGGTGTGACCTTCTTTATTAGTGGCGGTGTAGCTAAACTTCATATTTATTTCTCGGTGGTTACTCGCAAAATTTCTTCAATGGTTGTTTGGCCACGCAGTGCCTTAATGAAGCCATCCAGCTGCATAGTGACCATGCCGTCCTTGATACATTGTTCCTGTATTTCGTCGCTGGTACCGTTGGCAACAATCATCTTCTGAACCTCAACTGAGTTGCTCAAAACCTCATAGATACCCATTCGACCCTTATAGCCACTGTGGCCACAGGTGTCACAGCCATCATCGTGGGCCTTGAACATGCGACTGATCTTTGAGTCGGTGGTGGATAATTTCGAGGTATCAAGTTGGCTCTTACCACTGTTGCTTTTACCAATGCCGCCCTCGAGGGCTTGTTCTTCAAGCTGGTGGATATGCTTCATTACGGCCGCATTGGCGGTACCAAAGATTTCGGCCACCTGTTTGAGGGTGGCGGCATCTGGTGTGAATTCTTCCCGGCAATCTACACATAGGCGGCGCACAAGGCGCTGACCTACAACGGCGCGAATAGTACTGGCTATCAGGAATGGCTCAATACCCATATCGAGTAAGCGGGGTAGACAGGTGGCGGCGTTGTTGGTGTGTAGGGTTGCAAACACAAGGTGACCGGTGAGGGCGGCTTGCACGGCAATGTCAGCCGTTTCGCCATCACGAACCTCGCCAACCATGATGACGTTAGGATCTTGTCGCATGAGGGCGCGCAGGCCAGAGGCAAAGGTCATACCTGCTTTTGGATTGAGCTGTACCTGATTGGCACCGGGGATCTTGTATTCAACGGGGTCTTCAACAGTCGAGATATTTATAGTGGGCTTGTTAAGTAGGCTTAAAATACTAAACAGACTGGTTGATTTACCCGAACCCGTTGGGCCTGTCACGAGGATCATGCCGTGTGGCTGAGCAATTGCTTTATTGATACTGTCGAGGCTAACTCCCCAGTAGCCCAATTCCTCAAGCGTAGCAGCCTTAGAGGTTTCATTCAAAATACGCATTACCACTTTTTCACCTTCGGTGATTGGCAGGGTTGAAACACGGAGAGCATAAGTTTCGCCCCCAAGCTGTATCTTAAAGCGACCGTCTTGTGGAGCACGGCGCTCATCAATCTTGAGATTACTGAGAATCTTAATACGCGACACGAGTGCGCCATGCACCTTATGTGGCAGTTTGTTAGCCTCACGCAGCATGCCATCAACGCGGTAACGCACACTCACATAACCGTCCCGTGGCTCGATGTGAATATCACTCGCACCCGAGCGGATCGCATACTCAATAATCAGGTTAACCGTCTGGGCAATGGGCGAGTCTTCAGCTAGGTCTGACTCATCAATGTCATCCTCTTCCTCGTCTTCTTCAGTACCATCTGGTGAGATGACCTTAGTGAGCTCATTGCCGATATTGCCTCGGTACTGATCAAGGGCGGCCTGGATGTTGCTATTCGTAGCTACCGACACCTTCAGGTTGCTCCCGAGCTGTTTCTGCAGGAAGTTTATGGCCTGAATATCATCAGGGTCGGCCATGGCCAACAATTTTGTACCATCTTCTTCAACGCCATACAGCACCACGCTATATTGGCGGGCAATCCGCTCGGGGACGAGGCGGAGTACCTCACGCTTGATCTCTTTCGGGTTGAGCTCAATAAAGGGGATATCAATCTCATCGGAATACAGTTTGGTGAGATCCTTCTCATTGGTGATATTACCCTGAATCACCAGGTCTTGGAGCGGTTTCTTCTCGGCCTTTTCCCGCTCTTTGAGGTCAGTAAGCTGCTCGTTGGACAACTTACCAGCATCAACCAATAACTTTTCGACTAGAGCATCAGATATACGCATTGTTGCAGCTAATTATATAAGAAAAAGCATAAGCAGAATAGAACAGTTTAAAAGACTTGGCCTTTTGTGCCGCAATTGACACAGAAGCCAGGGTGATCCATTGGCTTTGTTTGGTGTGATCGACAGGAGCCCTTAACGCAGTAATACATGGAACTATAGCTGTCCCAATTGTTTAGCGTACTCTGGGGGACATAACCGGCAAGATATTTTTGAGCGTTGGCCTTGCATACTGCATCCTGTCCTGGGTCACAAAAACGGATGCTAATTTGGTAAGTTTGGTTCGGCCCATTGCTGTCCGGTGGCCAATTATCCCAGTCGTACACACTACCTGGGAATGGCGCTTCTGGCCAGTTGTTATTACCTTGTTGTGTTTGCAAGAACTCCTTGATACCCGCGGGAATGTCTCGAGAAACGTCGGGCGGATAATCGTTGTATTTGGCAACGTATAAATTAAGTGCATTTCCCATACTGTTCATCTCGGCCAGACTACGAGTGTAATATGTTCGTGCGCGCCACTTTGGCACGATCAGGCTATATACCAAAATAACTAGAATCCCCAAAATTGAGATCACAACCATAATCTCGATTAAGGTAAAACCTTTTTGCCCACTCTTCTGAGGTTTCATAACTATTTTTGATTGTAGCAGGGATGGTATAAAACATAAACGAAAACAACAATTGGTTCGAACTTGATTCTCAGACAAATCTCAGGTATACTCTTGAAACACTTCTCTTTTCGTGGTGAAATCTGATATACTAACACCAGTACTGAGAGACAAAACGTAACCAGGAGGGTATATGGCTGACAAAAAAACAACGACTAAGGCTTCGAGCGAAACATCGAGTGATGCGAGTGGTCGCTCCAAGGCGCTTGGTCTTGCACTAGAAACAATTGAAAAACAGTTCGGCAAGGGTTCCATTATGAAGCTCGGCGAGGCGCACGCTACTCAGGTAGAGTGCATTCCAACGGGGAGTATTTCGCTTGACCTTGCGCTCGGTGGTGGTATCCCAAAGGGTCGTGTCATTGAGATTTATGGTCCTGAATCAAGTGGTAAAACGACACTCACTCTGCATGCCATTGCTGAAATTCAAAAACAGGGTGGCACTGCAGCATTCATTGACGCTGAGCATGCCCTGGACCCCGCCTATGCCAAGCGCATCGGTGTCGATGTCGATAATTTGTTGCTGTCACAGCCGGATAACGGCGAACAGGCGCTTGAGATTGTCGAGACGCTGGTGCGTAGCAACGCAGTTGATTTGATTGTTGTTGACTCGGTGGCGGCGCTCGTACCTCGTGCTGAAATAGAAGGTGACATGGGTGATAGCCATATGGGTTTGCAAGCCCGCTTAATGAGCCAGGCGCTCCGCAAGCTAACGGGCATTATTTCACGCTCTAAGGCCACGGTTATTTTCATTAACCAGATCCGCATGAAGATTGGCGTGATGTTTGGCAACCCAGAAACAACTACTGGCGGTAACGCCTTAAAGTTTTATGCGTCAGTACGCATGGATATTCGTCGTATTGCTCAAATAAAACAGGGTGAAAATGTGGTTGGCAACCGCACAAGAGTGAAGGTGGTCAAGAACAAGATTGCACCCCCTTTCCGAGAGGCTGAATTCGATATTATGTACAACCAAGGAATTAGCAAAAGTGGTGACATTCTTGACATTGCAGCTGCCCGAGACATCGTCGAAAAGTCAGGAGCTTGGTATAGCTATAACGGCGAAAAGATTGCGCAAGGACGTGAAGCTGCCAAAGTCTACCTCGACGAAAATCCCAAGGTTCTCGACGCCATTGCCAAACAGATTACCGATAGTGTCAACAAAGACTAGGTAACCGGGGCCAGGCATGAGGATCACGGCGCTGAAGCAGCAAGTTAAACGCCGTGATCGCTACTCGGTGTACATAGATGGTTCATATGTATGCGCGTTTTCAGAGAGTGAAGTGCTGAAACTTGGCTTGCACTTAGGCAAAGAATTAAGTGCGGGTGAGCTACAGAAACTTAAAGACGATAGTGTATTAGATAAGGCTCGTTATCAAGCTTCGGGCCAGTTAGCTCGCCGTCAACGAAGCGAGTGGGAGCTGCGCGATTATCTGAGGCGCAAAGAATATGACCCCGAAGTAATTGACCAAGTGATTGCACAGCTCTCTGAGTATGGTTATGTCGATGATGTTAAGTTTGCCTCGGCCTGGGTAGCGAATAGGCGTCTCCTCAAGCCCGTCAGTCGTAAACGGTTACAGATGGAGCTACGGCAAAAACGGGTGAGTGATGACATTATTACGGCCACCCTTGCTGAAGACGACACTAACGAGACAGCCCTGCTCGTTGAGCTTATTGAGCGCAAACGTCACCAAGCTAAATATCAAGATAGTACTAAGCTCATGCAATATCTGATACGCCAAGGTTATAACTACGGTGATATAAAGTCGGCAATTCATTTGGCTAATGAAGGCTATGATGACCATAAAGATACCGCTGACTAGGCACTGGGGGTAATTGAGATGGGTGACGTGGCACGTACGCCCTTGAGCGGATTCTGAACAACAATCTTACGATCAGTGATCTCAATAATCTGGCTGCGGTCCACACTCAGCGTGCCGCCACTGAAACTTTTTAACAAGTTTTGCCCGATATACAACTTTTGGATGTATAGCGAGTCGCCGTCGATTGCAAAGTCGGTTACTTTGCCGAGCCGCTGTTTATTGGCGCCAACCACCGGCTTGCCAATAAGACTAAACTTCATTTTCAAAATGTCTTTAAGGCGGACGAGCTCATCTGGCTCAACCAGAACCTCGTGGTCGTCAACCACAAAGCCTTGTTTGATGTGATCACGTATATCCTGGCCAAGCAATACGAGTCGTGATTTATCAAAACGATCATCACAGAAGAACCCCTCAATTTTTAGGTTATTTGGGTTAATGATGTATTCGCGTGTAATGGCCACCTCGCTACCCGTACGAAGCGACATGACAGATTGACCGAGAAGACTAGCGCTCAGAATTAACATACCACTTAACAGTATAAACAACCTTTCCACCAAATCAGTAATCCTTACTACGAAAAGTTGTTCATAAAACCATATTACTTAGATTAAACTTAGTATAAACTGAGAATATGAAAATCGTAAAACTTTCTTGGTATGTGTGTTGTGTGCTTGCGGTTGTGTTGGTTGGCATGATGCTCGGTCATCTTCAGGCAGACGCACCAACTCTTATAATCAGCGAGGTCAAGGTGCGTAATGACACAACTGGCTTTGATGAGTATATCGAGCTATATAACCCTGCAGACGTGCCGGTATCGTTAAACGATTATTCGATCGGTTATGCCAATACGTCGGTGCCAGCGGCTGATCAATCGTTTACCCGTTTTGTAATTGCTCAAGGCCAGCTTGAGCCGAAGCACTACTACTTGCTTGCCAAGAATGAACAAGACTCTAAGATGAGCCTAGCTCAGAAATCGCCATTCACAAGCCTGGCAGACGCGGGCGGGACTCTCCAGTTAACCGATAAAAATGGTCAAATTATTGATGAACTCCATTGGACCGCTGCGGTCGTGCAGGCAACGGGGAGTATCGTGTATATGCCGAGTACGACCGCAGCTAAAAACCAAGTTATTGCGCGCGCTCACTCGCCACAGGGAGAGTATGTTATGACACCCGCCCAATGGCAGTTGTCAGAGCCCAACCCAATAGGCAGTGCGCTCGGGGTAACGCCAACACCGACACTTGAGCCTGCGGAACAGGTCGTCCCAACGCCTTCGCCGGACGTTTTGGAAATCTCGGAACTACTACCTAATCCAGCCGCCCCGCAGAACGATGAATCGAACGAGTATATCGAGATTCACAATCTTTCGTCGCACACAGTGAACCTAAAAGACTACAAGCTACAGTCAGGCAACAATTTTACCTATTCATATACGTTCCCAGAACATATACTTGAGCCCGATTCATATGTGGCATTTACGGTTCTTGAAACACACCTTTTGTTATCAAATTCTGGCGGACGGGCGCGTCTTCTCGATGCCCGTGGTGCAGTAGTTTCAGAGACTGACGTGTATGATGCGGCGGATGCCGGAAAGGCATGGGCATTCATCGACGATAGCTGGCAATGGACGGCCACGCCAACACCGGGCAGCATCAACGCCCTAACAGAGGCGGTTGGTGCCAGCAAGCAGGCTTCATCAGTCTCGAAGTCACCCAAAACCTCTAAGACATCAAAACCTGTGGCCAAGAGTGCCGCAAAGCCATCCAAGGTGGTTAAAGCGTCGACTAAGAAAGCAAAAACGCCAGCTTCGACAAAAAAATCCAATTCATCCAATACTTCTAAGAATGGTTCCGGTAATGCGTCTGTCGGTAGCAAACTTCATCCGCTTGTGCTTGCTGGTGTTGGACTGAGCACGGTAGTATATGGGATATATGAATACCGTCAAGACATTGCGCTTTCAGTGCGAAAACTCAAAGGCAACAGAGGCGTTCGGCGAGCAATTGGGAGCCAGGCTGAGGGGCGGTGAGGTGATTGAGCTTCAGAGCGATCTTGGTGGTGGTAAGACCACCCTAACCAGGGGAATTGCCAAGGGCTTGGGCAGCCATGATGTGGTTGCCAGTCCAACGTTCACCATCTCGAAAACGTATCAAGCTAACGGCAAGACGCTCTACCACTTTGATTTCTACCGCTTACAAGAAGCTGGCTTGATGGCACATGAGCTGCATGATGCGGCCGATGATCCACATGGAATAGTGGTGGTGGAATGGGGCGATATCGTGCAAAACGTGCTGCCAGCCCATCGACTAACCATCTCTATCGACAAGACTTCCGACACTGGTCGCACGCTGGTGTGTAAATTTCCCGAGTCACTGGAGTATATCTTGCAATGAATATACTGACCATCCGTAGCGATAAACCAGAATCAGAGCTTGGTATCTATAACGACAGCCACCAAGTCGCCTATGTGATCTGGGAGGCGCATCGACAATTAGCGGAAACAATTCATACTCGCGTTCAAGATTTGCTCAAAGACCAAGCATTATCGTTTGCAGATGTGGATGGTATTGTTGTATATCAGGGTCCAGGCAGTTTCACGGGCCTTCGTATTGGGCTGAGCGTGGCCAATGCCCTGGCGTACAGCCTAGGCATCCCGCTTGTTGCGACGCAATCAGATTGGATTCAACAGGGCATAACGCGTCTGTTGCATGGTGAAACAGATAAAATTGGTCTGCCAGAATATGGTGCCCCGGTGCATATTACACAGCAGAAAAAGTGAGGTAATCTGTACTACACCAGAAGCGAAAGTGCTTGACAAACCATAAGAGGTAACTATAGTAACAACTGTAGTATTAATTAACAACAAAAAGTTACAATAAAGTGCAGTTTTGACTAGAGAGTGGCATAGCTGGTTTCTGATACAAACCGCATGGATACTACATCTTCTTTACTCATTAGGGTGAAGTGAACGTTACGCTTGTTAAAGCGTCACGCCAGTAATGACACGACAGGAGCGTCATGGAGCGACAGTCGCGCGTTCATCTCGATCATCCAACAGTACGGGGGCGCATGCGCAGCCCTCGAGTTCGGCGCGCCCATGTATCTAATGGTCTCGATCAAGATATTCGCCCAATACGGCCAACCACGAGCCAAACAGAGTCGACGCAACAGTTGCCACTGTCACCACTAACGTCCACACCGACTAGTCAACGACCAACCTCAGCTGCTGCCCAAGTTCAGTCCAATCAAATTGCAGATAAACAAACAGCTCCGCCACTACGATCTGCGAGCGCTACCAATCAAGCCAAAGCACAGCCCGCAGTCTTAAAAATCCGCACCACTCCACTGCAGCGAAGTACGACTGGTGGGTCGGCGCACTTGCCGCGCCAAACTCGTTCGGGAGTACTTCGTCGGCAAGTTGTAAAAGCATCTGCGAAGAAGTATCGACCTAAAAAACACCACTCGTTCAAACCATACCTTGCAGCAGGCTTAGCAGCCTTTTTATTGGTATTGGCCAGTACAACTGGCTTTGTGGTCTATAAAAAAATAAACGGAAGTTCTGGGCCAACCCAAGTGCTTGCCAAGCAGACAAGTAAGGGTTCGGGGAGTACAAGCGATGGCACGTCTGGCAGTGATTTGCCAAGTGAAGATAACCCACCACTCGATATTAAGGGTTACACCGTTGCGGCCAATATGCCGCGCTATTTGAAGATTGATAGAATAGGCGTAAATGCCAGAGTTCGTCGAGTTGGGCCCGACAGCAATGGCAGTGTTAAGGGGCCTACAAACATTTATGACGTTGGTTGGTATGAGAATAGTTCCCTGCCAGGTGAGAACGGTACCATATTATTGGATGGTCATGTTGCTGGTCAATCTAACCGAGGAGTCTTTTATGGCCTTGGTACGCTTAAAAAAAGTGACAAGGTGACTATTGAGCGCGGCGACGGCAAATTACTTACCTACACGGTTGTGAGTGCCGAGCAGGCAGATTTCGATAACCTTGATATGCGCAAGGTGCTGAATTCGGCCGTCTCCGGAAAGCAGGGACTAAATCTCATGACTGCGAGTGGGCGTTTTAACGTTCGTACGAATCAGTATGAAAAGCGTGTAATTGTCTATACTGTACAAGACTAATATTGCCAGTTGGCTTACCGAAGGGTATAGTTTTAGGTAGGATTACCTGTTTTGGGAGCGAATCCATTTTGATTTATTACAATTACTGAAAAATTTCAGATTATCGCCGCCGGACTAATGAAGTGATAGTGATCGTCTCGGGTGCATGCGTAAATCTGCATTAGAAAGGAACACCCTATGGTTCTAGTTGCGCTACTGCTCGCAATTGTTGGGGCTGGTGTTGGCTATGGTGCCAACACAGTTATTAGTAAGAAAAAAATTGGCTCAGCCGAGGAGAAGGCTCAAAAGGATTTGGCCAAGGCCCAGAAGGAAGCCAATAAATTAGTAGAAGAGGCCCGAGAAGAAGCCCTGAAAGCGACCGAAGAGGCCCGCAAAGACGAACAAAACCGCCGCAAAGAATTAAAAGATATTGAAAAGCGCTTACTGTCTCGTGAGGAGTCACTCGACAAGAAGCTCGATGAGCTTGATAAGCGCGCCGAGAACCTGCGCAAGGGTGAGGACGAAGTTGAGACGCTCAAGAATGAAATTCGTGACATTCGCACTAAGCAGCAAGAAAAACTTGAAAAGATTGCTAAGCTCAGCAAGGCTGATGCCACCGAAAAGCTCATGCAAATGACCGAGCGCGATATTCGTAACGATCTTACTGGCCTTATTACAAAACTGCAAAATGAGGCAGTTGATGAGGCGGAGGAAAAGGCGGGTGTGATCATTGTTGAGGCGATGGAGCGCATGGCCAGTGAAGTGACCGCCGAGCGTACCGTTACTTCGGTGAAGCTGGAAGACGAAGAAATGAAAGGCCGTATTATTGGTAAAGAGGGGCGAAACATTCAAGCCTTGCAACGTGCCACTGGTGTGGACATTATGGTTGACGACACTCCAGGTTACATCGTGCTGAGTAGCTTTGACCCAGTTCGCCGTGAAGTAGCCCGCATCGCACTCGAGATGCTTCTTAAAGATGGTCGTGTTCACCCGGGTCGTATCGAAGAAGTCGTTGAGAAGGCCCAAAAACAAGTCGAAAAAGACGTAATGCGTGCCGGCGAAGATGCGGCTCGTGAAGTCGGCATCATCGGCATTCCTAAAGAGATCTTGCATTTGCTTGGTGAACTTAAATACCGTACCAGTTACGGCCAGAACGTGCTCAAGCACAGTACCGAAATGGCGCACATGGCGGGTATCATTGCCGAAGAAGTTGGTGCCGATGTTAAGACAACCAAGTATGCTGCCCTGGTGCATGACCTTGGCAAGGCGCTGACGCACAAAGTTGAGGGTAAACACCACCACATTAGTGGTGAAATGCTCCGTAAGTACGGCGCTCCTGAAGAAGTTGCCCTGGCTGCCGAGCAACATCACGATGATGTTGAGGCAACCAGCGTGGAAGCCTTGGTTGTTCGCGTGGTAGATGCCATTAGCGCCTCTCGTCCCGGTGCGCGTAACATTTCAGCAGAGAACTTTGCAGAACGCATGAAAGACCTCGAAAACGTGGCTAATAGCTTTGAAGGCATCGAGAAATCATACGCCATTAGCGCTGGTCGTGAAGTGCGTGTGTTTGTCCGCCCTCAGTCTATCGATGACCTCGGTTCGATTAAACTGGCACGTGACATTGCCACTAAGATCGAAAGCACTATGCAATACCCTGGTACCATTAAAGTAAACGTTATCCGCGAAACACGGGCTATCGAGTTCGCCAAGTAAGGAAATAGCATATGTCAAATGATAAAGATGTCATTGTTGACCCGAGTCCATCTTCCTTTGTAAAACAAGCGCTGCTTGTTGCCCTGGTATTGTCGATACTTGGCCTTTTGGTGTTCATTTTTGCGAGCGTGGTAGCCGGTGGTGTCATTGTGTTACTCGGCATCATTCTTGGCGCTGGCAGCACTATGCGTCTTTAGGCGTTACAATAGTGTCATGAACATTCTTTACATCGGCGACATTATGGGTGAGCTGGGTATGCGCGCGGTCTCACAAGTGTTGCCCGAACTGAAAAAGTCACGCCTGATAGATGTGGTAATTGCACAAGCCGAAAACGTGACAGATGGTAAGGGGCTTTCCAAGGCCGACTTCAAGCGGCTCAGAGACATGGGCATAGACTTTTGCACCGGAGGCAACTGGACACTACACCTTGATGAGCTTAATGACTATCTAGGCGATCCGCAGCAGCCGGTGATTCGCCCAGCCAACTATCCGACAGGCACTCCGGGCAGGGGCTGGAAGTTCTTATCCAGCCAATACGGCCAAGTACTTGTGATTAGTCTGCTTGGAAGCATTGTTGGCAAGGATGCCACAAAGCCAATGAACAATCCACTCAGTACGATTGATGCAATTCTTGAGGAAACAAAAGACACGCCAAAGATCGCCACGGTGGTAAATTTCCATGGTGATTACAGTAGTGAGAAAGTGGTGATTGGCCACTACCTCGATGGGCGTGTCACGGCAGTGTTAGGTGATCATTGGCACGTGCCAACCGCCGATGCGATGGTGCTACCAAATGGAACAGCCCACATGAGTGATGTGGGGATGTGTGGCAGCTTGCATTCTTCGCTTGGTGTTAAGACTGAAGTGATAGTGCAGCGCTGGCGTGATGGCAAAGTGCGCCGCAACGAGCTCGAAGAGCAGGGCACACTTCAATTTAATGGCACACTCATAACGGTTGACACAACTACTGGCTTGGCCGCCGCCATTGAGCCTATCCGACAAATACTTGAGTAAGGTTGCTACAGCTCTTTTTGGCCGGTAAAACCGAAACTCGCGATGAACACGCTAGCGAGCATGTTAATGATTACAACCCGAACAACAGATAAGCCATCGTTCATGGCGAGTAGCGCTGCGCTGCCGAGCCAAATGGTGGCGATGATAGCGGCCGTATAAGGATATTTGATAAATAGTATGAATTCTTTTAGCATGCTAGCTCCTCATGTTTATGTGCTCGCAGGTTTTGTGGGCACTTTAGGTGGTGCAATATCTTGTATTGTACGGGGACGGATGCGTTCCAGCAATTGCTTAAACAGAACTGGATCGCGTTCGGCGATGCGCTCCAGCCAATTGGTTACAATCTCAAGTGCCTGACCAACACTCATGGTGGCATCGCTCTGGTGAGCCAGACCTGGAAAATCTTTATTTACTTGATCAACCACTCGACTGAAGACTCGCGGCATAACAACATTCAAACGTCCCATGGTTTCGACAAGCGCCATGTAGGTTTGAGCGGCGCGCAACATGTCGGATGCCTCGAGCTTCATTACCAGACCAAATCGATTATCTTTGTTGACCATTTGGTTAATAATTTGCAGGGCTCGCACATCTTGGAGCATAGGCAAGACATCTTTGGTGCCGACGGCTTTGCTAAACGTCTCTTGGGCAATCTTGCCTACATGACGCGTATAGTCGCTTTCCTCGTTTGAAGTGCTCCGCATACTGCTGAGCTTTTTAAGTGCACGATACAGGTCGCTTACAAAGAACCGAATAAACTGTTCGAACAAGTTACCAATTCGATTATTATCGCGATACAGTTCGTTCCATTCAGTTATAAGACCAAAAAAAGCAGCTTTGTTTTGGGGCGTCATGGCGGCGATTCCGAAGTCAATCATGCCAACTTGGTTATTTGGCAGTAAGCGAATATTACCAGGATGCGGATCACCCTGAATGCGTGACAAATGAAAGATCCCTAGCAATTCCTCAAAGCCGAGGGTCTCGAGCTGTTCATCTAGGTCAGAGCCAATTTGCTCAAGCACATACTGCTTTGGATCAACACCTTGGTGCATCAGTTTGATAATTTGAGCTGCTGACAAACCGCCCACGTACTGTTGCACAATAATGTTTGGGGTGCAGAGGTCAAGATATGTTTTTGGTATGACTAGTTTCGGGTGGCCCTTATAGTATTCGTAGAGTTCATTAGCAAAGCCAGCTTCGGTAACATAGTCGGTTTCACGCAGTGTTGCCGCCGAGAAGTCCTTAACAGCATCGTTAAAATTGACATCCATATTAGGTAGCAGGCTGGAGTAAAAGCGTTTGGCAAACATACCGAGCAGCTTTAGATCGTACTTGAGTAGTTCGCGAACCATCGGCCGGAGCACTTTAATGATAATTGGCGTACCATCGGCATGTTCTCCGTAATACACCTGGCCAAAACTGCCTGCAGCGAAGGGTTGTGGTTGTATGCCCTTGATTTGATTCAACTTTTCACTCGATAACTCACGCTGCAATATGGATACTACATCGATAGGCTCGCTGTCGAGGTCTTCAAAAATTTTCAATCGATCAGGATTGTGCCAGCGGCGCATTGCTTCGGTGCGCAGCAGCACACCCTGCAAAAACTTTACATAGACGCCACCAAGATCCATGAAGGTTTCATAGATTTCATGGTACATTTGGTCATTTTTACTGCGTTTGTGCAGGTAGTACGCGCGCGTAACTAAGCGAGCCAGACGCTTCGTCCGGTAGCGCTTAATGGCGGCAATACTCTTGTTGTTCATTTACTCCTAAAGCCAATTACGAACAGAGCAATCGTGCAAGCCATGACGGCGAGATACAGTTCGAAGATTTCGTGAGCGTTGTGGCGTGTCGCGGCCATAAGTACAACGGCGACCCAAATGAATAGGATTGTCAGGAAGATTGACGCATAACGCATACGTTTATTATATCATAAAATTACTTTCAAAGCCACAAATAGAACTGGAAATGATCCTACTTGTAGGCTATAATGCTAACTCGTTGTCGGGGTGTGGCGCAGTTGGCTAGCGCGTGCGGTTTGGGACCGCAAGGTCGAAGGTTCGAGTCCTTTCACCCCGACCAGAAGATATTTTCGTTAAATCCACCAGCATATTGTATGGTGGATTTAACTTTATAACAGGGTTATTGTCATTTCCAGCACGTAGGTTCGTAACGAATTCTGAGCAGATTGCGTCAAGCACCAGTATGTCATCGTCATGAAGCAGGTCTAACAGTTTAGATTTGGTAAGTTCGTAAAATTCTTGTTCAGATGGTAATTGAGCATCAAGTTCATCTAGTGCTTCTTTATGTTTGTATATATTCTCTTCTGCTAAGTTAACAAGTTGTTTGAAATGATCCAGCCTACCTTTATGATATGTTTCATATTCTTTTGGATTAGCTACTTGAAAGTCGATTGTGCGACGTACTGGCGTCACTGGCAATCTTTGCAATATCCGTCTACTTCAAATTGATGTCGTCTTGGCTTGAAGGCAAATTTACTTGCTACTTCTTGAATAAAATAATCAATGTGTTTCTCATCTTCAATATCAATAATCTTGCCACAGCTAAGACAGCTCAGATGATGATGGTGAGTGATAAAGTCATCTGACAGCTCTATTTTGTATTTCCACCCAACATACACACGATTAGCAATTCCTAACTTTTCAAATACTTCTATATTGCGATAAACGCTTACACGGTCTACCTTACCATTTGCCTTGGCAAGTATCTGGCTTATTGATTGCGGTTCGGGGTTTATAAGTAGCTTGAAAGTAGCTTCACGGGCATCTGTCATACGATAGCCGTTGCTGGTAAGTATCTGCTTAAAATTGTTTATATCATCCGTAGACATGTTTCAATTATAAGCCTTAATGCAACAAAATTGCAATAACAATCACCCTCCATTAAGCTGGTAGTATGTCAGAAATTATTACCCAATCTAGAGTTGAAGATGCTATTGCCAACACAAATGCCTTTTTAGGGGCAGAGCGTGGAGCAAGCATTGACGGCGATTTTGCAGGACATCAGATAGCAGAACGGGTTGCAACTGTAAGAGAACGAGCTGAGGCTGTTTTATGCTCAGTACCGCATCCAAATCTAGATGGCTTGTACGTTCCATTAAGTAAACATAACGCCAACAGTTATGCAGAAGCCGCCACTGTATTGCCGGGCTATCTTGTACTTGTGCCATCAGCACTAGTAGAACGTGGCACATCTGTCTTCTATCCTGCTGTTGTTAGTGAAGACGGTCTTAAAAGCGATAACTTGCGATTGCACGTATTGAGACAACCGTACCGTCAGCAGGTTCGTTACGGTGCATCGATGGTGCTGTCTGCTGCAGGGCAGTCTGAGACTAGAGGTATCGGCGACCACGGACGAAAAAGTAATGATGGTGTTGAAGCTGAACACTTCGCAACCTTACTTGCTGCTGGCAGTGATGCGAAAGTGCAAGCTGTATGGCAGTCTGGTCAGCACGTTAATCATAAGTGGCGTGAACAAGCTGGCAATTCGGTAACAGCTGAAGTTTCAAAACGATTGTTTGGCTCAGATATACCTCAAACAACTATCACAATCACCAAACAACAAATTGAGACAGGGCAAGCAATGCTGTTATGGCATGAAGGTATGCGAGATGAGCAAACAGGTAACCCCGAAACGGCTACGAGAGATAAGGCATTAGTAGTTATACAAGGTCTTGGCTATGAAGCATTACGAACCAGTAGCCCACAAGGTATTGATAACGTAAAGAGGTTGATTGCGTGAACACACTAGAGCAAGCCCCACGATTTGAAGAAATGCCAGACTTTGGTTTGGAGGCATTTGGCATGAGCGAGGACTTTGATATAAATGCTGCCTTTCAAGAAGCTATCCAAGGAGTAGCTAGTGATACCGAGTTGGCTCTAGAAGAAAAAGTACGTCGTATGGAAGTTATTGTCAGCGAGGGTACAAGCGAAGTATACCGTGATTTTGTCGACTTTAGGCAGATGGCAGCACAGATGGAAATGATGTGTAGTCACGACCACGCATTCAATCAGTCCATGCAAGGTAATGATACGCTCTCTGGCTTCATGGACAGTCACAAAGCCGATGATGGACACGGTCATGGGTCAGATAAGACACACAATCATAAAGATGATGATGAATATGAAATTGACCCTAAGACAGGCAAGAAAAAGAAGAAAAAACTTTATAAGGGCTGGCTATTCTTAGGCGGTTAATGCCTACTAGTACACTAAGTTTTCTATTTGGACAGCTCTACCTTTTGGATTACAGGCATTCCTAAGGTCGTTTAATATGCTTTTTGCTTCTTCTGAGTATTCCAACAGATGAATTAACAGTTCGTGTAGGGTATGTTCGACCCGACCAACTAAAATGTCCAAGCAGAGCTTGGGCTTTTTAGTTGGTGAATAGAGCCTGCCTGGAACTTATAGAAGTACAAAGGCTGGCGATGGGGTAGCTGTTTATACGCGCTCATGTTTATCTGGCAACATCATGAGATTATAGTAGTACTAATTGAGGTTTTTACTATGTCTGAGGTAGAAAACAAGAATATACGTAGATACACGTATCGTGAGCATCCAGCTCGTGATGAAAACAACCGCTTCTGTTTGCTTGGCGTGTTAGGTTTTGAAACAGATGATGATGAGTTGAGGGCAAAACGTGATAGCTTGCTTGAATCGCTTGGTGCCGAGTGGCGTTACGACCGCCAGACGCAACAGGCACTCGAGTGCACAATAGGCGGCTGCGACGTCGTCGTTCGTGAGGATACTGCAAGCGGAAAACGAGAGAGAATCGGTGAGTGCAGAGCAGCTTCATATTGCTTGAAAGAGGCCTTTGAGGCAGTTGGTGAAACAAGTACTGTCGAGGCTGGCAAGGAACTGTACCGCGCAATAATGGATACTTGCGAGGGGCGTTCCTCAAGCATGGCAGCAGGGAACTATTGCCCAAGAGTTGACTGTGGTCTTTCAGCAGGCGTGAGTATTGACCAAGTGCCTGGAACTGTTGGGGAGTGTGCCGTAGAGATAAGGAGCTCGCAACAACAACTTCCAGGCGTCTCTTAGCATTGGCAATAGTTGACCAGCGGGTGTAAAATAGTAAGCACAATTTAATCGGAGACCATATGCTAAATCTAGGTCTAACTGCCTTACTAAGCATCGTCATCATCCTTTCCATACTCGTCGCCTTAACCACCCCATTCCGGAAATTGGCATCACAAAACGTTACCACTGACAGCTCAAAAAAGACAAACCACAAATAAGCCCCACACTACGGTTTTGCTATAAAAGTGCCGAACTTTGTTTATTTTTGTTGTCTCATCGGGGTGTGGCGCAGTTGGCTAGCGCGCAGCGTTCGGGACGCTGAGGTCGTCCGTTCAAATCGGATCACCCCGACCATTCCGTTATAATGGGTACATGCTAAACTTTTTTCTTATTATTCTGGCTGGTTTGCTGTGCTTAGCTATCAGTGAATTTGTGCGTGTGCGGTTGCATATGAGCAATGAATACTCCCGCAAAACCTTTCATGCAGTACATGCGCTGATCATTGGCGCTGCGCCATTCTTTGTGAGTTTTCACCTCATAATCTTGTTTGAAATATTGCTACTCGTAGACATGATTATCGTTCGGCGGTTGAAATTATTCTCGTGGCTACACGAAGTAGGACGCATCTCCTGGGGCGATATCTTTACCGTTGCTGGCGTGGTAACAATTGCTCTTATGCAACCGAATGAATGGGTATTCTTGGCTGCTATGCTGCATCTGGGCTTGGCTGATGCCGGTGCTGCCTTGGCGGGCAAACGGTGGGGCAAAAAAACGTCTTACAAGGTGTTTGGGCAAAAGAAATCACTGGTTGGCTCTCTGGCGTTTTATATCATTTCATTCACCATAACGGCATTGTTACTGCAAGTTACTTCGTTTGGCCAAGCTGGGTGGCTGGTTCTATTGCTCCTACCACCACTTGCAACCCTCGGTGAGAACATTAGCATTTACGGTGCTGATAACTTCGTCATCCCTGTTCTAGTTGTGCTGGTGTTGAGTAGGTAGCTGCTATAACTCTTTAAGCTTACCGCTATGAGCGCGTAGGGCATTGAGAATTACGATTACATCAACTACTTCTTGCAGGAATGCGCCGGTCACCGGCTTAAACTTGCCTGTCGAGAATACAACCATGAGGCCAAGACTAATCGAGATTCCAATCAAGATACTCTGTTTGGCAATGAAAAAGGTACGCTTGGCGACCTCAATACTAGTAGCAACCCGACTGACGTCATCGAGCATGATTACCACGTCGGCAGATTCGCTGGCTGCCGTTGAGCCACGGGCACCAAGGGCAATGCCAACTTCTGAAGCGGTTAGAACTGGCGCGTCATTTACGCCGTCGCCCACGAAGGCAACGGGTCGATCTTTAACTGCTTCAACGGCACGAATTTTGTCACCAGGCAAGCACTCGGCTTCAATCTGCTCAATGCCAAGCTTCTTAGCTATTTGGTTAGCGGTGTGCTGGTTATCGCCAGTTACCATCAAGGTGTGTTTGATGCCAAGCTCCTTAAGTCGCCTAAGCATGCCTTTCGATTCACTGCGTATTTCATCTTTGAAGGTAATCATACCTGCCAGTTGATTATTGACGGCAACGTAGGTAGCTGTCTGATCAACTTTCTTGCTCGTAGCTTTCGCTGGAATTTCAACACCCGATTCCTCGATAAATGACAAACGTCCCACGAGTACGGTTTTGCCTTGTACTCGACCTTCGAGACCATGACCAGCCGATTCCTTAACCTGTTTAGCTCCAGTTACCTTGGCATTCTTGCTCCCGGCCGCCGTTACAATAGCTTTTGCGAGTATATGATTTGAGCTTTGCTCAATAGCCGCAGCGAGGGTTAAGACTTCTTGCTGACTTTGGTTGTTAAACGTAACTACTTGATCAACCACAGGCTTACCTTTGGTTAAGGTTCCAGTTTTGTCGAACGCCACTGTTTTGACTTCAGCAAGTCGCTCCAATGACGAGCCGGTTTTTACGATGATGCCGTACCGCGCCGAGCGACTCATACCCGAGATAAGGGCAATCGGTGCAGCCAAGAGGAGCGGACATGGTGTGGCCACAATAATTACTTGCAAGAATCGCATCGGATCGCCACTCATAAACCAGGCTCCGCCGGCCAATAGATAGGCAAAGACAGTGAAGGGTACGGCGTAGCGGTCAGCAAGGCGTACGAATGGTGCCTGTGAGCTAGCGGCCGATTTAACAAGTTTAATAATCTGTTCGTATTGGCTATTCTCAGCAGTGGCACTTGCTGTAGCGGTGATAGCACCCTCGCTGTTAACTGATCCACTCAATAGGACGTCACCGGCTTTCTTTAGTACTGGCAAACTTTCGCCAGTTAAGTTTGATTCATCAAACGATGATTGGCCATCTTGTATGACGGCATCAACTGGCACAACCTCACCGGGGAGTACCGAAATGACATCACCAATCTTAATTTCTGATGCTTTAACATCAATGGTTTTACCCTTCCGAATAACATGAGCTTTGGTCGGCTTGCGGGTAAGTAAACTCGTGAGCTCCTTTTTAGCGCGACGCTCTGCATAGTCTTCGAGCGCTTCACCACCAGTTAGCATGAGCACCACAATCATACCTGCCCAGTATTCTTTCAGGGCCACAGAGGTTACGATGGCAGTAATGGCCAAAACGTCGAGGCCCCAACTACCGCTTCGAAAGTCTTCGTACATGCCCCATACCAGTGGAAAAACATTCAGTATAGCACTAACCCCAAGCACCCAACTGGCTGCCGTCTTATAACCAGATAATTGCAGGCCAAGCGCCACCGCAACAGATATAAGTACCAGCCCAAATTGAATATAATCTCTAAAAAATTGCCTGATTTTCTTCAGCATATTATCTCCCAATTTCTTCCCATATAGTATACCAGCCCCGACGGGGGTGCACCATGTCATCCTCGATGTAATTTTTGCGTTTCGAATACATACTTATACACAGATCACAGGCAGATTCTGAATATTAGACAAAAATGCTCTGAAATTTAATGAAAATTTAATAACTGACTGCCATAGTATGGGGCATGAGAATTCTCATCATCGAGGATAACAAGCATGTAGCCAAAAGCCTGCAACGTGGCCTTAAGGTGTTGTATGCCGTTGATGTTGTGCATACGGGTACCGAAGGTGTTCGCAAGGCTGAGCATATCGATTATGATGCGATCTTACTTGACCTGAACCTACCGGATATCAGTGGCGAGGATGTGTGTCGTGAGCTGCGTCGGCGCGAACGAACAATGCCAATTATTGTCTTGAGCGGCCGTGACCTGTTAGACGATAAAGTTTCTTTACTCGATATGGGTGCCGATGACTATATGACTAAGCCCTTTAGTTTGCAAGAAGTGACGGCACGCCTGCGGGCAGTAATGCGACGATCTGATAGAAGTGGTGCTACTGAGTTAATAGTGGGAGATTTATCCCTTGACCCCGCCGCCCGGACGCTTCGACGCAAAGATGTCATTATCGATTTGCGCCGTAAGGAGTTCGATCTGTTTGAATACATGATGCGACATGCCGGTCAGACGCTCACACGGGCGATGATTCTTGAGCACGTCTGGGGTATGAATGAAGACTTATGGGCAAATGTGGTTGATGTTCACATTAAGCACTTGCGGGATAAAATTGATCGACCCTTCGGCACCAAGGTGATCCGAACGGTACATGGCGTGGGCTACAAGCTGGATGTGTATGAAGGTACGTAGCAAATACAAACGAAAGGAGGGTACTCTATGAGTGAATTGCTGAAAAGCGTTTTGCTGAGTAAAGCGGCACGTAAGCCAGCTGCTGCAACGCAAATTGCTGCCGCTGCCGTAGACGAATTTGCACCTTGGCAATCCGTCGCGTAACAACCTAAATTACCCGGGAGTGCGATCTCCCGGGCCAAGAAAAACATCATGAGACTACCAAAATTACTCACCAAATTCCGCAATCTCTTAATTGAACCAAATGCCCGTAGTGAAGACGACCGCCGCCGCGCCTATATTTTCAACGTGCTTGTCTCCGGCACAATCATTCTGGCTGGCTTGGCGTTATTGTCGGAAATTATTAGTAACTTCACAACAAATACGAGATACGCAACCATCCCCCTATGGGCGATGATACTTATAGTTTGTTTTTTCATATCACTACTGGCTGCTTCAAAGCGTGGCTATTACCGTTTAGCAGCCATTATTTATCTGATCTTCTTCTTTTGTATTAGCACCTATCCAATTTTCCGGTGGGGCATATTATTGCCGCAAGGCGTTCTGACTTACTGTTTAATAATTGTGGTTGCGGGCGTACTGCTGGAGTCTCGGGGCGCGCTTTATATGGCTGCTGCTGCCACAATAAGTCTGTTGGTGATAGAACACCTGAGTGCCGTAGGGCATATCCAATTCGATACCGCATGGATGCATACAACTGGTGGCTATAACGATGTGATCGTATATGGTTTTACTTTTTCGATCGTGGTACTGGTTTCACGATTATCAAGTAAGCAAATTCAGCAGTCGCTGGCACGAGCCCGTCGCTCCGAGCATGCCCTGCGTGTTGAGCGTAATCGCCTCGAGGTTCGAGTACGTGAACGCACCAGAGAGCTAGAACAAGCGCAAATTGAAAAGCTTGAGGAGTTAAATCGTTTTGCCGAGTTCGGTAGAATTAGCTCAACATTGCTTCACGAATTGGCCAACCCCCTTACCTCAGCTGTTTTAAATCTTGAATTGATAAAAGATAAACACTCCTCGGCACTCTATGATCAGTTACATGAGAGTATCAGCTTCATGGATCAATATGTGCAAAATGCTCGTCGCCAACTGCGCCGAGAAAGTGAAGTGGGTGATTTTAATGTCGCCCAAGAGATCAAGCGTGTGGTTGGCGTGATGCACCCCAAGGCTAATGCGATGCACGTGACTATATCGGTGAAGGCGGACAAGACGCTAGTGATACATGGAGATGGTGTCAAATTCGATCAAGTGATTGCAAACTTGCTTGCAAATGCCATCGACTCCTACGAGACATTGTTGGTGGCCTCAAACCAACCAATTCTCATCAATGTAGAGCGACTTGGTGACTTAGTTGAGATCACCGTCATTGACCATGGTATCGGCATCCCAAAGGCTGAAATTGTGCATATCTTCGATCCGTTTTACACAACAAAACAGTCAATCAGGGGGATCGGACTCGGCCTCACAATTACTAAACGCACGATTGAAGAGGAGTTTGGCGGCACCATAACGGTGAGCAGCACAAAGCGAAAGGGCACCTGTTTTAACATAAGGATTCCATTGTCATGATACCGTCACGAGTCCTAAAGAAAGCTGCTCAGTACTTGGCACAAACACAGCTCGAAAGTGGGGGCTTTGAGTCGGTATCACTACTGACAAAGTTTGCAAAAGAAGGTGATCGAATATATCAAACAACGTTTTTCCCAAGCTTGGTGTTGCTGGCATTGCAGCATGTACAGGCTGATGAGGTGATGAATATAAAGGCGCGCATCACCAATTTCTTGATTGATCAAAAAGGTGAAGAATGGTCATTTAATTACTGGGATAGGACATCGAATGAGCACCAAACAAAGCCATATCCGGATGATTTGGATGATACATTTTGTGCACTTGCTGCCCTATATACTGAAAAACCTGAGCTATTCACTCCGAGCACACTCGCACGTATTGCAATGTTGCTCATACGTACTGAGCAGCACGAGGGTGGTCCGTATAAAACATGGCTTACCACATCATCAAAACCTGCGTGGAATGACGTCGATTTGGTGGTTAACGCAAATATCGCCCGGTTTCTCTCTCGGCAAGGGGTGGAACTGTCATCAATCACTGACCTGATTGAACAAGCAGTTGCCGCTAATAAGCTGAGCTCACCATATTATGCCAACATCTACCCAATTATTAATTTCGTTGCAGGTTGGTATACGGGTGATCATCAGCAGAATCTAATCGAAAAGCTGATAACCCGCAAACATGGCGCAGCTTGGCGTCATCCTCAACGCACAGCCCTGGCTATAACAAGCTTGCTGAGGCTGGGCTACGATCATCGGCAATTGCAGCCAGCGGTCGAGTACCTCATCAATTTACAGCAAACAGATGGTGGCTGGGAAGCGGAGGCATTTTGCGCTGATCCGTCGGTCGATGGCAGAACTCGCTACGGTGCATCACGAGCGTTATCAACATCATTGTGCATGGAGGCACTTGCGCTGTATGAAAGTAAGCTCCAAAAGAATACACCTGCAAGAACAACCAAGCGTCCTAAACAACAATTCGAGCAAGAGGTGCAGGCTGCCATTCTTGAGCGCATCGCCTTAATAAGGCAAGTCGAACTTAAGGATGGCTTACAAGCGATTTATGGGCAGATAAATAAGCAGGATACCGATTCCCAAATAGTTATGCTGCCAATGTTGGTTGCAAAGTCATTCCAAGCTAAGGTGTCGCCCGAAGTATTACAACAGTTATCATGCATTAACGTCTGGGGCTGGATGGCTTACACGACATATGACGATTTTTTAGATGGGGAAGGCGACCCGCGACTATTACCGGCAGCCAATGTTTGTCTTCGTTTCTTGAGCGAACGGCTCGTGCGGGTCTTGCCGAGCGTTCGATCATTTCATGATGAGGCCTCGGAGATTATGGAACGCTTAGATGCGGCCAATGCCTGGGAACTGGCAAACTGTCGTGGACGGTTAAGCGAAGGCATTCTGCACATCAAGCAGATACCAGACTACACCGATTATTGGCAACTGGCCGATCGTTCCCTAGGACATGCCATTTCGGGCTTGGGAGCATTGTATGCTGGTGGGCTCTCGGCGAATGATTCGTTAATGATTGCTTTCCGTAAGTTCATGAAACACTACCTTATAGCACGTCAGTTAAACGACGATGCGCATGATTGGTATGACGATTTGAGCCGAGGTCATGTTAATGCTGTGGCGGCGGCTCTTTTAAGAGTCAAGTACCCCACTTTACCCAAGGCTGGCCTGAAAATTGATGTGGCTTCCAAAAAGGGAGTCCTGCAACAGCTTTTGTGGGAAGAGGTGATTGATCAGGTTTGCAGTGACACTAAGTATCACATTGAGCTGGCTCGTGCAGCGTTGCATCAAAACACGAGCGGTTTGAATATGGACGCATTCGAGAAATTACTGTTGCCCATTGAAGCTGCATCCACAATGGCGTTAACAAAACGAAATGAAGCGCTTGAATTTATTGCAGCCTTATAAATCTAGTATGCGCTGGTTCTCTGGTGCGTGAAATCATCATCAAAGAAATTGATCCCAGTGTACATGGTGTGCTCCCACCAACGAATACTCTGATGAAAACGTAAAGGTTGGCCTACCTTAATATCGGCGAGTATATCAACCAATGCCATGTCGCATGCTTCGCTCGTGGCAATCCCGTAATTAACTGTCTTCTGGAGGCCGCGTTCATCAGCAGTGATTGCGCTAAGTTGTGGAAAATTATCGCCATTGGTTGAGACTAAACCTATGAATCCATGCGCATCGAGTACGGTGACTTCGTGCAGTTTTCTTCTCCTACGGTTTTGCAGGGCAATTTTGCCAAAGTACTGTGGGAGCATATGTTGTCTTGGGAGCGGTATTGACGTTGCTTCGCCCCAAACAACAACAAAGTCCAAAACGCCACTTCGCATTTCAGAAGGGTATGGTGAAATGTGCAAACGAGCATTAGGGTAATTTGGATTATTGTGGAACGTGTTTGCGGCAACTTCACTAAATGCCCTAAAGGCATCGGTCGTAACTTGTCCATAGGTTGCAACGTACTCATGTTCTGCCGTATGAACAAAATCATTTTCGCCTGGCAACGTCATCGGTAGTTCTGACGGGCTTTTCATGCGAGTTATGTTGTCACTATTTTGTAATGCATGCAAGCAAAAGCAAAATAAAAAGCACCAGTAACGGTGCTAATAGTTTGGGGCGAGTTATGGGAATCGAACCCACGACCTTCGGAACCACAACCCGACGCTCTAACCAACTGAGCTAAACTCGCCATATGGAACGTAAAAATACTACCAGATTACCTCTGTTTAAACAAGTGTGGCGCCCCGGGCAGGATTCGAACCTGCGACCTTAGGCTTAGAAGTCCTCTGCTCTATCCAACTGAGCTACCAGGGCACACGCATGGATGGGTTATAACAAAATGGTGCGGGTAGAGAGAATCGAACTCTCCTCTCAAGGTTGGAAACCTCGCATTCTAGCCGATGAACTATACCCGCAACAGGGGTGATTATAGCACACAAAAACAGATTCGAAGCTACAATTCGTGCATTACGGTGATTTGGGCGCCGAGCGAGTTAAGCCGTTCGGCCAAATCTTCGTAACCACGATTGATTGAATAGACATTGCGCAGGATAGATATTCCGGGCGCAGCAAGCATAGCTATAAGCAATAGTACGGCCGGCCGAAGGGCAGGTGGGCACACAATATCGGCAGCACTAAACTTAGTTGGGCCATCAACATAGGCACGGTGAGGGTCGGCAAGCGTTACGCTAACGTTAAGCTTACGAAGCTCGGTGTAATATAGCGCGCGCTCTTCATACACCCAGTCATGAATCAGTGTGCGACCTTTAGCAACAGCAGCTATTGGCACAAAGTAGGGCAGGTTATCAATATTGAGGCCCGGGAAAGGGCGAGCATAGAGCTTTTCTTCAAGCGCTACGAGCTTACCATTATGCTTGTGAATCGTAATGTCAGCGAGCTTGGTTTGCCCATTGTCTGCAAGATATGTTTCCGATACATCGTATCGCAGGCCCATCTTTTTGAGTTTCAAAAGTTCTAATTCCAAAAATTCAATTGGCGAGCGAGCAATAGTGATCTTGGAGTTTGTGGTTACAGCGGCTGCGATGAAGGTCATGGCTTCAATCGGATCTTCGCTCGGGTAGTAGGTCACGTTTTTCTTGATGTTCTTTACGCCGCGCACGCGTAGTGTACTGGTGCCAATGCCGTCAATTTTGACGCCAAGTTTCTTCAGGAAGAAACAGAGATCTTGCACCATGTAGTTGGCACTCGCCATTTTGATAATAATCTCTTCTTCAAAACGACTGGCGGCCATCAGCACGTTCTCGGTAGTTGTATCACCAGATTCGTATAGAACTATCTGGTCGGTGGCATGCTTCTTAACCTTCACATTATAAAAACCCGTCTTAGCTACAATATCGACACCGAGTTCCTCAAGCGCAAATAGGTGAGGTTGGACGGTTCGAGTGCCAAGTTTACAGCCACCAGCGTAAGGAATACGGAATTCATCAAACAGATGCATTAGGGGGCCAAGTAGCATAAGTACGCTGCGAGTCTTGCGGGCTGCCGCGCTATCGATTTTTTCGATAGCAAGTCGTTCTGGGGGCTTGATTTCTAGGTCATTACCAGGCAGCCAACGAACTTGCACGCCAATACTTGTGAGTACTTCAATGAGCCGATTTACTTCTTCGATCCTCGGCATGTTTTTCAGCTTAGTTGTGCCTTTATTAAGCAGTGATGCCATCAAAAGACACACAGCGGCATTCTTTGACGTTCTTGTGGTAATGGTGCCACTGAGTTCGTGGCCACCTTCAACCCGTAGATTAACAGCGCTGCCACTCAAAGAGATAAGCGGCTTATTTAACACATCACTAATGCGTCCAAGGGTTTCAAGACTGAGGTTCTGCTTGCCATGCTCAATGCGGTTTACTGCGCTTTGACTCGTGCCGAGCTTTCGAGCAAAGGCAGCTTGGGTGAGGCCTCTCTCTTGTCGTATCTGGTAAATTAACTGACCAATTTTCTCGTTTGTTGTCTGCATTGCCCAATTATGATATCACCAGAAGGATAAATTTCAAGCTGTTTTTCTATGCTAGAATGAGTACATGATATAGCGCGCATACATGTCTGAAAGAGAAACTAAAGCACGAGTAAACATGTATGTTGGAGGTATTTATAGATGCACGATGATGAAATTTTACGATTGATTAATGCTGAAGTAGATCGGCAGGCCGAAGGGCTTGAGATGATTCCGAGTGAGAACCACACGTCGGGAGCAGTGTTGGCTGCGCTTGGCTCACGCTTAACCGATAAATATTCCGAAGGCTATCCTGGCATGCGATATTACGGCGGCTGTGAAAATGTTGATGCGGTTGAAAATATTGCGCGTGACCGAGCAAAAGAACTATTTGGATCAACCTTTGCCAATGTACAAGCGCACTCAGGCTCGCCGGCCAACTTGGCCACCTACTATGCTCTGATGGAGCCTGGTGACACCTTAATGGGCTTGAGCCTAACAGACGGTGGTCATATGACACACGGCTTGAAGTTAAACTTTTCAAGTACGTTCTATAACAGCGTACCGTACCATGTAAACAAAGCGGGCTACGTCGACATCGATGCCATGTACAAACTTGCCAAAGAACATAAGCCAAAGGTTATCGTTGGCGGTGGAAGCGCCTACCCCCGCGTGTATGAGTGGGCCAAATATAAAGAAGTCGCTGATTCGGTCGGGGCGTTTTTTGTGGCAGATATGAGCCATGTGGCGGGCTTGGTGGCGGGCGGGGTATATCCAAGCCCGGTTGGCATTGCAGATGTCGTTACCACAACTACGCACAAGACACTGCGCGGTCCGCGCGGGGCGCTTATTCTTGCCAATGGCAATCCATCGAACCCGTTAAAGAAGCCAGAACACACTCGTGAGAATATTCCATCACTTGTTGATAGGGCGATTATTCCTGGCCTGCAGGGCGGTCCGCACAATCACCAAACGGCGGCGATTGCGGTGGCACTAAAAGAGGCAATGCAGCCAGAATTTAAAGTGTATGCACAGCAAGTGCTTGATAACGCTCAAGCGCTCGCAGACGCCTTGAAAGAACATGGCTTTACGCTCGTTACCGACGGCACCGACTCCCATCTACTACTCATAGACGTTACAAACAAAGGGGTGAGCGGCAAGCAGGCAGAGAAGGCCCTTGGCAAGGCTGGAATTACGGTCAACAAAAACACCATTCCATTCGAACCGCGGTCTCCGTTTGATCCAAGTGGTATCCGCCTTGGTACGCCAGCCCTCACAACGCGAGGCATGAAAAAGACCGAGATGAAACAGATTGCAGCGTGGATTAATGAGGCGATCGCGCATCATGATGACGACAAAGCACTGGCGAATTTGCGTAACTCAATTGTTGACTTTGCTAAAGCGTTCCCGCTACCAGCCTAATAAGCCGTAACTACACCTCAAGCGTGAAGAAATTGCGTATCCTACCACGTATGCCCTTTGGCTTTTCGCTCGGTAACAGTGGCAGTGGTGTTTGCATTGGCTTGCCAGCCAACAGATCGCTCGTCGCATCTCGTTCGGTAATAATCTGCATCCGCGCGATGAGTGTACTTTGCGTGGTGACTTCAGTTAGTGCGTCGCTATCGGCAACACCTTTACCGCGTAAATGGTTCCCCAGAGAAGTAACGGTATATGCATACCGATGTGGTTCATAGTCTAAAAGCGTTAAGACTTCATCGCTTGGCGTATCCATTGCATCAAGAATGCTGACAAAGCCGCCGAGGCGTTTATGTGCTTCGAGGGAAAGCGCTTGAGCTGCACCCGCAATCAATGTTGCTTCATCATCTTTTTGATCTAAAGCGGCTAGTGCGTCTGCAACGGCTTCAGCCTGTTTGTAGGTATAATCTTGAAAGGCTACCACGGCTAAGTCTTCTGGCATTTCAGTCGGTAGCTCACTCGAGTTATCACAAGAGAGCACTCCAGGTACATCGAGTGATTCTGGCAGTTGCAGTCCTTCTAGGACCCAGTGAGCCGCGATACCTCTAAAAACTCGTTCACGAGATTGTTCGATTTCATCAGTTGTTAAATGTGCTTCAATTGATTCGATCACATCGACGTCAATATCATCGCAAACCATGCTTTCATAAGCCATGATCACCTCCTGGTTTTTCTACTTTGTGTTTATGTGCGACGGCGTAAGAATTTTATGCCGTTCCAAGTTTGGTCAATGGCTGTGAGCTTGGTATCAACCCATCCCAACGGCAATAGTATGTTTTGAAAACTTTGCTCGGTAAGATCAGTCGGTACATTTGAAGCTCGCTTTGGCCAGCTGAACCGTAACCCTTACTCTATTGTATCGAATGATGTGCTCAGTACAAAATCCGCGCTTTTTAAGACCGGCTTATGTGAGTAGCCACTCGCGATCATGGTAATAATTCAGGTTCTTGCTCAAGCGTAATGTTAAATTTTGCTAGAACGGCATCAAGTATTTTTTGTTTAAATGTAAGCAAGTCAGCGGTACTATTGGCATGTTCATTCACGAGTACAAGTGGTTGCTTTGGCCAGGTTGCCATGCCTGTTTCGCTGTCGTGCATGTTTTTAAACCCAGCTTCTTCAATCAACCAGGCAGCCGATACTTTAAAGCGATTATCATCAGTAGGCCAGGCTTTAATAGCAGGATAGGATTGTCGCAAGCTGAACAACTGGTCCTCGCTAATGATCGGGTTGGCAAAGAATGAACCATTATTAGCAACTACCTTTGGATCGGGCAGCTTATTGCTTCGGATTTCGATAACGGCGTTACGAATAGCTTCGGGGCTCGGATTGGTAACGTTATGTTCATTAAAATATGCTTGTAGTGCCTCATAAAACGGTGGCTGGCCGTTCTCCTGACGGAGCATCATAGTGATAGCGGTTATGAAAAAACGACCTTTATCAGTTGTCTTAAAGCGACTGGTCCGATAGCCAAAGGCACATTCGGAGGCGGGTATAGTAATAAATTGTTGAGACTCTGTATCGTAGGCTTCAACCGTCACCAAGATGTCTTGTATCTCCCGACCGTAAGCACCAACGTTTTGAACGGGTGTTGCTCCCGCCGTACCAGGAATGAGCGATAATTCAGCAACTCCATTAAGACCCAGACTAACCGTACGTGCAACAACATTGTCCCAATTTTCACCAGAGCCTACCGTGACGTAGCTGACCATTTCATCTTCTTTGAAGATTTCAAAACGCATAATACGGTTTACCAGAATCAGACCGGGGAAGCCATCATCACGCCACACCACATTGCTACCATCACCAATCATAATAACGGGCAAGTTTCTTTCATGCGCCCACGCGAGTAAGCGAGGGATCTCAAAACGATCATTAACTTCACTTAAGTAGGCAGCTTTGCCACCGAGGTGCATGGTTGAGTAGGCTTGTAGTGGGACATTATCCTGAATGAACATACAGGTATAGTACCCTATCTTTATACTTAGACGGAAGGCCAATCATCGGAGGTACTTGTCTCGATTCATCCAGGGGTGTACCATGAAATGTACATATGAGTGAGCCCAAACAAGACCTACCCTTTAAAACCCTTGGTAACCAGTTGAAGCGTTTGCGTGAGAAACGTAAAGAGTCGCTAGTTGAGGTTTCGGGTGCTGTCGAAATAGAGCCTGAGGCGCTTCATGCAATCGAGGAAGGCAGTACCCGTCCTCAAGAAGATATCCTCCTTCTGCTTATTAGCCATTTTGCTACCAAGGAAGATATGGCGACCAAGCTCTGGGAGCTGGCTGGCTACGACCGAGATGAATTACCGACCCAAAACGGTAGTAATGCACTTCAAGAAGAATTGCAGCAGGGTATTGTTCAGGCCAGTCATGATGTGCCGATTGTGTACACCGATATGGTACACATTATGGTTAACAATTACGGTGTAATTATGAATTTCATGCAGACTGCCGGCAGCAATAATCAGCCTATGGCAGTTTCTCGAGTTGGTATGAGCAAGGAACACGCCCAGAGCGTGCTCGAAGTCTTGCAAAAGACACTCTCCATGCACGATACAAGCAATGGCGAAGCAACAGATACCGATGCTAGCAAAGCTCAAGGTAGAAAGTAATAAATAGGCTATAATCTACAGCAAGATGAAAAAATGGCGTGTAGTTGCAATTTTGGCGTTGGCTCAGTTCGTGATGGTGCTCGACAGTACCGTTATGAACGTTTCAATCTCGACTGTTGTTAAAGATCTGAACACAACCGTTAGTTCGATGCAGGCTGCGATCACGTTTTATACGTTAACCATGGCTGCTCTCATGCTGATCGGCGCCAAGTTATGCGCCAAGTGGGGCTTGCTTCGTGCTTTTGCTATCGGGTCAGTTGTGTACGGCGTTGGCTCACTTATGACAGCGCTCAGCCAAAACATTAACCAGCTCTTCTTGGGCTGGTCAATTATTGAGGGGCTTGGTGCGGTGCTGGTTATTCCAGCCATTGCAGCGCTGGTTGCGGTGCATTACAAGGGTAAGGACCGGGTAGCTGCCTATGCCATTATTGGTGGTATTAGTGGCGCTGCCGCTGCCGCCGGACCACTTATCGGTGGTTTTATGACTACGTACTTATCATGGCGTTATGTGTTTGCGATCGAAACCATTGTTATGATTGTCGTCCTGATTCTGTCGCGTCGCTTCGAGGTAAGTAAAACACCAAAAACGCCACCAATTGATATTTTGAGCGCGCTCCTGTCAGCGATTGGTATGACGGCTGTTGTCTTCGGCATGCTGCAAAGTAAGGTGTGGGGCTGGGTGCAACCGAGTGATGTAAAGCCAGTGATCTTTGGTCATGAAGTGGCACCACTTGGTATCTCGCTGGTCGCCTGGCTGATTATCATTGGTTTTGCAGTGCTTATCTGGTTTTATGATCGTCAGAAGAAGCTCGAAGCAAACGGTGGCAACCCGCTGCTTCACGTTGGCATGCTGTCAATCAAACAGCTACGGTCAGGCCTGAGTGTGTTGCTTTCGCAGTACATGATTACCGCGGGCGTGTTCTTCATGGTGCCGGTATACCTACAAATGGTATTGGGCTTAAATGCGCTACAAACAGGTATGAAAATTTTTCCACTATCGGTTGCTTTAATCTTGGCATCACTAGCGGGATCGCGTATGATAGCACGCTATACACCAAAGCAGATTGTTCGATATGGTCAGTATGCGCTGGTTATCGGTAGCGTACTGCTGCTGATGTCTATGGACGTAAACCTATCCTCGCTTAACTTTGCATTAGCAATGTTTATTATTGGTATTGGTCTGGGGTTATTGGCATCACAGCTCGGCAATGTCAATATGTCGGCTGTCAACGAAACAGAGTCCAGTGAGGTTGGAGGCCTGCAAGGTTCAGCTCAAAATCTTGGCTCTTCACTTGGCACGGCACTGGTTGGATCGGTTCTGGTGGCGTCTCTTACGACCGGCTTTTTGTCGAGTGTTAGTGCCAGCTCACTGCCGGCGAGCACTAAGAGCTACATTGATCAGAATGTAAAAACAGCACAAATAGTTCCAGCCAAGGATGTACAAAACTATGCGGAGAGTAAGGGTGCTTCCAGCGATGAGGCCGCTCAAATTGCCAGTATCTATAGTCAGTCCCAGCTAAAAAGTCTTAAAGAATCGGCCTTCTTCTTGGTTATTTTATCGCTCTTAGTGATTGTATTGTCACGTGGCATTCCAGACAAAATACTAAAATAACATAACTAAAAAACCGACTGTTGCAGCCGGTTTTTTAGTTGGTAGCTATAAACGCTATTTTTGATCGTGCTTGTATGGGTGACCAAAGTACTCGTCGGCACGATGGTTAAACAGTAGGTACAGTACCAAGCCCGCAAACAGGGAAGTTACGATACCACTAGCACGCTGTGTGCTGTGCAAAGCAACGGCCGCCCAAATGCCGATTGCAAGGTTAAAGGTTGCCACAACAGCGTAAACCATGCGCACAAAGTTGCTGGCATGGCCAAGGAAGTACGCCAAAACAATCTGCAGGGCGCCAAACAAAACTGCCAAAACGCCTGCTGTTACGAGAGCCCCAGAGTTGTTAAAACTCTCGGTCAAAAGTCTTCCGTCATTACGGTTGATGATCAGCAAAATACCCCCGAGGATGTTTGCTGCACCCACGACAAAGCCGTAGATTTCCAGAAGGGTAACCCCAACTGGTCGTTGATATGTAGGTTGTGCTGCCATATTGGCCTCCTTATTTAGTACCCCACCACTCACAGCTGATTATGCACCCGTTCCCAGTTTCATGCAAATTGCTGCAGCTTTTACACCTCCCAACTAAACTCGGCGTGACCAAAGTGACCATAACGGGCGGTCTGTTCAAATTGTGGGCGGCGTAGATCAAGTAGGGTTATGATGCCTTTCGGCGACAGATCATAGCCTGCAATAAGTTCCTGTTTGCCGTCTATAGTTACACTGGCCTCGAGTGGCTGATCATAGCCAATGGCATAAGCCAGCTCGACCAATACTTCTTTAGCTTGCCGTTTACGTAGGTAATCCACAGCAATTTTACGTGCCACATAGGCGGCTGAACGGTCAACCTTACTGGCGTCTTTGCCACTAAAAGCACCGCCACCAATGGGAACCCGCGGTCCGTAGTTGTCCACGATGAGCTTGCGACCAGTAAGGCCTGCATCGGCGTCGAAACCACCTTGCTGCCAGTCGCCAGCTGGGTTGATATGCAGGTCAACACCAGGCTCCGCTTTGGCCAGTGGATCAGATTCGAGCCAAGCTTTCACTCGCTTCTGTAACTTTGCTTGCGGTGCATTCTGAAAACTTGCCACCACCGCAACAATCTTGCCATCTTGCAGCGTGATCTGTGTCTTGCCATCGTATGGCCATGTCTCATATATGAACTGGTTAAGCTTACGAGCGAGCACCACTTCAAGCGGAAGCAGCTCTGGTGTTTCACTAGTAGCGTAGCCAATCATGATGCCTTGATCGCCAGCCCCACCAGTATCAACCCCCTGGGCTATCTCGGGACTTTGTTGAACCAGATGCACTGTTACATCAACGTCGCCAGCTAATCTTTTAACGATCGGCTCAATTTCCACGTTGCCATTGGAGGTAACCTCGCCCGTTATAAAAACCTTGCCATGCCCGCCTACCGTCTCAACGGCAACACGACTGGTTGGGTCTTGCTCCAGAAATGCATCTAAGATGGCATCCGAAATCTGATCGCATAGTTTGTCGGGGTGTTTGGGGCTCACACTCTCTGCGGTTCGATAATTTGACATAAAAATATCCTTTCTGCACATGCTGTGGGCAAGAAAGGATGAAGGATGAGTTCATATCTTTCCCGCTCACTTGTGCGGGCTAGATGGAGCACCTTACTGTGGCATGTAAACCAAGAAGCAGGTTGCTGGCAGGTCATAGAGCTAGATCTCTCGCTGCACTCTGTATATTTAAATTGTTAACGTGGGGTAGTGTAACACATTGTGAAAATAACATGTAGTTTAATGGTGCATATGCTTGTAGCTGGACGTGCGAAACTTCATACTAAGCATCATACAAAAACCTGTGGAGGCACAAGCCAAGTGGTAGTTAGATCAGTCAGGAAAACAACAGACGCCAGTAGCGAAACTACAAGGATTGTTATTGAGAGAAGGCCTTTCCACCAAGTGGTAGCCATAATTGGGGTATCGGCGCTTGCCGCGCTCGGCGTATCGATTAGTGCAATTAGTTATGCGGATTATCGAGCGGGTGAGCGAATCGAGGAGGCCGACCGGGCTACGCAGGAAAATCTTGATCACGCGGCCCGTATTGGAGACTGTTTGCTTGGAAATAGCCGGGTTGTGTCCGCCGAGGCATCTCAGCGATTTATAGCAGAGGCGAATCAAAAAGCCTCTGAACTGCTCGACAATAAAGTTGCCAAACCACTCGAGAATGCGACTGGACCACTGACCGATCTCTCTCGCGCAGTCCCAACCACAACCACAACTACCACAGTTGAATCGACCACAACTACCACCCAACCTGCCATTCTACCACCAGAAGGAGAGAATGTTGCCGCACCACTACCCGCTGAGCAAACAGCCACCACAATAACTATTCCCGATCACCTGCCGGAGTGCTCAAACATACCTGCTGTAAGAAAATAATTCTGGCGAAATATACACTACCCGAAGTCGACCTTGAGATATCTCTTTTGTTTGAGTGCTTCCTCGACTGCTGAATACAGCTTTTCGCTCTTACCCAAGGACACGGCACTGTCTGTGCCCAACCCACCACCAATATAAAATTCAGAGTCTGTTTCCGAGTACATACGATGATCAAGAATCAAACTATAGGTTATGTCATTAAGTTTCATCTGAAAATACACACTGCCACCATCTCGGGCAACGGCATAAATACCCGTTATGACAGCATTGCCGTCTTCTATATCTTTCATGGTTATCGTACTTTGCTGGCTCATTTTCTTCTCTCTTAATCTACGCTCGATAATACAGCTGATCGATTGCCTGCTGATATGGTTCAAGCTGCGTATCTCGAATGAGGTGCGAAAAAAGTTCAATATAGCTCGAGCTATCCACTACATGCGAGGGTTCAATAGCATTAATAGTGCTGAAATATTGTGAGGGATCACTGCTGAGTTGATTCTTCGCGGAAAGATAGCTTGCATGTAACGTTTGGATAGCATTTTGCAATGATTCATAGACCGTTTTACTTTGTGGGAGTTTGAGTGACCCCGTCTGATTACCTACTAGGTCTTCGCAAGCCCGAATTACAACAGTGAGTTGATCACTGAGTTGAGTTTTTTTGGCCGAGTCGGTCTCATCGACGAATTGAGAAAGTGATTCGGCCTGCTTGGCAATTGACCGCAACCCCGTTGTTAATTGATGCAACACCTGTAGATCTTCAAGCACTTCATTGAGTTGTCCAATAAATTGCTGAGCAGCCGTGTGATAGGCGCTGGCGGTTTGTGTAAATTGTGCCTCGCTACTGCGTGAAGTGTACGGCTCATAACCCTCTTTGAATTTGTCCAGACTCTTTTGCGCCTCACTAAGCCCATCCGCGATATGCTGTCGGCGTACCGTAAGCGCGCTATCATCTCCTTGGTAGTAGAAATTAAGAACATCACTCAGATAGTTGTGTAATTGTTGGCGAACTGTAAACAGATGATTGTTCACGACTTGAGTATGTTCCAGTACGATTTTCTTTGGCTGAACTTTAGGGAGCCGAGCTATCTTAAACAAAATAAACATGCCAATAGCCAGTCCAACCACAATGACACTAATTATAAGTGTAATGATCATGGAGTAATTACTTTACGATGATTATGGAATATGACAAACATGATTGTCTAAATCTTACCATAACCATAAGCATTCATAGGTCCTATTTATTGTAACTAGCGTGTGCGGGGAATACCCATAGCTCTTCAAGTTTGAGAGATTCGCGTTTTGAGTGTTAATTCAGGGAAGAATAATTTACAAAGTAACATCAAAGTTGTATGATATTTAATGTGAAGGTGAATCAATTTCAACCAACTATTGAGCAGACTCGAATTCGGGGTCAGTATGAACAAGGTGTGACTGATACCGCAATGCTTGCACAGGAGCTTTCGGAGCCACAAAATGTTGAAGCAATTCTTGTAGATTTTGACCAAGGCTTTACGCATGTTCGGGATGTGGGCCGTATGCTAAGTGGACAGCGTGAAGCCATTTTAGAAGCATATCAAGATGGTACAGAACTACAACTATTTAGAAGCCACCCAGATGTTATGACGATGCCAATACAGAATCTTAACTCAAGAGTGACGATTGGTCCGCAGGATCAGACGATTGGTCATAACTTTTTTGTGAACGCGACTGGCTTTATTAAGGCTAACTTTCCATGGGCACAACGCCTAGATAAATACTTTACTGAACGCCTAGGAAAAAGCATTTATGAAATCGCCCATACACCAGAGCAGTACGACGAAAAAGATGACTTACTTGCAGCGATTACTGAATCAAATGGCGAAGAACTAACAATTATATTGGCTACCTATCTCGCAGGTCGTTCATTAGTAGGTGAACGAAAACTACTTAATGAATATGGTGATGTATTGAATGCCTCAAAGCATGAGGTTGCAACTGTTATTGAGGGTTTCGCCCAAGAAACAGGTTTACGTGCCGATATGTTAGAGCGGGCACAAGGTCAACTGGAGCGAGCTACATTTGGGAGTAATGATCATCTCGATGGGCTTATTACCTCTCATGATACAGGTGTGGCAGGTGATTATGCTCCAGGCACATTGCGTGTCGAAGTTCAGTATGAGGGCAGCATAAGCCAAGGAGCACAAAGTCGTAGCCATGAAGACGCTACACACATCATTTCTCATGAACTACACCATGCTACATCTGCGCAAGCGGGATTGCGCTGCGGCCTCGTCGTAGGACATGCTGGTCTTGATGTGAACGAAGGCATGACAGAATTTCTAGCACAGCACTCGTTAGCACGTCCAATGCTTGTAAGTAATGCACGTGGTGAGATCAGTGTGCCCCAAGAAGTTCCATATAGGATACCAGTTCTTGTAACCCTGGCTTTATATCGACAATTTGTTACCGGTACAAATAATCATTTTGCAACATTGTTTAACGCATATCATGGAGATGTGGGTAGCCAGACTCAACTTGAAGATGCCCTTGATCACTTCTATCAATTAGAAGCCGCTGTCAGGCAATAAACAATATCCAGACCTGTAACGTATGCTTGCTTCTCTATGTGGTACAGCATTGTTGCCGAGGTTAGAACTTAACTAGTGCCTAAGGTGTACTATACAATTCCTGCAGTAACTCAAATTGCGCGTCACCAGGCTTAACAAATAAACCGTGAGTAAATGTGAAGCTGTCAGAAAGTTCTTTGTCGGTGAGGTTAATCACGGGCAGTCCAGAGTCGTATGAATTTCCCGACCAAGTACACTCACCATACTCACAGGCTAGACAAACAACATACCTTCTTACTTTTTGCGAATAATCAGGGTTTGGAGTAATTCGGTTGCGCGTGTCGACGATTACTCGTTCGGGTAATACACCCTTCTCCATGAGCCACAAAATGAAACTTCGCGGGCTAACCTGATATTCATCACAAACGTTTTCTACAAATTCGCCGGTTAAAAGATTCTCCGATATGCCATCAACTTCAGGCATTGACATAAGGCGTCCAAAATATTCACAGAAACCTTCTTCGATTTCCGGACTTCTTCGTTTGTGTTGACCGGTTAGATAAAGTAGGTAGTGCCCAATTTCATGACTAAATGATAGTGCTTTTTCTTCGTCTCTATCATAAACTAACACCTCTATTGGTCCCGTTTCAGTATCTAGCCCTCGAATCATAGCGTGACCAATGACATCACCAGAAAAAGTTACGGGTATTCCTACGGCTTCTGCGGTTGCTTCAATGTCCAAGGGTCCGGTTGAGGGCATGCGAACAGATTCAATGTAGAAATCGGCTTCAGTAAGGTCAAGCAGACTAACCCAAATCTCTTGGTATACTTCGGTTATTTCTGTGCGACTGTGTTCAGAAAATACTTGATGCTCCTGCATCTACTTATTTTCTAATTAAAGAATGCTTTATACAAGCATAGGCTGTATGGTACCCGCGGACGGATTCGAACCGCCGACTTTCTGTTCCGAAGACAGACGCTCTATCCAGCTGAGCTACGCGGGCACGGTACCATAATACCATCTAAAATCTGGTATGCTTAACGTATGAAAGTAATTGTCTTCGGGTCAAACGGGAAAGTAGGCAGATTAGTCGTGGATGAACTACTTAAGCGGGGTCACTCTGTGACGGCATTTGTTCATGGGACCTACCATTTTCCTCGCAACTCCCACTTACGAGTAATCAAGGGTGATATTTATGAGGCGTTGTCAATTGAAGAGGCCATGATAGGGAACGATGCTGTTGTGAGCACCCTAGGTAGTTGGGGTACAAAAAAGAAGAACGTGCTTGCTGAGGGGATGCGAAACATTATTCCTGTCATGCAAGAACAGCATGTTTCACGCATTGTTTCGTTGACTGGCGCCGATTGTGATGCTCCGGGTGATACGCAAAAGTTTGTACATAACCTTAGTCATGCATTATTCTCGGTCTTCGCACCAAAAATATTGAAAGATGGTGAAGCTCACCTTGATCAACTAATTAGCAGTGAGCTTGACTGGAGTGTTGTTCGCTCGCCAGTAATGAACAATGAGGGTGATCCTGAGGCCTATCAACTTGGCAAGCATCGTCCACAACCTTGGGAAACCATTCATCGAAAAAGCGTAGCCAAAGCAATGGTTGATGTGCTTGAAAGCAACAACTACACTCAACAGGCCCCTTTTATAACCCGCTCCTAACAGATATAATACGATTTCACGCGCCCGTAGCTCAGCTGGATAGAGCGTTGGTTTCCGGTACCAAAGGTCACAGGTTCAAATCCTGTCGGGCGTACCAGTAGGATTTGATTAGTAGAGGTCAGGGCAGCGGCTACTTTTGTTATAGTTAGACCATGGTTGAAGTATTACACTATCAGAATAAATCGTATGAGTTGCCGTTTATCCCCCTTGTTGCCTCTTCGTTTGAGGAAGCTCGTAAACTGCTACCCAATTTACCAAAAGACATCCAAATATATTTTTCTGACTACGGGATACTTGAAGATACTGGAATCGGGGGTTACGCTTACTCGAGTGGTATCATAACAATTTCACTTGATCCACATTTTGACGATACAGCAAAGCAGGAAGCAAACATACGTCCAACCGTATTCCATGAGTCTTTTCATATTTGCCAAGGATTTACAGGAGAAGACGGTCCATTTTCAGCAATAGACAATGCGATCTACGAGGGTATGGCCACGGTGTTCGAGCGTGAATATGCTGGAGTACTTGAACCGTATGGCGATTATAGGCAGATCTCGATTGAAAAATTAAAGCAGTGGGCAGAAGAACTGAAGAAATTAAGTGCAGAAGCTTTCGCAGATGAAGGAGTATATTCGAAATGGAAGTTCTATCACCCCGAATTAAATGAACGCTGGATCGCATACAGAACCGGAACTTGGTTAGTTGATGAAGTATTGAAGAAAAAAAGAATAACGATATTAGACTTAAGAGCCTCAAATGCCGCAGATGTATTAAGTATGTACGACAAATAAGACACTAACTTCGTATACGTTATTGCAACCCCGTAAATTAGTAAACAACCATTAGCCCATAAGCTCCTTATACATTGCACAACTTTCTGACCGATTGAATCGTTTCCCGAATTAGCGACACATAAGGTACCATTAATACATACATGTTTAGTCATTTCCTAACAGACGTTCTTGGACCTATTGGTGCCCTGTGGTGGCTCGTTGACTGGGGTATTCGCATTGGTTCTCTGTTCTTTGTGCCCAAGAACCGAAGTCCTTCGTCTGGCTCAGCCTGGTTGCTGTTCATTTTCTTTTTTCCAACCCTCGGCCTGATCGCATTCCTCATTTTTGGTAATCCAAAGTTGCCGCGCCGCCGTCAAAATGCCCAAAAAACCCTCGATTCAGTCATTGGCGGAGTACTCAAAGAATATCGGCAAAAGTACGACAAGCACAATCTACTTAGTGCCGAGGTCCCTAAAGATTATCATGCGCTGTCAGTTCTCGGTGAGTCCCTAACTGGCTTGCCGGCCTTTGCGGGCAATAAGGTGACCGTTCTACCTGAATACAACGAAGTGATCCCGCATATCATCAAAGATATCGATGCAGCCAAACATTACGTGCATCTTGAGTACTTTATTATTTGCATGGATGAACTTACGCTCCCAATTTTTGATGCCTTAAAGCGGGCTGTGGACCGCGGGGTTGTGGTGCGTGTGTTATACGATTCGCTGTCTACAAAACGCTATCCAAAGTGGAAAGACATGTTGGCACGTTTTGAACAAGACGGCGTTAATGCGGAGCCGATGCTGCCACTGAAAATGCCCGGCAAGGGTTATGTACGGCCCGACCTCCGTAATCATCGTAAGCTTGTGGTAATCGATGGGCATATCGGTTATACCGGCTCCCAGAACCTTGTTCAGCGAAATTACCACCGTAAAGATGACATCTACTACGATGAGCTAGTCGTACGCCTTGCAGGGCCAATCGCCATGCAACTTTCAGCTGTTTTTCTAACCGACTGGTATTCTGAAACTGGTCAGATTCTAGAACACAAAGACATGCAGACAAAGCCACAAAATGTTGAAAAAGCAGGCGACTCAGTTCTGCAAATCTTGCCGAGTGGTCCAGGCTACATCGACGAAAACAATCTTAAATTGTTTACCGGTATGATTCACAATGCGCACAACGAAGTTGTTTTGGTAAATCCGTATTTTGTGCCGCATGATGCGCTACTAACGGCCCTTACCAGCGCTGCACAGCGAGGTGTTAGGGTAAAGCTCATAAATTCCGAAGTCATGGACCAATGGATGGTCGGTCACGCACAACGATCATACTATGAAATGCTGCTCAAGGCAGGAGTAGAGGTGCACTTATACAAGGCACCGATTCTGCTGCATTCGAAGTTTATTGTGGTTGACGGCACTATCGCAACGGTGGGCTCTAGCAACCTTGATCTTCGTTCATTCTACTTAGACCTTGAGGTCACCCTCGTTGCTTATGATCCAAAGGTTGCCAAGCAATTGCACGCCGTTGCCGAAACCTATCTTAAAAGGTCCAATCAGTTGTCGCTTAAGAAGTGGCAAAAACGTCCTTACAGTACGCAGCTTAAAGATAATATTGCTCGCCTAACTGCCGCCCTGCAGTAACGCCCTCTGTGCACAATTAACAGATACGTGATAGTATCTAAAGCTATGACCAAGAGGCAATTAAGCAGTTTTTCTGAGGCCGAAGCAGCGCTAGCTCCGTATATCCCTATTGTCAAAGAAATGACCGGAAAAGATATTACACTTGATCGGATGCAACCGCTGATGGCTCGAATTGGTAATCCCCAGACTAAGCTCAAAGTCATTCATGTGGCTGGCACGTCTGGCAAGACCTCAACTGCCTACTACATAGCAAGTCTATTACAGCAAGCTGGCCAGACGGTTGGGCTGACGGTGTCGCCTCATATTGATGTGTTATCTGAGCGTCTCCAGGTTAATCTCGAGCCCTTGCCAGAACCACTATTTTGCGTGGTACTGACGGAATTCCTAGATCTCATACAAGGCGTTGAACCACGACCTTCATACTTTGAGTTATTAATGGCAATGGCCTATTGGTATTTTGAAAAAATAGGGGTAGATTACGCGGTTATTGAGACGGGTTTTGGTGGCTTGCATGATGCGAGTAACATCTGCCAAAATGCTGATAAAGTGTGTGTGCTGACCGATATTGGCTTTGATCACATGCATGTGCTTGGTAACACGCTAACCCAAATAAGCGCCCAAAAAGCCGGCATAATGCATGAGGGTAATGTTGCGTTTACTTTCGAGCAGCCGACTGAAGTAATGCAGGTTTTTAAAACCTACGCTCGCCGAGTTGGAGCTGATCTGCATGACGTTGATTCGGTAACGAGTCACAATCTACAGAAGAGCACTATCTTTATGGAGTTGCCGGAGTTTCAAAAACGTAATTGGCAGCTTGCACATGCTGTTATTAAATATGTTGCGGAGCGTGATAGTTTACCACAACTAAGCGCTGAGCAGCTTGAGCAAAGTATGCAAACGTATGTGCCGGGAAGAATGGACAAGCAACAGATTGGCACAACCTGTTTGATTATGGACGGGGCTCACAATGAACAAAAGATGGCCGCTTTTGTAAAGAGCTTTCAAGTGGCATTTCCGAGCCAAAAGGTGCCTGTTCTGCTGGGCATGAAAGCGGGCAAGGAATACTTGAAGGTGCTCGAACTACTCAAGCCAATCACAAGCCAGCTTATTGTTACGACGTATACGATTCAACAAGATGTTCGTTCACGACCTATTGATCCGCATACCATTGCTAAGCAAGCCCGTCTGATAGGTTTTGAATCTATTGTGATTGAGCCGAACACCGAGGCTGCGCTAAGGCTAATCCTTGATGACTCACCCAAAATTGCAATTGTAACTGGCTCATTTTACTTGCTTGCGAACATTCGCGGGCTTATGCTAAAGGCATGATTCGTTTCATTGCAGCCATTGATGAAAAACGGGGTATTGCCAATGACAAAGGCATACCTTGGCTAGGCAAGCTGCCCACTGATGTTAAACAATATCGTGAGCACATCCACGGTTCACCAGTAATTATGGGACTTGGCCACTACCTGGAGCTAAACAAACCATATCCTAATTCAGATAATTATGTTGCGGCACCAGCCGACTTTGAACTTTCACCTGGTTTTAGTTTAGTAACTGATGCTCATGAATTTCTGCAGCAATTTGAAGGTGATATATGGAACATTGGTGGGGCAATGCTGTATGAAAGCACGCTTGATTTAGCCGACGAACTCTACCTTACTCGCTTAAAAGATGACTTTGGATGTACTAAGTTTTTCCCTGCTTTCGAAAAAGACTTCAAGCTTGCTAAGCGATCAAATGCACAACAAGAAAATGGTATTAACTTCTGCTTTGAGCGTTGGATTCGAAATTAGCTAGCTCTACTTCATTTTAATTTAATGAAATATGCCAACTTAGTCTTTACCAACAATAATCATGAGATTAGTTGGCGATGCCGATTCGGAGATTGGCACAATGCCACGTTTAGCACCTATTGATTGGGTTATCGACTCAATCAGGTTATCTTTATTGCTGTTGTTATTTATTACAATAGTCGTCGAGAAGTCTTGTTTGTTTGTTTTTCCCCCATCTGTAACATTCATTTTTGGGTAGAGGGCGGTTAATTTTGAGATGATACTTTTGGTTTTTGATTCATCATTACTACCATTTAGTACGGTTACGGTTGCACCATCGGCTTCGGTTAATGCTGGGTCAGCGAACAAGTCACCAGCAGCCACTATTTTGTCGATGCTGGGGCGGTATATAATAACGAGCTTATTCTTGCTGTAGATAAGAATTTGATCACCATTATCGGACTTCTGTGCAATGAATGGATCTTTGACTGCTTTTTTATCGTCGACTTGAGCGAGGGTAGGCTCTTCATCAGTAGGCAATATCATATGTTTACCAACACTAGTTTTAGCTGCAGCTAGTTCTTTCTTGCCTAAAGTTTTGTGGCCACGAGAAGTTACACTAACTATACCAATAATAAGCATAGCAACCACAACTAAAGCAACAGCGAGGACGGTTTTACGCTCAGTTATTCGCTCTGTCATTGTCTTTTTCTGAGACGTGGCAACCGGTCGTAAGTCTAGGAAAAGTTCGCTTGCCTTCGATTTTTGCTTGGACTTTTTCATGGAATTACATAAACCTCAGGGAAATTCTAGTGATCTGACTCAATGTATATTCTGTTTACACCAATCGCAGTACCACCAACGGCTGTGTTTGCGGTACCGTTACTCATTTCTACCTGTGGTGCCAAGAATACCGTATTTCGTGGCATGGTAGTTGATGTATTCCCCTCATAGGTCACGCCATTTACAACATCGTCGAGCCTATAATATACTGTTGTGTCATTTGGTTTAACAAACATGAAAAAATCATATGTGTTTCCTACTGCAATAGCATTCGACAGATTAATTGCCGCCTTAGTGGTTGTTGTGTTGTTTCGCGTTACAAGGTTAAACTTTGTAGCAGCATCGGTGGTATCGTGCCAAAGACCTACCACATCACCTGCTACCGTGTCAGATGTTACAACTTCACCCGAAGCTGATGAAGCTAGGCCGGCAAATATTCTTATAGTCGCCGCAGGATATGAATCGACATCAAACCTTGTATTAAAGAAGAATCCTCCAAGACCAGCAGCATTGCCAGTCCAAAACTGGTATGAATCAGCGGCATTGGATCTAATGCCCATAGCCTGGTTGGTAGTAGTTACTACGTTTTGGTGCCGTGTGCGGTGTATCTGGTTAGTCATAGCTGGTGCGGTAGTTGCAGGAGTTGGGGTTGAAACCGTTCCTGCGCTACTACCCTTAGCCCAGAGTGCTCCAAAACCACCGGTCACCGTTGTGCCACTCGTTGCAGTGTACATGACTATATTGTTACCAAATAAGGCGGGCTGAAAGGGGGAATCCACGCCAGATGGCCCCATGAACTTAAGCAACATTCGGCCCGAAACCTTTTTTGCATACACACGTAGATTGTCAGCCGCTGGAGCAGCTGGATCGGCTGGATTGCCACCGCTTGTATAGCCAGCCAAGTTAAGGCCACCAGACTGCACGTCTAGCCCCGTATCCCAGCCAGTACCAATGTACATACCTGTTTCAGTACCAGCTCCTGGTGAAGTAGGTCCTTCAACTTTGACACCATATTCCGTTACACCAGAGACTGGCCCTGTGCCATTGGCGACAATTCTCAGGCCGCTCCATGTACCACCTGAAGTGCCACCAGGCGTGAGGTCAATATGTACTGCCGAGGACTCAACTGCCGCATTGCCACCGACATAATTCACACTAAAGCCATTGATTCCAGCTGTTGTAACCCCTTGGCCAGCGTTCGATATCGCAAACTGATCAACCGTAGGTACCGCAGAAGCAGTGATTTGCATGTTTGAGCCAGCTCCCTCCGAGAATACAACATCATTACCAGCAGATGGAGACAAATTAATATTGCCTGAGCCACTCTGAATGTTAACCGCCGTAGCACCGGTTGTATTTCCGACTGTTACCGTCTGAGCGCGGGCTGCATTTCCAATGAGAATTGAGCCATTTCCAGTGAATGACGTACCAACATCCAAGGTAATATTGCCGGCCGTTCCAGTTGAGGCACTACCGGTAAGGAGGGCGATAATACCCGATGATGTTGTACCACTACCTGTTGAAATATTGTTTGCACCCGAGACACCGGCCGAGGCATTTCCTGTGGTGGTTGTTAGACCACCACTACCACCTGCTACGGCATTAGTGTCAATAGTAAGAGCCGTATTAGCGGTTGTTGCACCGCTACGAACAATAAGATTCGAGCTTGTTCCAGCAGTACTCCATGTCGATGGGGCTGCGCCAGTTACGGTCAAGGCGCCGGCCGAGGTGACGGCTAAGGTACCAGATGTAGCCGTAGAGATAGTCAAGTTGCCGGAAGTGTTCGTCCAGGCAGATGTGCCACCAGAAGCAACTGTTAATGTGCCCGTTGAATTACCAAGGCTGGTGTTGGTACCTGCAGCCGTATTCAGGCCGGTAGCAGTTATTCCACCTTCAACAGCTAAGCTAGCCACACCGGTGCCAGCATTAGTAATGGTAAGTGTTGAATTGGAAGAGCTGTTGACGTCGAATGTTAATGCAGTACCTGATTTTTGTAGGGTTGTAGTGTTAGTACCGAGCACAATAGTACCGGATCCTGAATCGAGCGTTAGAGCTCTTGTTGCCCCAACTGAGTTGAGTGTTACGGCTGCTTCGTTTGCTGTCGGACCCGTCACTTGCAAGATGTTGGTTGCGTTAGCGGTCTGGACATTCAAGATATCTGCTGTTGGTGAACCTGCAGATGTTTGCTTGATAATCGCCGAGGTAATGTTGGTTGTTGGCTGCAGGGTATTCGTACCGGTCCAGGTCTGATTCGATGATAACTGGCCAAATGCCGAAGAACTTAAGCCGTTGAGTGTACTGCTGTTAAACGCATATGGCGTAGCAGTGAATTGAATTCTGGGTGTCATTTCAGCGTCCGACCCTACTTTGACGCCTAAATAAAGACCACTAGTATTGAAGTCTACACTTCCGGGCAGTGAAGTAACACTACCAAGATTAACTTGAAAGATTCCAGCGCTCACACTGACACTGGCCTGCGTTTCCTCCCAGAGACAACTATTCGCACTACAGGGGTTAGCACCGTCGAGCGAGGCACTGTTATAAATGCGAAAACGGATTGAGTACGTACCATCGGTGACATTTGTGCCATCAGGGTTAGTTAGCTTGCCCTGAAAGTTAATCTGCGAATTGATTGCGGCGTGTGCAGGTACTGCTCGTAACAGAGAAAAAAAGGCTAATAGCATCAATATACTAAAGCCAAAGGCGAACTTCCTCCGAATCCCTATACCCATACTGAATAAATTATACTGCTTAAGCACAATCCACTCAAGATTATTATAGGAGTTATTTCTTTGATTTCTTGGCTTTTTTATTGCTCACTGTAGCATGCTCAACCGGTACGATATGCGACGGGCTTATCTCTACTGATGAAACGGCTATTTTAGATAGTCCTGCTACCGATGTATTATCTTTATTAATTATCTGGGTGGTTTCTACCTCCGATTTATTGCTCCTGTGCTTTATGCGACCACGAAGTTTCTTGATAATTGCCGAGCTCTTCCGAGCAACTAGATACATTATGCCACCGATACTAAGTATGAGGATGGGCCAGAATGGTGGAATGTACCAAAAATGTGAGGTTCGTTCTTGAATTTCACCAGACTGATCAACCCGGTAGACGGTGCGAAGTTGTAAGCGTGATGCCCAATAGATCCGTTTATATTGCGTGAAACGTACGTCATACGTGGCTTTTTTACCTGGCAACAAGGGTGAGGAAGCCTGGTTTACGATAGCTTTGGCTATAACATCATGCTTTCGTTCAATGGTAATAGCAGCTCGTGGCACCACATGTACATTGCCCGTGTTCGTTATGGTCAGGCGTGCTTTAGATGGTAGGGTAAAAAGGTTATGAACTGCTAATATGTCATTTAGGCTGATACTCGTTTTAGCACCATCGCGCTTTATAACAAAAACAGTAACACTTAAGGCACTTTGTAGACCGAGTTTTTCCTTACCGCTAGATAGTACGGTAAAGACTAGGATTGCATAGTGTCCACCGGGCGCTAAATTTGGATTATTTTGAACGACCACGCGTATCTGCTTACTTGTTTGGGGCGAAATAGAAATGTCTGTTTCAGAAATGCGTAATGAGTTAGCGAGTGCTGGATTGAGCGGGCCAGAAGGAATTAAACGACCTGTTGCCTCATCAATTGACTGCCAATCAGCAGACAGTCGAACGGTTTTGTCATAGGTGTTCGCGAGCGTGATGGTTGAGGATGCTTCTTGTTGCCCAGATGGTAAAGCCAGATTAACAATTGCAGGGCTGACAGTGATGCCGCCTTTTGCTGTAGTGGCAGCCAGCCCATGAGCAACAGGGAGAAGTGCAAATAACGCTACAGCCAACAGACCGCAAACAACATATCTTATCCGTCGAAAGCTAGTCGTCAGTCTCAACTTCATCAGCTGTCTTAGCCTTAGATTGCTTATTGCGCACATTTTTTGCTAAGTGAGTCGTCTTGCGCACAATGGTGAAGATCCCCACGAGCAGTAATGATACAACCAGTAGAAGACCAGCTAGAATACGCCACGGAATAATCCAAAAGCTTACCTCTGAAGTTACGGGAACATCGCGCTGGCCATCATCGTAAACGGCGACAACTTTAGCGGTGTATTTACCAAAGCGAAGCTGTGAAAGCTTACCCCAATCCCATACAAGATGTTTTTTGTCGCTGTTTGGTAAGGTTTCAAAATGAGGGAATCCATCTTGCCACGCAGCGTTAAAGGTGCGACTTGTAGCAGGCAAAATATAGCCATCTGTTTTATTGAGAGGCATGACTGCAATGGGGTTTGGATCGTTACTGCCACGCTGTATATAGAGGTTGCCCTTAGGCTGCACGAGTGTGTTACCGGTGTTCTTAAGCTTGATGCTAAACGTGGCAGGCAAGAACTCATATACTTTTCTGCCAACACTGAAATCACTTAGTTCAAACTTTCGTTGACTGCCCGGTCGATCAACAGTAAGTAACGTAAACACTGCTACCGTACCTTTTATCTTGGCACCTGTTGTTGATTGCGGTTGAGGCGTTTCGTCTCGAGAGATGGTTATTGCAAAGCTGTAGGTGAAGCCAGCATTCGCAGGCGTGTTCACATATATCTTCTGGTTAAAGATTGCTCCTGCTTCAACCGAAAAGGTTTGACTAGAGAAGGTAACAAAGTTTTTGGTGTCAGATGGCTCAGTCGTACCCAGTGAAACCTCCCCGGTGGATTCATTGACTGAGAAAGTTTTTAGGCCCATCTTGAGTTTTTGTGGTGTTGTATTCGTATTACGAATGCTCATGTCAAGCGTAGTCATGGTGCCAGGCTTTACGGTTGCAACTAGTGGTGAAGGTGTAACTTGTAGCGAGAAGCCTTCCTCGGGAGTTTGGGCATGTGCAATCGGTGCCAATAGCATCAAAAAGACACCTGCTGCCACGGGGATAGTTAGCAATCGTCGTTTCACCACCCCTAGCATATGCAGATGTCTCATGTGTTTCCTAAATCTGTCCACTTGATTAGTTCAAGCGGTTACGTGTCTAGTATAGCTTTAGAACAAGCCAGCGCCAACCACGGTGATAGTATCAGCGTAGTCTGAAGCAGCAGCCGTTGTGGAGCTGATTGCAGCATTGTTTGTTAGTGTCAGTACAGCGTTATTAGCAGTACCATTTGAGCTTGCTAGTGTACGTAGTGTTGTGTCGAGGCCACCACCTTTACCGGTAGCACCACCAACGAATGGTGTGGCAACGGTAATCGTACCAGAACCACTGGTTTGTGATTGGGTTACACCAGTGTTGTAGCCTTCAGTACCAGCAACCAATGTGCTGTTGGAGCCAGGTGTTGTTGAGGCAATAGTAGCTGCAGCGGATGGTGAGTTAAGCCCCGTGCTGCTGTCTTGCGCCCATACGTACCAGCCGTTCTTTGCGTTTGTGTTAACGGTTGCGGTACGTGGTGTAGGGCTTACCGTTACTGAACCAGTTGCCAGTGTGCCGAGTGCATCTGTGTTACCGCTAAGAGCGAAACTAAAGCTTTGCGGAACAGTTGCGCTGACGGCAATTTGATCGTCAGTAATGCTTGCGGTTGAGAAGTTGGCAGTGTCAATGGCTGTAGGAACACTGTCACGAGTAGTAATGGTGCCACTGTTTGAGGCGGTTGCCGTGCCCTTAATGCTTAATGCAGCGGTATTTGTCCAGTTAAAGCAGTAAAGTGTACCTACTGTAAGGTCGGTGCTTGGGAAGGTTACTACTTGACCGGCGGCTGCCGTCGCAGTACCAATACCCGGCCATGCTGATGCACCTGCAGGCCATGCAAGGTTAGTGGTGTTAACGGTCCAGTTAGCTAAAGTAGTACTCACTGTGTAACCTGTTGGAAACGTAACTTGGACACTCGCCTCTGTGGCTGTAGTTGCAGCTTTGGCACAAACGGTACCAGTTGTTGCAGTACTTATTTTCATGCGGTCAAATCGAACAAATGTTTGTGTTAATGAAGCGGCGGAGGCATGGTTTAAGGCTGCAGTCAGAGCTGCAAATATAGACACACCAAAGATTATTGCGAGCACCAACGGTGACACACGCAGTTCATGAGTTTTTTGCATATTCCCTCGTTACCCTTGTATTTATTACAGGTTAATACTAATGGTTACAAGTATGCATCAGTATTAGCATAAAAGCAATGCTCATGCTTTAACTTAAATAGTTCTCAAGTTGCGTAAGGTGTTAATGTGAAATTTTCACATTAATTTTCTATCTGGATCAATAAATTAATCAGTAGTTCATTGCAGCTACGAAGGTCAGTGTATCGCTGTAGTCGGTCGCGCTTGGTGTAATAGCATCAGCCTTGGCCATGAGGCGAACAGTAGCACTTCCGGTGGTAACGGGGCCTGAAGTGCTTAATAGTGTTTGCAGGGTATTGGCTAATGCACCAACGTTATTGCCAGCGCCGTTGTAAGGATTCTGGCTTGTTAGGGGTCCCCCAGCTGCTTGCGAAGTACTCGTTACTTGTGCGCCGTAACCACTTGCTGCACTTGATAGGTCACCAGAAGCAGAAGATATGGTTGTACCCGTTGAACTACTTGATAGGCCGGCATTGACACTCTGGACATAAATACTACCACCATTAACAGCATTACTAGTAATGTCTAGGAGGGCGTCGGCGCCACCATTTACGACCGACCCGGCTGTAAGGCTAGCAAAGTTCACCGAGAAAGGGGGTGTGGACGTAAGTGTAGTGGTTAGAGACAGTGATAAACTGGGCGCAACGGTTGCAGCTGAGCCAGTGGGCCCGTAGGCGCTTCCCGTGAATTGTCCTTGTAGGGCTTTCACCTTGACTTGATAGGTGGTAGATGGCAAAAGACCGAGCATGGTAAAGCCACTCGCTCCGCCCCAAGCGGTGTAGGTTTGATAATTTGTGAGACTCACGCCAGTTCCAATGCTGTTGTCGGTTTGCACATAGTAGGTTGTTACGAAGTTATCGCTACTAACAGCGATCAGATATTTGGTATCAGACGGGGCAGTGCCAACGTTTAAAACAACCTTCAGACGGTCATAGTAGCTACTAGGATTCGATACGGTAGGTGAGGCGGGAACTGCAGCATTCTGTACGTTTTGTTCGCCGCTTGGCATTGCATAGTTGGTCGAGGACTGAAGGTTTCCTGTCTGCGTGCCGCTCACGCCATTCAGCTTATAGTTGCTACTACTTGATGAGCCAGTACCACCAGACCCCCAGTCGTAATTACGCAAAATGTAATTGGTACTGCTCGGTGAAGCAGCGAACAACAACACTAGTGCCGTCCCAAGAACTTTGTGCATACTATCGTTTAGTGTACCACGTAATCCTAACGCTTAGCTTAGCGCCATGACCAGTTTGTAAGAATTGACTGGAGCGTTTGGTCTAGCTCGCTTTGGCGTAGTGTTGAGCCACTGACTACTAACGACACAGACAAGTCATTTTCTTGCCAAAAAACAGCCGTTTCATAGCCTTCGGTGCTATTCACTTTCTTAAAACTCATTGCACCTTCGGGTGCATTCGGAATAGTAATGGCTTCATATTTTGCGCTATCGTTGAGTCGCTGTTTTACGCCAGGAATCTCGGTTAAGCGGTTTAAGCCCATGGTACCCACGGTGATGGCTGCTTGGTCTCCAGGTGACATCTTACTATTCGTAAATAAATAGCTCGCACGAATGGCAGCTCGTGGGTTCTCGCTGCTGGTTTTTAGAATCATGTCGGCAGGGACTTGTGTATTGAAGTAGGGGCTACTAAACGGCTTGAGCTCACTCGAACTTCCCAGAACACCCGCATCCGATGGTCCACCAACGGAGCTTCGTTGAGTGCTGGCTGGCTTACTGGCCCATTGCATAACCCCAAAGACACCTAAGCCGATAATGAATATGATAGTAAGGGCTACCCAGCGCTTCTTCATTTTTTACCTTTTGGGTTTGCTTTGGCTTTGCGTGGTGCTCGCGTTTTGCCAGTACTAGCATTAGCTGACGTTGCGCCATGTAGAGCCGCACTTTGACCTAACCAGTACGCCACCAGAGCTACACCAACGACCAAACTACCTACAGTTACTACCAGGGCATGCTGTCTTAGCCATGTGATTGGCGTGTTCTTTGTTGGGCTGGCCTGTATGGTCGTCACACCGACTGATTTATCGAGTGGCTTGACCGCTACCACCGCATGACTAAGCTCACTGACGGCACCAAGTACATCCTTGATGCGTCCCTTAACGGTATAGTTTCCGCTTTTACGATACTGGTGCGTAAACGTGTAGGTCCCGGGTTTTTCAACCACTTTTGTTTCGGTTGTACCATCACCCCAGTTTAATTCAACCGTATACGGCGTGCTGCCACCATCAATGTAGAAGCTCAGCTGTACCTGGTTGTTGGTCGGTAATACCGAGAAGGGCTCAGGCGGTGTAATCGTGAGACCGCTTTTTGCTGCATTATTGAAGGCAGTATTATCACTAGACGTTAGGTTAGCAGCGCCAGGTGTGGTGGCGGCGGGTGGTGTCTGTGTGGGTGGCGTTGGGGTTACGACTGGCGTGCGAAGCGTCACGGTAATAGGTGCACTATCTGGGCCGTATACGTTTGACACATTTGCAGTGCGTACTACTAGTGTATTCGCTCCTTCTGAAAGGTTGATCTGAATGCTAAAACTATTGCTTGTGCAGACTTGCGAGCCAAGTGACGTTGCGCCTCGCCACACCGAAATCACACTTGTCGGGGTTAATGACTGACAGGTTCCAGAAAGTAGGAAAGCAGCATTTTGCACCGTAACATTATTCAGTGCAGTATTAATAACCGCTGCTTGTGTCGGCACAGGGAAAGCCACCGAAGCGCTAACATCATAACTGGCAGCCAAAGCCGTTTTGCCGAATGACAATGCCAACAAAGCAATTGATACTAATAAACCAACTCGTCGGATTACCTGTTTCATAACACTACCAGGAGTATAACTGCTTATGTCAACGACTGCCAGCTGCGTTATCAATACGATTCATGCAACTGGCAATAATTGCATCGAGTAGTTCATCGTTGAGCGGTTGCTCAACGCTAAATTGAATAGTACCTTTCGACGTTTTGTAGGCAGTTAAATCTTTTGCGAATGTTTCAATTGGTTCAGCACCAGGGAATAAGCTCATATGATCCTTGAAATTGGCAAAGGCTAATAAATACTTGCCCCTATAACTAAAGCCAGGCATTCCATAGGACTGTACTTCTTTAGCATCGGGACATAATGCAAGTACGCGCCGACGAATTTTTTCCAAGGCCTTACGTTGCGGCTCGGGCGTATTTACCAAAAGATCATCAATAATGCTCATGTGGATTCAGGCTCGCTTTTTGATGCTAAGTTTGTCTTGTTCTGCCTTAAGCTGCGCTTTCATGAGCGTGTCGTAGCCCTTGTGCACGCGGTCATCAGGGTGTACGCCAAGCTTCAACAGAATGCCCCATAGTTCTGCCTGGATAGCATCAACATCGGCTTCTTCTTCGGCAAGCTTTTCAATCTCAATAAAGGTACCAAGGTCATCCACTTCATCGAAGCATATTTCTAGATCTTGATAGTGAGCTACACGACGTCGCTTATTGATTCTGACACCTTTGGTATAGCCAACACGTTCGAGCATATCGGCCATTTCCTCAGCATTGTCAATTGTTGTTTCACGTTCATGATTATCGCGTGATCTACTCGATGCGACATACTTCATGGTGAGGATGATGGCATCGCCTTGCTTTCGGATGCGAAAAATATTCCAGGCCGGATCGGATTTCGGCAGTGTCGTTTCATACACCGTGTCATCTTGGGCAAAAGCCTCACCAAATGTAATGCCGAGTTGTTCACAGGCTTTCAGCAATGCATCGGCGTTTCTTACCCGAGCCTTAACTTCAATTTCTCGCATGGTTTCAGTGTAACAGAGATTACACTTTTCTCTGTTTGGCTTTGAGCCATTCGGGTACTGGTGAAAATAGAATTTCTTCCCAGGCATCGATCTCTTCCTCAGTAATGTCATACACCGCTTGGTAGGCGGTCTCGACGCTCCCGTGCAGGGCTTGCGAAAAGTCAAGATCTAGCAATGCAGCAGTCTTTCGTAATGCAGCCTCGGTTTTGGCTTCAATTTCAATAAAACTAGGAATCCAGGGCCACGTGTCTAGCTCAATCTCTGCACTGCCGAGCTTCCAGCTTTCTCGTTTCGTTTCTTGAAATGAATTCGCTTCAAGCCCAATTGACGTTAAGAAGGCACACGTATTCTCGAAATCATTTACTGTTACTGTAACTTCTTTAGTTCCGTGCAGGGAACGATCCGTGAGCTGCTTGTAACTAAGGGTTATTTTGTCACCTTCATTCCTAACGCGTACCCACCCACCGATTGCCTCGAGACTCATGTCTGGATAGTCGAACACCTTACGTGTCATGAGGCGCTCGGGCGATTCAAGTTTTGCGCCAATTGCTCGTAGCTTTTCACGCATTGCATCAATATCAATATTGAGCCACTTTGCCTCAAGTTCTGTTTCCATGGTTCGAGTATAGCAAACGCTGTGGCTTTATCTTGTTATCATTTTTTCTTGGTGTTGACCCAGCCCTTGTCCTTGAAAACAGCCCAGATGGCCATTGCATGACCATGGCCGAGGTCAAACTCATCGTGCAAGAAAGTCACCAGTTCGCTGGCTTTCATGTCGGGTGAATAAACCCCCGCTTCTTCAGCGGCTTGCTTCAGTTCCTCGGGTGTTTTGCCTGTTTTTGCCTTAATGTTATCGATATACGCTTGAAACGACATATTTATGCAGCCTGCAATTCTTTAATTATGATCTTCTTCATTTTCATCATGGCTTGAATGGCTTCTGGTCGACCGCCCATGAGCTCGCCCATCTTAGCGGGAATAATCTGCCAGCTAACACCAAACCTGTCTTTGCACCAGCCACATTGTTCGGCTTCGGGAACATGCGATAGCTTGGACCAGAAATAGTCAATCTCATCTTGGTCTTCACACGAAACGAGCAGCGAAATTGCTTCATTAAACGTAAACATGGGGCCACCGTCAAGGCACATAAACCTCTGACCGTTTAGTTCAAACGTACCTGTTATGACTTTCCCGGCCATACCTTCAAAATGCTTATCGAGCGACTCGTCAGGATACTTTTCAATATGAACTATTTTAGAGTCTTTGAAAACTGATGTGTAGTAGTTCATCGCCTCTTGGGCGTTATTGTTGAACCACAGAAACGGTGTAATTTTCTGCATAGTTACCATTGTACGCTATAACATGGTCCTGATTATTTCGGCGTGTTCTTTGGCCTTTTCGAGGTTGCCTTTACCAGCGTGATAGCCAAAGTTAATGATCTGTATCATATCCTGTCGCACGGCTATCTTATCAGCTAGTTGTGGGTCATTAATGCTGTAAGCCTGCATGACACTGCTAAATATATGCTTGTTATCATCTAGTTCAAGAAAATCTTTCGAACGATCATAGTAGGCCACATCGCCAAAGTCGATGATTCCAACCGAACCGCTTTCATCGTACAGAATGTTTTCAGAGTGTAGGTCGCCGTGGCTGAGCACGGGGTCACTACCGAGTTCATGAAGTTTAGCGGGCCAGGTTTCGTAGACAAGTTTATGTAATGCAGCTTGCTCAGGATCGCTAAAATTGACCTTTAGTTGAGCATGATTTTGCTCATACCAACGTTGTATTTGGTCTGACTCGTCGTTGAGACTCATTCTTCGTGCGCCAGGTAGTGATAGGGCATGAAAGGCTTTTAGGAAATGACCGAGTTTTTCACCGATGTTTTGCAGCTCGCTCAACGGGAGTTCTTCCACAACGCCACTGAGGGGCTGCCCGGGTACTCCTCTGTAACCAAAATATGCATTTTCGGGGTGTTGCCATAAAATCTCTTGGAAAAGAACGGGTACGTCGAGTGAGGCAGCTGCTTTAATTGCATCGAGCTCATATACGTAACGTCCCTGAATCTTGGTCGAGCGAGGGAACTTGAAGAAGTACTTTCCGTCGTTGAATGAATATACACGGCTATCCCAGCCAGTTTCATTCAGTTTAATCTCTTCATTCTCTGGTAATCCTGCGACACTTCGAATAGTCTGTCTCTCGGCTTCGATTATCTTTGGGTCAGTTGTTTGTTCGGGCATAGTAGGCTTACTCTTCTTTACAAGGGTATTAGTTCAAATTGGTGTAGAAAATGACTGGTTTTTCATTAGCTAAGGCATCCAGGATCTCGGGCGTTTGCAGTATTTCAGGAAGCATGTTCTTCTCCGCGGGATCGACAAAGCCAAACTCGGCAATTTCTTGCACGCCATGGCTAGTTGCTTCCAAGTTGATTGTTTCATAGTCATCGGCGTTCTCGATGAGAAAGAAAAACTCTAACTGCTCGTCTTCACCGTGACTGGTGTGGCCCTTTGTTGCAAATTGCTGTATCAGCACCAACCGACCAATGACTGGCCTCACGCCTGTTTCTTCGATTATTTCACGGGTCAGGGCGTCGTGCAGTGACTCCATGGGGTCAATGCCGCCACCGGGCGTGCACCACCAATCCCCCTTGGAATTATGGAGTTTTTGCCCAAAGAGCTTACCGTTTTTGTAAATAAGACCGCGAACACAGACACGTCGTGCTTCCTGCATGATTCCTCCATTGTGAATTAATTAAGAGGCGTTAGCGGTTCGGCTCGTCCGAACGTGTACGCGTAGCGGCAAGGCTAGTGACTAAAGTATAGCAAATGTTATTGCACTACTTTATTTAATACAGTAGCTATGTCAGCAGTCGAATCAATGATGATTTCACCTTCAACAGATTCCAACGGATTGCCGTGCACCCAGGCATGTAACGCCTCTTTGGTTGTTGTTGGATTCAGCTGTTCGTGGCGTTCAGCTGCAGTCACTCTTTTTTCTAAAACAGTGAGCGGAGCTTCAAGTCTATATACCTGACACTCAGCCCCCAGTCGCTGGGCGATCTCAGTATAAGGCGCGAGCGATTTTTCTTGGCTAAAACCGCGCGCAACAATAACATTTTCACCTTCTTCTAGTAATTTTTCGGTAATGGCGAGTTCGAGCCCATTAATTGCATCGCACAAGCCAGTGTCATTGCCAGCTATCTTAGAAATGGCCGCCAAGATGGCGTTATGATCTACAAATTTTCCTAGACCATTGAACTGAAGCTGTTTGCCAATGGTCGTTTTGCCAGAACCGGGATAGCCCCGCAGGATGATTAACGTCTGCATATAACAAATACTAACAGATTCAATAGCTACTCAGGCTTGTGCGTGTCTATCCCAAAGCCATGAATAGCTGCTTCCGAAGCCATTGTTCTGAGGTTCGGATCTGTTTCAGGTTCAGATTCATCTGTGGCAGTGGTACTCAGGCTAAAACCTGGTAGCTCGGGCTCTGGTGAAGACGGTAATGCAGCATATTCTTCTGGTGTCAATTCAATGAAATCAACAGCAACCTCCCCACTCGGAAGCATGTGTACTCTCATAAAATTCGTAGGTTTTCCTAAGTTTTCTGACATATGTAAATTATACCAAAAACAGAGGCAGATTTCCCAATATAAATACATCCCAATTGGCCACTATAATTGCTATTGTTGCAGCCGATTAGTCAGTAATCCCATTGCTTCATTAGCTACCCTCAGAGGTTTATACTTTGCAACTGACAATGTAAGATATGGTATATATGGCTTATAAAATGTACTGGCTAGATGTTAAGCAGGAATTGGCGTGGTTGATGCGTCCACCTCGTCAGCAACTGAATAGCATCATTACAAATGGTTTTGTGTCATTAGTTTTCTTTGTTGGCAGCTTGATGCTTGGGACCAATAACCCCAATGTTTTACCCATAGCAGCAACTGTTGTTCTGCTTTGGACGCTTGCTGATGCATCGCTTACGAACCAATTTATGTACGACAAGAAACGGTCTGCAGAGCAGGTGAAAACTAAACAAAAACTAAAACAAGTTTTAATCGTTCGAAACATAACAATCGTAATTGTATGCATTCCATTAAGTCTCATCTTTGGCCTTTTAATGGTGGCTATTGTTGGGAAATGGTCTGAGCTAATTTTTGGCTTAATTGCGTCACTGGCATTAGTTTGGGGCTGGCTTGGTATCTGTAACGTCATGTCTGTTTATTGGCCATTCAATCACATGGAAACAAAGTTGGTGCTAAAACGGCAACCGGGCTGGATAAAGTTTATAATCCTGTACTGTCTGCCCTGGATTATTCTGCCGTGCTACGCACTGCTCATTCTTCTGCCGCTTAAATTATTTGATCTGATCGCAGATAAACCTCACATTTCAAAATCTGCTATGACGGTTGCCATTGTCTTGATCATTAGCATAATCATTTGGCTCATTGGTCTGAATATTGCTGAAAAACATGCTTCTGAACTTCGTCGGGTGATCGATACCAATTGATTACCCACAATATCTCGCCATTTTTGTGAAACATTAGTCATGTATTCAAATATGGCCATGAGCTAAAAATAGACCAGAACTAAATAACGAATATAAATTAGTACCTATAAAACAGTGGTGCTGTTATTGGGGCTAGCTGGTATCTGTTGATGTATCTTTTGAGGTGCACTCAAGGTTGGGTTTCAGCCCGTCCTTGAGGAGTTCAAGAGATGGCGAGTATTGCTGAAAAGACCTTTTGAGCATCACAAAAACAGTGGTAGGTAGATTGCAGGAGATCGTTTAACCACTGACAAGGCAAGAGTATCCCGTATTTGATTTTGTACACAATAATGGTATTATTTTGTTTATTTTCAAGAGGAAGCTAGTGACCGAAAAACTACCATCAAACGTACCACTTAACGTGCCTCTCCTAGAGGCATTAGAGTTAATGTGCGGTTTCGTTCCCGAGGATATTAGGGAACAGATTTTATCAGCAGATTTGCATGATGATCTTTCGGGTCTGCGGGAGATTGCTCGTAAACAAAGCGACTCTGATGATTGGGGTGATATAGTTCAGCCAAAATTGGAAATTGGGAATTACGTAGAAACACATGGCATCAACGTGCCAAAACGCTACGAAACACTTGATGAAGCGCTTCATGCGGCAAAGCAGGGGCAAAAAGTAATCCTAAGGAGCGAACACCCGCAAGAGTATGATCGCTTCAGTGGCCTTTTAGAGAGTGTTGTAGTAGACAGAGAAGGGGCAGAAGAAATTGGCGGACTTATTGATAGAGGCTTACCCGAGCATATAGCCTTCATGAACTATCATAATGGTTTTGGTAGCTGGCCAATAGAACGTTTCCTACATTTAAGTGGCCAGAATCCAGGTGACTTTTACCAAGAACTTACATATTCGTTTTGGGAGTACATTCCAGGCACGAACATAATGGTTGTAGCAGATGATGCTATCGCTGATCGGTATCATATTACTGCTATCAACTTTGATAAGGGTGAAGCAGGTGGTTGGGTGGGTAATCAGGAGGGAATTGACGAGCCTGGAAGTTTATCCGGCCAGCTTTCAGATAATTTGCTTGATCAAGGTACGAAGGTTGCTCTCGTCAAACAGTACGAAAAAGTTCGCAACTTGCCAAAATTTTCAACTCGTCAGTGCCCAATCATGGAGTTCCAACAAGCGGACGACGGGACTGTTTAGTTTCTGCAGTATCACAAAGCTCGTCCATTTAGGCCCTCTAACGAACGGTTATCCGATAGTGATTACCCCAAAGCCGAGGGTTGGTTTAAAGCTGATGGTGTACGGGGTGCACTCGGCTCGTTCGTGACACTTAAAACTGCACTTTGGTATCCAAGCCGAGCGGGCTCTCATACACCAACATATATGTTGAGCGGCCCGGAAGAGGCGTCTTTTGATTTTCATTACGATATAGGGTTAACTGAATTTGCCTCGCCAGATCGAGTTGCTCATATTACCAGTCGGAGCTGCAGGGCAGTTTACGCTGGTATGGCGGATGGGGGACACGAAGTCCGAAGCCGGTGGTTTAAGCCATCCAGTGCTCTTAGCTTAGGTAAAGCCTCCTACGAAGCTATGATACCTAAGGACGTGAAAGAAAAATTAGCCAAGATTGTTATGGATGAAGATAGTATGGGTCGGATTGTTTTAGATTTTGCGTCTGATGGTCTTAAGGGCTATGTGAGGCTCAACCCAGATACCAAAGAACAGCCAGTTATGACCCAGTACTAATGCCTGGACAGAGGGTGCTGCTATGCCCGGGGTGTGGGGACTGACTAAAAAAAAGACTCCTCTGCCGAGAAGTCGTTTATAGTGCTTATGTTTGGAGGGCCAGGAGAGACTTGAACTCTCGACACCCTGCTTAAGAGGCAGGTGCTCTAACCAGCTGAGCTACTGGCCCAATAGCGTTTTAGCATTACATTAAATACTAAAAGCAACAGGGGAACTTTAGCAGAATACCCCTGTTTTTGCAAGCCAAAAATGCTCAAAGATTATATTGAAAAACGGAGGCTCGAATAAAAGCCCCCGTTCTGGGTGGTTGGAAAAATCGGAACGGATAAATACTATGCAATTAGGTTTTAGGTCTTCTTCTTGCTGCCAACGCCACCGTGGCTAGCCTGGCCGCCTTTGCGCGCAATCTCACGCTGTTTTTCCTTGTCCATACTTGCAAAACCTCGTTTGCTTATTGCCATTCGCACCTCCTTCGATTAGTTAACTCCCTCAGCATAGTAGCAACGCTGGCTCGCCACTATGAGAAAACTAACAATTCATACATACGGCCGCCGTGTTCATACATAAAATTGCTGCATACATGTCACATTACCTCTGTTATAATAGCGACATATGAAGCTCTTAAATGGTAAAGACTTGGCCGATTTCATTAAAGAACGGCAGCTGCATCAGGTGCGAGGCTTGGTGCAGGCGCGCGGCGTTCAGCCTAAGCTGGCAATTATTCGTACCAATCCCGACCCTGTAGTAGACAGTTACATGCGCCTAAAACAGGGTTACGGGGAAGACATTGGCATTGAGGTAGACGTGCATACCATCGACCAATCTGAGGCGATTCAACGTATCCAAGAGCTGAATCAGGACGATTCGGTGCACGGGATTATTGTGCAGATTCCGTTACCCGACCCATTGCAAACTACCGAAGTGTTAAATGCGGTTGCGGCTCAAAAAGACGTAGATGGCTTAGCGGCAGAAACGACATTCGATCCAGCTACGCCCATGGCGATCAACTGGCTACTGGCTGGCTACAATGTTGACTTACTTGGTAAGCAAATCGTGGTGGTTGGCTATGGCAGGCTGGTTGGTCGACCGCTTGTGAGTATGTGGGAGCAATCTGAACTACTAGTGCAGGTGGCAGATCGAAAAACACCACACGAAGAACTTGTGGAGCTAACCCGAAACGCAGATATCCTTGTTTGTGCAACAGGGGTACCCGGGCTTATTACTAAAGATATGGTCAAGCCAGATGCTGTTATTGTTGATGCGGGTGTCGCTACCGATAGTAACGGCTTGGTTGGCGACATAGCACCAGATGTCCGAGAGCTAACAGACATCAAAATCACCCCCGAAAAGGGCGGGGTCGGGCCACTAACGGTGTGTGCCCTGTTTGATAACGTCATCCGTTCGGCACTGCGCGTGGTTGAAGAGCGGGAGGCATGAGTAACGAACCAGCTCAGCAACAGCAAGCTGCGCCAATAAAAGTTGGGGTGTTTGACTCCGGTGTCGGTGGGGCAGGGGTGGCACAAGCGATTCAAGAGGCGATGCCCGAACTAGAAGTGCTGTATGCCGATGATCACGAGCACATTCCCTACGGCAATCGAGAACCTGAAGAGATCAAAGGTTTTGTAGTGCCCATTCTTGAGGCGCTGTTAAACGAAGGCTGCAAAGCAATCGTGATTGCCTGCAACACCGTAACTACCACGCTTATTACCGAGCTTCGCGAGATTATTAGCGTACCGCTCATTGGCACCGAGCCAATGGTTAAGCCTGCCGCCGAGGCCACCAAAACAGGGGTAATTGCAGTGTGCGCCACGCCAACAACCCTGGCCAGCAAGCGTTATGCTACCCTCAAGCACGATTATGCCCAAGCTATCACCGTGCTGGAGCCAGACTGCTCCAACTGGTCGCGCATGATTGAAGATAACGAGATTGACCATGCCCAGATTGCAGAAACAATCCGCTCAGTCTGCGACAATGGCGCTGACACCATTGTATTGGGCTGTACTCATTACCACTGGATCGAAGAAGAAATCAAAGCCATCGCCGGTGAATACCAAGCTACGGTTATTCAGCCCGAGCCAGCCCTTATTCGACAGCTTAGGCGAGTGCTTGCACGGCAGTCTTGAACTGGTTGCCGCGGTCTTTATAATCTCTGAACAGATCAAAACTGGCACAGGCCGCCGATAATAACACCACATCACCTTGCTCTGCTGCGTCACGTGCAGTTGCTACAATTTCCTGCATGGTTGCACCACCTGGTTTTGCCAGAGAAGTAATTGTGCTGAAACCAGCGGCTCTTAGGGCAGCTTCAAGTTTTGGCGTATCGCAAATATGCTGAGGATTTTCGGTGTTACCAATCAATACGACTCTCCGAACGTTATTATTGGCGACCACCTTGGCCAGTGCCTCAAAGTCAGCATATTTAGTGGAACCACCCATAATGACGACTTTGGGCTGCTTGAAGGCTTCAACCGCAACCATGGCAGTTTCGGGTGTGGTGCCAAATGAGTCATCGTAGTAAGTAACACTCTCAAACTCACGAACTTTTTCAAGACGGTGCTCCAACCCGGTGAATGTACTCACAACCTCTACAATTGGCGCTGCATCTTGAATAACCGGCCACACGGCAGTAATGGCGGCACAGACGTTCTGTAAATTATGCGCGCCGAGCAGTTTAACGTCGCTGGTTCGGCAAACAATTGTATCTTGAATGACAATGTTCTCACCATCTACATAGGCTCCTGGGGGTGCAAAATATTCAGTTAACACCCCGGGGCTTGCTGACGCAACCTGTTTCGAAAGCTCACTGCCAGCAAAGTAAATTGCTCGGTCATCAGCTTTTTGGTGTACAAACAATTGCTGTTTAGCGCGCAGGTATTCTGGCAGATCAGTATGCCAATCCAAATGTTCCGGAACTACCATTACGCACACCGCCGTGCTTGGACTTATCCGAATATCGATTAATTGAAAGTTCGACATCTCAAGCACCACCCAATCCGAAGCCGCTATACCGTGTTGCAGTAGTTCAAGTGCTGGGATACCGATGTTCCCCCCAAGGTGCACGCGCTTACCGGCAGCTTCGAGCATTTTTGCAATAAGGGTAGAGGTAGTCCCTTTGCCCTTGGTGCCCGTCACGCCAATAACGTTTTTGGTTGGGCAAACCCGCAAAAACTCATTGGTTACGGTCGTAACTTTATCCGTTATTGAAGGTGTATCGGGGTTGGCTTCTATGATTAGGCGCGGATGCAGAGCCGGAGTGCGCACGATAATATCAAACCGACCAAGGTTTTTTAGATAGTCGTCGCCGAGCTGGCTGTGTGCCCCGTCTGGTATCTGGAGTTCAGTATTTCGATCGCAGATGGTGATTTCATTGCCATCCCGATTCCAATATTCATAAGCCGCGTGACCTTCGGCCGCAAAACCAAGCAGAGCTATCTTCATGAGGTCTATTTTAACAGGTTGGAACAACTAAACGATAAACGTAATTACTCAGCAAAATGGGCGTGGTCACTATACGACCATAGTCGTCAGCAGGCTTCTTCTTCAAAGGCATCTTAATCAGGCAGTAACTAACACCAGTATACGTACATGCCAAACAAGGCCATCCAGAACTGCTTAATAACTGGTAGCGAATGACTTACTGTAATCAAGGCTAGATCTAGAACTATTCTTGATCAGTTGTCGCCTCAAGAGCGGCACCACCAAGCAGGTTGCCACGCGAAAGTTGCGGTGTGCTTCCTAGTTCGGCGTCTGTAAACGGCGTCAACCCCTCAAGACTTTCATCTGAAGATTTTGTCGCCTCAAGAGCGGCACCACCAAGCAGGTTGCCACGCGAAAGTTGCGGTGTGCTTCCTAGTTCGGCGTCTGTAAACGGCGTCAGATCCCCTAGTTTTTCCGTACCCATAACACTCCTCCTTATTTGTAACCTAATTATATGTTCTAGTATCAGCGTTTTCAAGCAAGAATTTAATATGTGGGCTGTAGTCGCCCGAAGGAAAACTTTGCTTTAGAATTGTCGTGGTGAATTCATGCAAACGTTTATTGCTCATTAAGTCACGTGCTCTAGTTTCGTTCTCATGAATTTCACCGAGGAATGTAAGCATGCTTGCAACAAGACGATCGCTGTATATTCTGAAGCCATGAGGAGTTTGCATAATAGCCTCATCGCGGATAGCTCGTTCAACGAGGATTGTCGGTACAATAATTTCCCTAACTTGCTGTCTTGAACGTGATGCACTGTCCAAATCATAGGCGGTTTTGCCATGAACGAGCAAACGAGTAGCTAAAACCTGTAATGCCAATGCTTGAGTCATCTTTGGCGTTGTATCATCGCGAGCATCAAACATAGCCACCGCCACTAAACATGCTCGTAACTCTTCAATAAAGTCATATGACTCATGATCCTTCTTGATTCTGTCGAGAGGCCAAGGCCCAATAAAATGTCCCTGATTATGACCTTCAAGATGCAGACGAGCATAGTAGTCCGAGTGTGCCGAAAGCTCATCGATGCTATCATTTTCAATTTCGAAGATTGATACTAATCTCTCAACCCCAATTTTAGCCAGTCTATCTACTAGCTCCCCATTTATGACAAGCTCTTGCTCGTAATCATCAATCACTTCCTCATTTGGTGCTTTTGGGGTTTGGAAAATATAGAACTCATCAGCACCATCTTCCACTTGAGGACGTGGCATAGCTGAGCTATGATGTGGTTTCACCCATATGATTGGTGGGGTGGCCAGCTGCGGGTATCCGTCTCTGGGTTTTAGTGTGTCGCTTCGCATCGCAGCGTTATGTAACTCTCGAGCTTCTTCTTGAATCTGTGATCCAAGTTCGTCCGTCTCACCAACCATCCAAGCAAACCGCATATTACTTCCTAGCGAATCATCCACGTTCACCAAACTTTTGGGTTGGTTCCCGTTCGAAGTAATCTATCTATTGCAACTCTATCACCAAGCACCGAACTCGCTAGAGCTAGTCTGTGCTCCTCTTCTAGTTTGATACCTTCGATGCCGGCTAAGATTTCATCTATGGGCAAATGCTCGATTTGTTCAAAAAACGCAGCAATATTTTCAAGCTGCAGTTCATTCTCATTGCTATCCAATACTTCTCTCATAATGGCCTCAAATAAGTAAATAGTAAAACATCGTAGGCTATTTGTAAATTTATGGAATATAATAGGCGTATGTCTGAGAAATTCCGTCCGGAGGATGTTGGTCGACGCATGCAGGAGGCATCACTTGCTGAGAGATATGGCCAGGGTCATTACTCAGTTGCCTTGGAAGGTTTGTCTTGTGAATATTTCGAGCCGATCGATCTCACTATTATGCCAGGAGATGCTGTGGTTGTAGTAAGTGATATGGCAGAAGCTCGTGCCGCATTAGTGGACGGCATACTTTCTCGCGGGGAAGGGTTTGAGGGCAAGGTTCACGCATCAAATCGGACAAGATTTAGTTTGGTAGAACCAGAATCAGCAGAACCAGACCAGCTTACCATTAAGGATTTCTACCTTTCATCTCGTGGACTAGACGGGGTTGAAGAAAAGCTCATGGAGCTCTATGCGGGGCTTGGAGATAATCCAGATCTAGCTGATGAAATCGGTAAATTTCAGGCCCTCATGGACGACAATAATGGTTGGGGTGCTCAAAATGAGATTGAACAGATACTGATGGGCCTTAACATAGTCGCAGATAACGAACAGCCTATTGATATTGATGGCAATATTTCCGACGTGAGTAGTGGCCAATATATAAAACTAGCACTCGGCAGGGCACTATACTCCAAGTCAGATATTGTGTTACTGAAGGATCCTGATATTCACCTTGATGTCCCATCAAGGGATTGGCTTATCAGTTACATTAAGGCAACAAAACAAGCACTTGTCTTGGCCACTTCAGACATGCTTACTGCTGAGGAGGTCGCAACACAAGTAGTTGAAATACTCAATATTGGCAACTTCATAAATATAAGAGGTGATATGCAAACCTTCTCAAGAGAAAGAGAACGGATAATTAAAGAGTGGCTTGCTGACGCTGATCGGGTACGAGATGAGATTGATCATTTAAAAAATGATGTACAGAGGTTGCGTCAAGCAGCCCAAAATAGCGAGACACTTGCGCGCAGAAAAGATGTTCAAGAGAGTAAATTGATAAAGCTCCAGGATGCATATGAACGTATGCCTGGTAAACGATTATCAGATGCGGAGCGATCGCACAAATCCTTAATATTTGAAATAGATGAACAGGGTAGCCAGCGTGTACTGAGCGTGCCCAGCATTAATGTCAGCTATCGCAAACAGCCGGATAAAATAATACATATACCAGATTTTGAGATATTCAAAGGCCAACGGGTTGCTGCTGTAGGCTTGAATGGAAGTGGTAAAAGTACATTGATGAAGGTGGCATTTGGTGTAGCCCCGGATCAAATAGATGCTTCAGAAGCCATCACGCTGGGGCCAAGTGTAGTGCTTGGGTGGTACGGGCCAGATGCAAAATTACCAAACGATGGGAGTTTGACACTTAGGAATTTTCTGCATGAAGCAAAATCAAAGAAATCACCTGGGATAAGTGAAGTGCTCGATTTTTGGGGGGTTGATAAAAATCTACTAGAAAAACCTATGACTAGCAGCTTATCTCACGACGTCATTACGCGTATTTTATTTGCGTCACTAATGCTAAAAAATGCTAACTTTCTGGCGCTCGATGAGCCAACATCATACCTGAGTCCGAAATATAAAGAACGGCTGATTACCGCGCTACAAGGTTACAAGGGCACATTACTTACAATTTCACACGATGTATCTTTCCTCAACGCAATCGGAATCACAGACGTTTTAAAGATGCCCGACGGCAAGATGGAATCAGTCTAGACACAGTGCTTCTAGCGTAACTGATGCTATAGTAATAGTTATGCAATTTAATCTGTGGTATGCCTTACTCTTGTTCTGTCTGGCAGGGTTGTTGGATGCTGTCTATGCATCATATACCTTTGCTGTCATGAAGCATAAATCATTAAGAGCTGGCGCATTAAGTTCTTTCATCTATTTTCTTAGTGCAATTGGAATACTAAGTTACGTGGATAACAAGCTTTATCTAATCCCACTATCATTAGGGGCATTCGCGGGTACAGTATGTGTTGTTGAGTTTGAAAAACGTAAAAAACAAAGACCAAAAAGTAAACAGTTGAAAATAAAACCAGATTAGTATAAAACAATACTATGTCAGTATTGGAGGCAAAATTTGGTACTTCCGTGTTGGGCAGACCTGAGGCCGCTTTTTATGATGACTTTGGTTTGACTGATCCGGAAGTATTCTTTGCACATGCCTACGATGTCTTACCAGCAATTACGGATCGTTTTGCAACAGAAGTTATCCCTAGCCTAGAGGACTTCCATGGTAATTGGGATCCAACAGGCTTTATGAATTATAGAATTGGTATCCATGAAAGGATAGGATACTTGGAGCTTCATGTTTGGCCTGGCGACGAATCACGTATACTTACGCAAGAAGTTGCACATGACCATATTCGACACATTGCATCTCTGGCAATTGTGGGCACATACAGCGACATTCTGGTAACCCCTGAACGAAACGAGCAAGATGGCGGACAGGCTGAAATTGGTTCACACCAAATGAACCACGATTTTTACATTGTTCCAAGTACAGTCGGTCAAACCCTTACACCCGTTTCTAACAAACCAGTAAAGGTGACATCAATCAAACCACGTACAGTCACACAAGGCAGCATGCACCACATTAAAGCAGATGTCTTCCATCGACCAACGATTGAACAGCAAGCCTTAGTAGCAACGCTTTCATTCAACTCGTTGCGAGTCAACAAAGCTCACCAGACGGTAATACTTAATAGAGAACCGACTACTTTCTCTGAGCCCTTGATTGAAGTATCAAGGGAAGAAAGTAGCTACATAAAGACGCGTCTACTAAAAGTTCTCTAGCCGGCTAAACGCCGAGTTCAGCTTTGACCATCTCGGCGACTTGGCGAGGAGTCATTTCGGCTTTAACAATAAAGCGTTTCACGTTGAGTTGACGTACGATGGCAGGGGCTTCTTGTTCGCCCATGTTGGTCAAAATAATAACGGTGATGTCTTTGCCCCAGTCTTTGGTACGGAGTTCTTGCAACATCTCGTCGCCAGTCATTTCGGGCATCATCAAGTCAAGCAAGATGATGTCGGGGCGCATTTTTTCAACAAGTTCTAGGCCCAAACGGCCGTTTTCGGCGGTTTCAACTTCAAAGCCTTCCGCCTCAAACTTTATGCGGTACATTTGGGAGATAGCTTGGTCGTCTTCAATGATGGCTACCTTTGGCATAACAGAATTCTACACTCCTTTTAGGTTTCGAGGCAAATTAGCTCACATATTCCTAGGCCAGACTCGGTTGTGAATCAGGCGTTACATAGTTTCGAACAATCTCGGCGAGCTGATCATTTACCAGGTTAGCTTTTATAATATACTGCTCAAAACCGAGCTCTTGAATACCTTCGGGGGCCTCTGATTCACTGATGTTCGTCAGGAAAATAGCTTTAATGTTTTTGCCCCAGTCACTACTGCGCATAGCGCGCAGGATTTCGTCTCCACTCAGATTGGGCAGCATGAGGTCAAGTAACACCAAGTCAGGCAACTCTTTTTCAATTAGAGACAAACCCCACAAGCCATCATTAGCAACCAGACAGGTATAACCCGCCAATTCAAGACGTGTTTGGTATAGTTCGGCCAGCATTTGGTCATCTTCGACAAGTACGATCTTTTTCATAGCTTTATTATGCCTGTAAATCTGCTTCATGACCAGGGTTATGTTGCTGTTATTGTACTGTGGTGTTCTTGGCTAGAATTTCATGCACAATATCGAGCACTTGAGCAGGGGTGTGATGGGCTTTTACAATATAGCGATCTACATGCAAAAAACGGAGGTTAGCTGGGGCTTCATCACGGCTGATGTTGGTGAGCACCACCACGCGAATGTCGCTACCCCACTCTTTAGCGCGTAGTTTTTCAAGCATTATATCGCCGCTCATAACAGGCATGCGCAGATCAAGCAGGATGAGATCTGGGCGAGCTTGCTCAATAATTTCCAGGCCTTCACGGCCATCGGCCGCGGTTGTCACCGTAAAGCCAGCATTCTCCAACTTAAACTTGTACATACTGGAAATGGCATGATCATCTTCGACAATGGTAATTTTTTTCATATTTGTGCTTTTTGTCTGCTAGTTATGTGATTCCTTGCTGGTTATTGTAGTACGGAGCTAGTTAATTACAAATTTGTTACTTACGGTGAGGATCAATTATCTTGACAAGTACTGGGTGATTTGCTAGAATGTTGCACAGTACTTTAGTAGATCAGACATCGTCATTGGCAATCAACTGCAGCTTGATTGTTGGTGACGATGTCTTTTTTATTCAAAGTAAATAATGTAATGGCAGAATCAATTATGTCGAATGCTACTCAACCAATAACGAATGAATCGGTTATCCCGAGGATAGAAACCGACTTGTTTGCCGATCACCCTGAAGCACGTTTCGCAGTTGGGATGTTGGCAACAGGTAACGAAGTACTTCCCGGGTTGGAACGAGAACACCAAGGCTATCTTAGGCTTCGTGCAAACGTATATGCTGAACAGGCCGGGTTTATTCCCAAGGATCATGTAAACCCTGATGGTACAGAAACTGATGCAAATGATGTTAGGTCTGTGCATTTTGGAATTATTGAAAATGTGGAACAAGGCGACGGCCGTGTCGTCGCAAGTATGCGATTAATTATTAAATCCATGCAAGATGCACGAAAGCTCCCAATTGAGGATTTTTTTCCAGAGGTTTTTGACGTAAACCCAGTTGCATTAAATAGTACTGAAGTCTCACGTTATATCTGTCGTCATGAAGAACCACGAATAGCGGGTAATTTAACATGGCCACTATTCTTTAACTCAGCCTCTTACATCTTAAGTCATGACATAAGGCCTACATTCGGTGTTATTGAGACATTTCTGGAGCATCGTCTGCAAAAGCGTCTTGTTCCCATCGAGCGTGTCACAGACCTAAAACACATACCAGAATATGCATCTGAAAACATCGGTATCTCAATTGATACGGATAAATTAGGAGAGCTTATTGAGCTTGTTTCACCCGGTACACTTCAAGAAATTGCTCAAAACGAGAGAAGTATGCGTTATTTAACTGTTGAAGATGTTGCGCCTAGTAATAAAGGTAGCAACAGAGCAGCATAATCAGGAAGTTTGAGGTAAACATGTTATCTGTTAATAGTCCAGAATTCTCAAGAAACTACGGTTTTTGGAATGAATCTGAACAGCAAGCGATAATGGCAGCACGTGTATCCATTGCCGGGGTTGGAGGAGATGGGTTCCAACTTGGCCAAAAGTTAGCTCGTATGGGTGTAGGCACGTTTGATGTAGCTGACCCGGAGGTTTTTGAACCAGAAAATGTTAATCGTGTACCAGGTGCAACTACGAATACTTATGGCAGAAATAAAGCGGAAGTATTTCGAGACATGGTACATGAGATTAATCCCGCAGCAGATGTAAGGATATTTACAGATGGGGTCACCGAGGAAAATATTGAAGATTTCCTCAGTCGCTCAACACTTATTTTTGATGAGACTGAATTAACTCACCTTGATTTGGGTGCAATGATATCAGACGAAGCACATCGACGGGGTATTCCTACGGTTTTTCTAATGAACGTTGGCTTTGCAGGACAGATTACATCATTCCATCCAGATGGGAAACACACGTTTCGTACCATGATGGGCTTACCTAAAGATATGCCAATTGACGAAGTGAGAGAGCAAAAACTTGATATTTCACGTTGTTTACCCTATTTACCGACCTATGCAGATAGCCGTACATTGATGGCAGTAGCAAATGAAGAAGATGCGCCACTCCCATCAATTGCACAAGGTGTTGATGTTGCATCAGCAATGGGGGCTTCGCAAGGATTTTTGCATATGACCAATGGAAACGGCAACAAGAGAAAGGGTATTGTCTGGGCGCCAAAATTTGCATGGATGGATGCTTATACTATGCAGGGCGGTACATCTCGTATGCCTAGACTTTCTTTCTACCGACGCCTTGGCTCAATGCTTGCTCGTGAAAAGCTTGGCATGAACCCAACTGCAAGCTTCACGCGTGAAGATCGTGATCGGCGCATAGCCGCAGTATCCGAAAATAACTAGTATGTCTTCAATCCAACCGCAAATGTATTGTTTTATATTTCGGTTATGGCACTAAACTAGTAGAATATAAGTAAATGCTAAACATTTACTTCCTTATTGATTTATTTGTTGTTATTGCTTTGATTGCTCTTGGCTTACTTACGTTTTTAAAAAATCGTTATTTAGTCTTAAACCGGATATTCATTGTTTTTTGTATTTGCATTAGTGTTTGGATAATGGCTAACTATATTAGTAATGATCTACACAATCCGCCACAAGTAGCGACTGTAGCAACTTACTTTGTATTTGGCTTTAGTTTTGCGGCTGCATTCTTGCTAAATAAGTTTGTCATCATACTGACTGGCGATAAAAAAGCCGCTTCGATCATTAAAAAGTGCTATATCCCGCTTCTGTTGGTTGGTGTAAGCGCTTTTACGCCCCTAATTGTCAAAGGATCTGTTAAACAAGATCAATTATATGCAGTTACTTTCGGTCCATTCATTTATGTATATTTTGTAGTTCTACTCTTATTGTTAGTAAACGCAATGTATATCCTGTGGCGAAATATAAGAGTCTCAGAGGGCAAACAAAAAGCACGCCTAAGAGTTCTCTTCAGGAGTATGTATATTTCTTTGACGTTAGTTATGGTTACGCAATCTTTGTTACCGGCGGTAACTGGCTGGTTCGGCTTAACTAACATTGGTATTTTACCAATGTCCATAATGGTTTTTGGCCTATATTATAGCGTTGTAAAACATGGTCTTTTTAATATTCGCCTGATTATAGCACGTTCAATTGGCTATATATTGTCGATACTTACGTTAGGTCTAGCGTATGGTGCGGTTGTCTTCTTGGTAATCAACAACTTTGTGTTAGATAGTGCCTCAAGAACGATGCAGGAATTTGTGTTTACTGCAACAGCTATTGCTATGGCATTCACTTTTCAATCCATTAAATTATTCTTTGATCGAATTACTAGGCGAATATTTTATCGTGATGCATATGATACGCAGGCATTCCTTGATAGGTTGAATAATGTATTGGTAGAAAATATTGAGATCAACAAGTTACTTACTGAAGTAACAAAAGTTATCGAAGACAATTTAAAAGCAAGTTTTACGCTATTCTCCATCCGAGAAACTTCGTATTTTGATCGAAGGATTATCAGTGATTCAAGTATCGGAATAACAGAAGATGACATACGCGTTATCAACAAACAAGCAATTCACATGCGAGAAAAAGTAATCGTATCAGATTTTCTAGAGGAAGATCACAAAGATTTAAAAGACATCTTAATAAAAAATGATATTGCCGTTTTGGTTAGGCTTGTAGCAACCCTTGATTATGATGTAGAAGGGGTAGGCAGTATTATCTTTGGACAAAAAAAGAGTGGAAATCCATACAATAAGCAAGATATACAAAATCTTGAAATTATCGCCAACGAACTAGTAATTGCCATACAAAACGGTCTTCGCTTCGAAGAGATTGAGAAATTTAACTCTACTCTACAAGATAAAGTAGACGATGCGACACGAAAACTGAAAAAGATCAATGACAAGCTCAAACAGATGGACGAGACCAAGGATGAGTTCATTAGCATGGCTTCTCACCAGCTCAGAACACCACTTACAAGCGTAAAGGGCTACCTGAGCATGGTTTTGGAGGGTGATGCTGGTGAAATTAACGAGATGCAGCACAAGCTGCTTGACCAGGCCTTTATTAGCTCGCAGCGTATGGTCTACCTGATTGCTGACCTCTTGAATGTCTCGCGTTTGCGCACCGGTAAGTTTGTGATTGAGGCCGTGTCATCTAATCTGGCCGACGTGGTCGAGGGTGAAGTGCACCAGCTTATCGATACTGCCACGGCACGCGGATTAACACTTACATATCAAAAGCCAGAAAACTTCCCAACGGTGATGATCGACGAAACTAAGATTCGCCAGGTTATCATGAACTTCATGGATAACGCCATTTACTACAGTAAAGACGATGGTCACATTAATGTAGAGCTTAAAGACAAGGGTGACATCATTGAGTACACCGTATCTGATGATGGAATTGGGGTGCCAAAAGCCGAGCAGCATCACCTGTTTACCAAGTTTTATCGTGCCGCCAACGCCAAAAAGGCGCGCCCCGATGGCACCGGCCTGGGCCTGTTCATGGCCAAAAAAGTGGTGGTGGCCCAGGGGGGCAGCATTATCTTTAAGAGTGACCCGGGCAAGGGCAGTACCTTTGGTTTTAGTTTCCAAAAATCGAAGTTAGCGGCGTTAGCTGAACGAGAAGGTGATACCAGCGAGGTTAGTAGTACTCAAACAAAGAAAAAAACTGAACCAAATTCTGATGTATCAGAAGTAGGCAGTACTGCAACGACAAAAACAACGTAAGTCTTCATCTTTAACAGATACGCGCAAGTAAATAAAAGTAGTACTTAGAATCATCAAGTAGTGTCATCTTCCTAAAATGCTTGCGTTTATTTAATATTATTGCAGAAATTATTGACATATTTTACCTTTTATGTTAAATTGTTACGGTATAAGCCTGAGGAGGTGGTATATATGGAACGAGCTAACGAGTTTCCTGAGTCACAGCCTGCCGTATTGGTAGCAGTGCACGATGCCTTGCACAACACAATAAACCGTGTTGCTGACTGGGTAGGAGAGCGAAAAAGAGATATAGCGGCCGTGACTGTTGTCGGCGGTTTAGCTTTGAGTGGCTGTGCAACTGGAGTTGGCACTGAAGGTGCTCCTGGTACCTCAGGCACAACCCTAACAACCGGTACAGCACCGGCTGAAGCATGCCCTGGTACGTATCCAATTGTGCAAGCAAATGCTGGCGATACGAATCGATATTATGCCGAAGGTGTCCCCGCTATCAAGAACGCTCAAGCAGGTTCAAGCCCAGACGCTGAGAATGGTGTAAATGTTTGGTTTAATCTTATTGAAGCTGATCCCGAGCTACTAGCCGGCACAGCAAACGCATTACTGAACGTAAACGTAACACCTGCTGAGCTTCAAGATGCCGAAGGTAAGTGTGCGACTCCACGAGCACAAGCGTTAAGCACCCAACTCAAAGCTTCGGTTATACGTACTGGTGATCAGGCCCCACAGGTTGGAGACGTGCCTGCAGACGGCAGGAATACCGGCACCGCCTCTGATGGCACTGTCGTTGTCTCTGGTCAAAATGGTATCTCTGGTGACCGCAAAGGTATTCGTGTAAATATTGACACCAAAGATGGCTCAAAGACTTTCTACATACTTGCTCGCTGTGGCAACATTGTACTTCCTCCAACAGCAAATGTCCCATTGCCAGAAGGTCCAACTGACCAGCCTCCATTTGTTCCTAGCATTCCACTCAAGCATGACGACGGTCGTCTTCCGGGTAATCCAAATGTACCAGCTGATCAAGATCATGGTACGCCAGATAAGCCGGGAGTTGGCCCAGCGGGTCAAACACCCAACCCTGACGGCTACTTACCACAGGAACCAAAGCCAACTGCTGCTCCTACAACGGTATATGTAGCTCCTACAACATCACCTAATAGTACACCAGCAAGTACTGGCCCTCAGCCTACTAACACTCAGCCACCGGTACGTGTTACGGCTCCATCAACAACTCAACCTCAGACAGGCATGCCAGGACAGCCATAAGGCTGCAATGGAAGAAAGGAATAATATGAAGATTTTTACCAAACTTCGAGATCTAACAAAAAAACTTCCTAAGCGTGTCCTCGTTGGTGTCGCTTTGGTGGGCGCAGTAGCTGCCGTTAGCGCATCTGCTGTCACCGTTGCCGAGTTTTACCCTAATCGTCCTACGTACGATTACAACATTCTTGATCAACGTGTAGGTTCATTAAATGGCCCCGTTTTCAACTCATTCATTAATACGCCAAGCTATGGTGATGAGCGAGCCTTTTTAGATGCTCGTCGTAGTGATCAAACTGCCTCAGGTAGTTACAAGAATGTACTGGAAGATGTGACAGGTGGCTCCAAAGAAGTTGTGGTACGTATGTATGTGCACAACAATGCCAACCAGTCAACGAACGCAAGCGGCCTTGGTATTGCCCGTAACACCAATGTACGTATTGCTTTGCCTACAGCTGAAGCCTCAAGCCTTCGTGCTCGTGGCTATATCAGTGCGAGCAACGCTGCAATGGTAGAAGATACGGTGGACTTTGTGGATAACAAAGCATTCAAAGTGGAATATATTCCTGGTTCTGCAATTCTGTACAACAATGGTCCATTTAAGAATGGCACCCAGTTGTCTGACAGTATTGTTAGCACCGCAGGTGCACCAGTTGGTTATGACGCCCTTAACGGTAACTTCCCTGGCTGCTTTGATTACGAAGCCGTTGTACAGATCCGCGTAAAGGTAGTTGTTAAGGCAACCCCGAGTGTTAAATTTACTAAGCAAGTGCGTATGAAGGGTGAATCTACCTGGCACAAAGAGGTAGCTACTAAGCCTGGTGATACGGTTGAATGGTTGCTAACCACGCAAAACACTGGTCCATCTAATCTAAACAACATAGTGACTCGTGATGTCTTGCCGCCAAACGTGAAGCTCGACAGCGGTTCTGTAAAGTTCATTACCGTTAACGGTTCAACTGCACAGACCGACAAGCCACTGTTTGATGGTGGTATCAATGTTGGCAACTTTGCCCCTGGCGGTGGTTTCTACATGATGTTCTCAACCAAGGTTGAAGGTAACTTTGATCCTTGTGAGGTGCGTGTACGTAACCTTGGTTATGTACGGTCAGACCAAACACCTGAAACTCAGGATACGGCTGATGTCGTCATCACACGTCAGAACTGTAACCCGAATAAGCCTGTTTACACCTGTGATCTCTTGACGGCTTCAAGCCTTGGCGATCGCAAATACAGCTTTACGGTTAAGTACACTGCTGTGCAAGCTCAGCTCAAGTCAATCAGCTACAACTTTGGTGATAACTCTTCACCAAAACTAACTGACCAAACAACGGTTGAGCACCAGTACACCCAAGACGGTACGTACACAACCCAGGCTTCACTCGTTTTCACCGTAAATGGCAAAGACGAAACGGTTGTTGGTTCTGCATGTAAGACAGCAGTGACAACCAACAAGCCAGTAACCCCAACAACACCAACGGTCCTGCCAAACACCGGCCCTGGTAGCATGGTTGCTATCTTCGCGGCAGTGAGTGCTGTAGGTGCAGCTGCACACTACATCTTCACTCATCGTATCAATGGGTAACAATAGTACAAAAGACTGTGGATAAGCCACTAGCGCAATTGTAAAAAATGTGCTAAGGTTAGGACAGTAACGAGCACTGACTGGCCGCTCAAACTTTCACAAACCCTCGGTCTACACACCGGGGGTTTGTATTTGCACTACAACCTTTCCACTGTTACTATATGGTTAAGCGTAATAGAGATAGACAGTATGAACAATCAGGCCCTAAAAGACTTCGTTAAAGCAATGCTTCAGGAGAAGAAGCTTTCTGGTGTCAGCGATGAAATACTAGATCGGCTGGCAGATGACTTGACGAGTCGACTCGAAGACCAGATTAACCGAGCCCTTATCGATGCTCTGAACGATGAACAATTCAAGACTTTCGAAAAGCTTGTTAATGAGGAAGACACAGAAAAATTGAGCACATTCTTCACAGACAATGATGTCCCGGTTCAAGATATTCTCACCGAGACCATGACCAAGTTCAGGGTGGCATATTTAGGATCATAAGCAATGACAGAGATTACCGTAACGCACGTACCTTCACCACCAGAAGAAGGTATACATGACGACTTAGGTCTAACACCTGAGCAGCGTCAAGCCGAGATAGATGCTCTAAATCAGCAGCACCAATTGGAAGAGGCCGATCCCGCCTCGCTACATATTGCCATTGGTGGCATTGAAGATGTTCGTGCCTTGGCCCGAGATGCAGCCGATGCTAGACTCAATGCTGAAACACAAGGTGGTGGTTTTAGGGGTTTGCTCAGACGAATTTGGAAGGGCAGTATTGCTCGTGAGTACTATCAACAAAGGTACCATCGGGAAGCAGAAGAAGAGATTGTTGAAAGCGGTAATCTCTATGTGCATCAGGGTCTCGACAGGGCTGCTTCAGATGAAACGCTTGGTTCGGTCGTAACACGATTAACACATACCCATATTGATGAGCTGACAAGTCAAGATGCGGGTGAAGCCTATGCTCGTATCGACAATGCACAAGATGAACAAGCGGTCACCATTAAGCACGAGATTCGTGACCTTATTGATAGCTATTGCCGTGGCGACTTAGACGATGCTAACTTTGAAGAAGAGAAAAACCGTCGATTGACCATGTTGGCTCAACAGAACCCTGAGCTTCTGGGTGAAGGTCTTATGTTTGCTGATAACCTCCTAGAAATTGCTCAAAACGTGCGTGGCATGGTCCGCCATGACAGGGGTGTTGATGCTATTCTCGCGGAAGCGCAGATTGATGTGGGGCACTTCAAGACCGGCGTTCGTACTGAGGCTCATTTTGGAAAAACCGATCAGCTCATTGAGACTATCCAAAAGACAAAAGTTGGTCAGTGGTTGAACGAAACAACAGTGACGACCGTTGTTTCGATTATCGCCTCTGCCACAAGATTTACAGTACAAAAGGGTGTTGCTCGAGCGGCAGCCATTACTGGCGTGCTTGGAGCGGGTGGTGCTGTTATAGCTGGTGCGCGTGAGTCAAAGCACATTCGTGAAGATCGACGTCAACATGCTCGCGAACGAGCAATGGGTGAAGTCTTTGACGTTAATGCACCACGACGCCAAGAGCTAGAAACAGCTCAGTATGAGACCGTAAGTGCGCGCGTTCTCGCCGAGAACCTTGATGCACTGTTTGCTGATAGTGAACCAGGTGAAGATGGCTTACGTAAACTTCGGGAACTTACTCCCGAAGGCTTTTTGGATGCTATGGGGGTAATTGCCCAGATAAAAGCCCGTAATCGTTTATCTGATCAGCGCGACATTGACCTGATTCATTTTTCGCACGCTGAAGATGTTGCCGAAGAACGCCTGACGCTCGCACTCACTACCATTTATGCTGAAACGGCTTTGGAACAATTCCTCGAAGAAAAAGGCGGCTTAGACTGGCTGCGTCAGGAAGTAGGCTTACATGAAAATATCAACTCCCTCGACGTCATAGCTCAGCTAATGGACAGGGCAGTTGTTGCACAAATTGAAGGTGACGTGACGGCCAAAGATGAAATCTTTAAGCATATTCATCGCAAACATGTGCTCAAGGCTGCTTTGATCGGCGGAACCGTTGGAATTATCTTGGGTGCAGCTACGCAAGAAGCAATTGCTCACATGCCAGTTATCGGTGATCAATTGTATGGGATCGGAGAGGGTAAGGCCCCTGCTGGTGCCCGGTCTACCATGACGAACGGAGCCTTTAATAAGCTGTCAGAGCTCATCCACGGCCAACCACCCCATAGTGATCTAACCGGCACGATAACAGAACTCAATCCACACTCAAAGTTTGCTGATGTAAATGGTTATATTACAAAGCAAGATGCGCAGGGGCACTGGATCATTGAACAACAATCCACTGGCAAGACGATAGGTATTGCATATGATGACAAAGGCCTATTAACGAGCGAGAGCAAACAAAACCTTGCCAGCCTTGGCTTCCGAGTTGATGAAACATTCCAAACTCCAACACTTTCAGGTGTACAAGAGCATGTGGTTATTGGAAGTAATACCATCTCTCTTGCTAATGAGTACGCAATCAAAGAAGTAAGCCCAGGTAATTGGAGTATTCTTGATCAACACGGTGGTGTTGTGCATGCCCTTCATCTAAATCCAGATGGTAGTCTTACCAATGATAGTATTGCGGAATTGCGTGCCGGTGGCATTGGCGTAAATGACGTAACGAGTTTAATCGAAAGCAAAGAGCCGGTTAATCTTTCGCCTGATGACTTCGTGCAACATCACCTCGCAGATACGCACCAAGTTCATCGAACATTGTGGTATAACAACAACACGCCAAACATATTTGACCTTAATGAACTACGAACCTACGCGGGTGGGGCTAACGATAGTTGGTTTGATGCTGACGGTAATGTGAGGCTTGATATCACTCCAATGACACCGAATGGTTCCTTTTGGGCTAATCAGTCGGCTAATCCACACGCACTTGTTTCTGAGGGCAAATTAAGTCTAGCAATTTCGGCAACAAAAGATTCACAGAACAGCGTCTTTGATTTTCAATTTACAACCTCTCCTGAGGGTCGCGTTATTGCCACCATTCCTCCGACGAGCCCCATACATCAACTTTTTGCCATTGAAGATGGTCATCGTGTTTTCAAGGGTGGCTATTTTGAAGTTATGGAGCACACTGGTGTCACTGATCCTTCTGGCGAGCAGGTCAAGGTTTTGGGTACCTATGTCGGAACAAACAATCCCGGTAATTTAACAGACGTTATTACGACAACTCGCGCCGTTCATATGACGTCACTTGACATTCATCCTGCGCCTGAAACAATTCAAACAATTGTCTTCAATGGTGAAATACCTACCGAAGAGCTTGTCGAAGCATCTCCAGTTATACCAATCTATGCTCGCAGGAACCTGGAGGGTACGATTAACCCGCGCACGATAGACCCTCGCGTACGTTATGAGTATGGACGCTACGGGCCTCAAACACCTGAAGAAATCGATGAATTAATTGCTGACACACTGCCAACATTGCTCAACAATCCACGCGCTCGAGTTCAAACTGCTGAAGCTGTCGATTGGTACGATGATCTTGTTGCTGAGCGTCAGGGTGAAGAATATGTTAACTCAATACGCGAGCAGATCAATAATTCACCGCAGCTATCGAGTTTAGATGACAACACACGTGCCGTAGTCGTTATGCCAGTGGCGGGTATTAATGAAGGCGACAATATATTTGAAGCACTTAGTCTTTATGGACAACAACCAGAGGAAGATCAAGCGAGTACGCAGATCCTTCTTAATGTTAACTGGCCAGAAACTGCTGGACGCACAGTTGAGGCGCAGCAAAAAATTCAGCATACACTGGCCGAGATCGAACGAGCTCAGCAAGCTTACCCAAGCTTACGTATTGCCGTTGTACAAAGTCAGTTAACGCAACAACAAGTAGACAAAGGTATTATTGGGCATGTAGTACGCAGGTTATTTGATACGGCCATCCTAGCTACAAAGAAGTCCATAGACGAGGGTCGTATGGAGCCAGATCACGAGGTTGTTATTATTCGTAATGATGCAGACGCAAAAGGTATTTCTCAAAACTATATTGCGAACATGGTATCAGCTGTAGAAAATGATGGCGCAGATGCTGCAGTTGGCCGCTTGCGGTTTGGTATCGAACAGACCAAAGATCTTCCCGGCCTAGCGGTCGCGCTACAGGTGCTTGCTGGCGTCAGTGGTTCTGCACAACGAGCTCGTAATAAAGGCATCGACGTAAATATTCAGACAAGCGGTGCTAATACAGCCGTACGATTGTCGACGCTTGCTGCCGTAGGTAGTATCGGCTTTGGTGAAGATACTGGCGCGGGTTCTGACGATCTAAGTGTCGGTAGTCGAATAAAAGCCGTTCGCAGAATCGCTTCACCACTCCACAGACGATTATCAGCTGAACGGTATGGCAGTAGGAGATTATTTAACTGGATAAGTAGAACAAGTTACACACAAAGCACCGACGATAGCTCGGATGACGATACGATTGTTATCGCTAATGGGGCTACAATTGATAGTGATGTGAGTCGTCTCGAAGGTGAATATCGTAACGGAAGACCTATCTCAGCAGCATGGAATGATTTTGACAGTGGTGGCTATCAAGCCCGAACTGCCTCGTTACCAGCTGATCAACCAGCCGAATCATTAACGAAAGATTTTGATGAGATTGTTGAACGTATTCAATTCCAGATTAATGGTGTTTTCAACGGTTGGCACGTAGATCCACGTCACGCCGAAATGGAACTGAGACGTTCATTCCCGACAAAGCAAGGCGAAGAGCCGGATTACGAACTTGTGACTGAAGCAGATGGAACGGTGAATTTCAGTTTCACCAAGAAGGGGAAAGAGACACTCAAGAAACGAATGACTCGCAATAACCGTGGACAATTTGATCCTTTGGGCAGTAGGCGGCTCCGTGTTAATTATGGAACCCCAACCAGGCGAAGAAGCTTCCCTGCTGGAAAAACGCCACGCTTAATCAAGGCACAGCAGGTATAATAGAACTAAGATAAAGGGGGTGGATTATGGCAGATTTAGGAACACTTAAGAACAGCGTACTCGATGAGCTTATTACAATCACAGATAGCGAAGGGCTTGATCCAGTTGAAAAGTATGAGCTTGTCATGGCTCGTTACGCCAATACCGGCGACACTACCTTACTAGAGGCTGCATTTAACGCAGCAAAAAACATAGAAGATGTAAGCTATAAAGGTTCTGCCTTGATGCAGCTACTTGAAGAAATTGAACTCTCTCAGATTGAGCCAGCTGCACAATCAGAAGCAACGGATGCTTCAGCTGAAAAATCAGAATAATTCATAAAATACATCATAATCATTTAGGAAAAACTAAGGCGACTGTTTCTTTTTTACCTCTGTTGTGGTATACTATCGCGGTCGCCAATTATTGGTAGCATTCGGTCTCATACCCCTGCGGGGTATCAGACCTCGTTCGGAAACATAAAGCATGTATCCTTTATGTATTCCTCGCTCGGTCTCATCGTCTAACGGTTAGGACACCAGGTTTTCATCCTGGCAATAGGGGTTCGATTCCCCTTGAGATCACCAACTAAAGCGCCTGACTTCATGGTCGGGCTTTTTAGTTGGTCAAATACAAGCCTATTTGAATGGATTAACCAACCGGAGGGTTGGATCGATCATTTCGATGCGCATCAGCTCATTGTGCTTAGCGGTACGTTCACCGCGTGACAAACTACCGGTTTTGATTTGGCCTGCACCCGTGCCAATGGCAATGTGGGCAATGGTGATATCTTCAGTTTCACCCGAACGGTGCGAGATGACGGTGTTCCAACCGCTATTTTTTGCAAGCTGGATGGCTCGAATCGTCTCGGTCAAAGTGCCAACCTGGTTCGGCTTAATAAGTACTGCGTTAGCAGCGCGCAAGTTAATGGCCTTTTGGATACGTTCCACGTTTGTTACGAGCAGATCATCGCCCACCAGCTGTATGTTCGGGAGTTTGTCGGCAAGTTGCGTCCAGCCATCCCAGTCATCTTCGGCCATGCCATCTTCGATCGACAAAATAGGGAAGCGCTCCACGAGGTCGCTGTACCAAGCAATGAGCTGGGCAGATGAGAAGTGTTTTTTGTCGGCCGTAAAGCTATAGGTAGCATCAGTATAAATTTCACTCGAGGCAACATCGAGGGCAAAAGCCACATCTTTGCCGGGTTTGTAGCCAGCTTTCTCTACGGCTTCAGTGAGCAGCTGCAAGCTTTCGGTATTGCCGTGCTTAACTGCGGGCGCAAAGCCACCTTCATCGCCAACCGTCGTGGCATAACCTTTGGCTTCGAGCGTATCTTTGAGCGAGTGAAATACCTCGCTGCCAATTCGAATTGCTTCACTGAATGTTTCGGCACCAATAGGTATAACCATGCTCTCTTGCACGTCTGTTGAGTGTGCGGCGTGTTTGCCACCATTTAGAATGTTCATCATCGGCATCGGCAAACTCTTATGCGGATTACCGGCAATGTCGCTGATATGCGCATAAAGTAGTACGTTGCGTGCCTTGGCAGCTGCGTGTGCACAAGCTAAAGACACGGCCAAAATGGCATTAGCCCCCAGGCGCTGCTTATTTTCAGTGCCGTCAAGATCAATCATGCGTTGGTCGAGCAAAAACTGGTCATCGGCGCGAATGCCTTTCAGGCAGGGTATGATTTCATCAGTAATTGATGACAGGGCTTTATACACCGACATGCCGTGAAAAGCTTTATTGTTATCACGTAGTTCATGGGCTTCGTGACTACCAGTGGAGGCACCCGAAGGTACCGCGGCTCGCCCAAATACCCCGCAGCTTAGCCAGACGTCGGCCTCAACAGTTGGGTTGCCACGTGAATCGAGGATTTGCCGCGTATCGATATGCTCAATTTCCATATAAGTAATGTTCTCATATTGCTTATGTTTGTGCCATAATAATTCCAAGAATGGCACTGATATACATATACGATTCCACTGAACTGGATAAGCAACAGATTTCTGATGGTCTGCGTGACACCGATCATACGTGGCACTTTGTTGACGAGACAATTTCTCGTGATAATCTTAACCCCGAGACTGAAGTCATCTCGGTATTCGTAAGCAGTAATGTTACAACTGAGATTATCGAAGCTTTGCCGCGCTTGCGCCTGATTGCTTGTCGTTCAACTGGCTACAATAACATTGATATGGCTGCTGCCGAAGAACGTGGTATTACGGTTGTAAATGTACCAACCTACGGTGAATCAACAGTGGCCGAATATGCTTTTAGTTTGCTCTTAACCTTAACCCGAAAGCTCACCAAGACCCTTGAAAGCTTTGATGAAGAGATAGATGCCCAGCAAATCATGGGCACCGATTTAAACGGTAAGTGCATGGGTATTATTGGTGCAGGTCGTATTGGACAGCATGCCATTCGTATTGCTAAAGGGTTTGGCATGGAAGTACTGGCCTATGATCCGTTTCCTAAGCCTGAACTAGCCGAGGAATTGGGCTTTACTTTTGTTGAACTCGATGACTTGCTGCGGCGTAGTGATTTTGTCAGCTTACACGCACCATATGTAGGCACCAACAAGCACATTATTAATGCCGAAAATATTCGGTTCATGCGCTCCACGGCCATACTGATTAACACAGCTCGCGGTGAGCTAGTAGACACGCGTGCTCTCACAGAAGCCCTGCAAGAGCACCGTATTGCGGGCGCCGGCTTGGATGTACTTGAAGGCGAGCAACTCATGCACGTCAATGAAGAAGTTATGTTGCTTCGATCTGAGCGCAAACCACTGGAGCTTATGGAACACAGCGTTGAGCTGTTGGTACTACACAAAATGCCAAATGTTATCGTGACACCGCATAACGCCTTCAATACCATCGAGGCAGTGCATCGTATTAACACCACGACGACCGATAATATGAAGAACTTCTGGTATAACGATGTGCCGAACAAAGTAAAAGCGCCTGCTAAAGTACGTGGCAAACTACTGCTCGTGCGTCATACCGAAAGCGTCTGGAATGCTCAGGGCAAATGGACGGGCGTGACCGACGTTAGTCTTAACGAGAATGGCTTTATGGAGGCGGGCAAACTTGGCCAACTACTGCAAAGTATGGACATTCATATTGACCAGGCTTTTTGTTCTGAGCAAGTGCGAACACTCGAAACCTTGCGAGGCATCCTCGATACCTCACAGCAACTAGATGTACCGATAACTCGTTCGTCGGCTATTAATGAACGGGATTATGGCGAATACACGGGCAAGAATAAGTGGGAAGTGCGCGAACTTATTGGCGAAGAAAAGTTTGACGCAGTACGTCGTGGCTGGGATGAGCCAGTGCCGGGCGGTGAGACATTACGTACGGTGTATGAGCGCGTGACGCCTTTTTACCAACAGCAAATTGTACCACTTCTAAACGCTGGAAAAAATGTGCTCATAGTGGCGCACGGCAACAGTATCCGAGCGCTTATGAAATACATTGAGAATCTTGATGAAAAAGCAGTGAATAAGCTCGAGATGCTCTTTGGGACAATTGTTACATATGAGGTAGATGAGCTCGGTCATATGCTTAAACGTAGTGACAAAGCGATAGAGATTGAACCGCCAAACGCGTAAGTAGTTGCGTTGACATAATGAAGTTTGAGCAATCTTACACCCGCGAAAAAGCGATCAGCGCTTGAATGATATCTTCACCGACTTGATCTATGTCTTTAGCATCATCAATATCGATTACGAGGCCCTTTGCACGGTAGTGCTCAATCACAGGTTGCGTTCTACGATATTCTTCAAGGCGTTTGTGTAGGGCTTCGGCAGTGTCATCACTACGCGCACCTCTGTCTTGGCGCTGTTTAGAGAGCTCAAAATGTCGCCACACCGACGCTTCGTCGAGATTAAGTACCACCACCGCTTTAATGGGGTGGCCCGAACCCGCTGTGGCCGACTCGACGGTTGGCACTTCGTCCATCAGCCGCCCGACTGAGCTGAGCAGTAAAGGCTTACCGTGCAAAGAATCACTCGAAAAGAAAGGGGGGATGATTCCCAAAAATAATTCCGATGGTATAACACCTCCGGCTGCCATGATAGCCTGGATATCTGGTTTGTCTTGCGCCTTGCGCAAAATGTCGCCACCAGAGACAACTATGCCACCAACCACATCGGCGACTTTATTAGCTTGCGTGTCTTTGCCGGAAAATGGTGGCCCAAAGAAGTTAATCGAGCCTTGGCCAAGCCAGGTTTTAAGGTCTGAAATTGCATGATCGTTCATGCGTTGATTATAACACTGGCACCTTCCAGTATGAATTTCATAAAAACGTAAGTATTTTGCTGACGAAGGCCGCCGTTGGTGGTATCATTTAAGGGAATGCAATAAAAGGGTGGCAACATGTACAAATACTTAAAATTCTTTGAAGAACTTTCCATTGGCGATATTCCGCAGGTTGGCGGCAAGAACGCATCGCTTGGTGAGATGTTTCATCATCTCAGGCCGCAAGGCGTTAATTTACCAAATGGCGTGGCAACCACGGCAGACGCGTATCGATATTTCTTGCAGGAAGCTGGCTTGAATGACCGTATTTCACAAACCCTCGAAGGCTTAAATGTTGATGATGTGCATGATCTCGCACACCGTGGTGCTGCCATTCGTGACATGATCGTAAAAGCTACTTTGCCAGCTGACTTTGAAGATGAAATAAAGCGTGGTTACGCAGATTTGTGTCAGCGCTGTGGCCATAACGCTGCGGATATGGTTGTTGCTATTCGCTCATCGGCCACTGCCGAAGATCTACCCAACGCCTCGTTTGCCGGGCAGCAAGCCACATTCCTGAACATCAGCGGCGAACATGATGTGCTTCGTTCAGTTAAAGAATGTATTGCGTCCCTATTTACGGATCGTGCCATTGTGTACCGCGTAACCAATGGCTTCGACCATATGAAAGTCGCCCTGTCGGTGGGTATTCAACAGATGGTAGCCGTACGTTCAGAGTGTGCAGGTGTGATGTTTACCATCGATACCGAGTCCGGCTTTAAGAATGCCGTGGTGGTGAGCTCTATTTATGGCCTCGGTGAAAACATCGTACAGGGGCACGTGAGTCCCGATGAATTTATTGTGTTCAAGCCAACAATGGCAATTTTGAAGCGCCACCTAGGCACTAAGAAGATGAAAATGATTCCTTCAGCTGCTAACCGCACTAAAAATATTGCGGTGAGTGTGCATGACCAGAACCGCTTTTCGATAAATGACGACCAAGTGCGCACGCTCGCCCAGTGGGGCATACTGATTGAGCAACACTATGGTCACCCCATGGACATTGAATGGGCGCTCGACGAAGACGATGGTCAGCTCTATATTGTGCAAGCTCGCGCCGAAACAGTTCAGTCACGCCGTGATGAAACGGTGATCGAAGAGTATCGTTTAGCTTCTGGTGGCAATGTGATCGTGAAAGGAACCAGCGTTGGGAACCGCATTGGTGCGGGTAAGGCGAATAAGATTATGAGCGTTAAAGACATCGATGACTTTAAGCCAGGCGATGTTTTGGTAACGGAGATGACTGATCCCGACTGGGTGCCAATTATGAAAATTGCCAGCGCTATTGTGACCGACAAGGGTGGTCGTACCTGTCACGCAGCGATCGTGTCTCGTGAACTGGGTATTCCTTGCGTGGTTGGCACCGGCAATGCCTCTGAGCTGATTCATGATGGTCAGGAAATTACCGTCGCTTGTGGTGGTGGTGACGAGGGTACGGTGTACGACGGAATCCTGCACTTCGATATTGAGCGCACTGACGTAAAAAATCTGGAGCGACCAAAGACCAAGATTATGATGAACATTGGCTCACCTGACCACGCCTTTGCGTACTCGCTTATTCCGAACGATGGCGTGGGTCTGGCTCGCGAAGAGTTAATCATTGACTCACACATTAAGATTCACCCGCTTGCGCTACTACGCTTTAGCGAGCTGAAAGACAAAGCCGTACGTGCCCAGATTAATGATCTCACCAAGGGTTACGACAATAAGGCGCAGTATTTCATCGACAAACTAGCCGAAGGTATAAGCCTCATTGCAGCGGCGTTTTATCCGAACGATGTGATTATCCGCTTTAGTGATTTTCGTTCTAATGAGTACGCCAACCTGATTGGTGGTACGCAGTTTGAGCCGGAGGAGCGCAACCCTATGATTGGTTGGCGTGGTGCAAGTCGTTACTACGACGAGCGCTATCGTGAAGCTTTCGAGCTCGAGTGTCATGCCCTCCGTAAGGTTCGTGATGATATGGGCCTGACCAATGTAAAGGCTATGATACCGTTTTGTCGAACATTGGCCGAAGCTCACAAAGTACTTGGCATTATGGCCGAGAACGGTCTGCGTCGCGGCGAAAATGGCTTCCAGGCTTACATGATGGTGGAAATTCCAGCTAATGTTATTTTGGCAGAGCAGTTTGCTGAACTGTTCGACGGTTTTTCAATCGGCTCTAATGACTTAACACAGTTAACCCTTGGCGTAGACCGCGACAATCATACCGTGGCCCATGTCTACGATGAAAATAACGAAGCGGTTAAAGAACTTATCCGTCACGTGGTGAAAATAGCCAAGGAAAAGCATGTTAAGATAGGCCTCTGCGGACAAGCCCCGTCTGACTATCCCGAATTTGCTCGTTTCCTCGTGGAAACAGGGATTGACAGCATTTCACTGGCTCCCGACACAGTAGTAAAGACCACGATTGATCTAAAACATACCGAAGACAAACTCCACCACTCATAAAAATAACCAATGAATAATGGTAGCTAGATGGCAACAAGCGTAATCAGTCACAGTTCCGAATTCAAGCGCGTGAAGATGGTCGTGACAATCGGCCCGTCGACGCACAGCTATGCGTCTATCTTGGAATTGATCAAATCAGGAGCTAATGGGATTCGCCTCAATTTTAGCCATGGTACACACGAAGAAAAAGCCCAGCAAATTAAGTGGGTGCGTAAGGCTTCTAAAGAGCTCAAAAAACCAGTTGCCATTATCCAAGACATTCAAGGGCCCAAGATTCGTTTAGGGGATTTTGAAGGTATTTTTACGGTGTCGGTTGGGCAATCAATTGGCCTACAGTATAACGCTGACTTTTCGCGAGCTGGCCTGTTGCCCACGCAATATGACTTAAGCAAGAAGGTAAAGCGTGGCCACAAAATTTACTTTGCCGACGGCAAGATTAGAACGGTTGTTACCAGCGTAAGCCAGGGAATTGTCTATGTTCGTTCCGAGAACGAAGGCATCTTAATAAAACGCAAAAGCATTAATTTACCCGATACCGACTTTGAGGGTGACATTTTAACGGCTAAAGACAAAAAAGACATTAGCTTTGGTGCCGAACAAAGCGTCGATTACGTGGCGGCTTCATTTGTGCAATCAGCTCAAGATATTGTAATTCTTCGTAATCTTCTCAAAAATCTTGGTAGTCATGCGAAGATCATTGCCAAAATTGAGACCAAACCAGCCGTTGATAATCTGGAAGCAATTGTGCAAGAAGCAGATGTTGTAATGGTAGCTCGTGGTGATCTAGCGATAGAAACGGAACATGAGTATGTACCAATCCTACAGCGCATGATCATTGGTTTTGGACGTTTCTACGCTACACCGGTAATTGTGGCCACGCATATGATGGCTAGCATGACAGATTCACCAGAACCAACACGTGCAGAAGTGTCTGATGTAGCTACAGCAGCTTTGATGGGTGCAGATTGCGTGATGTTGAGTGACGAAACTGCCAGTGGTAAGTATCCGGTTGAAGCCGTACGTACCATGAAGATAATCATTCGTTATGCCGAGAATAACTCTCCTATCGATGTGACCTTTAAGAACAACCGAAAACAAACCACCAGGCAAGCGGCAATTTTTCACTCAATCATCGACCTGGTTAAAGAGATAAAGGCCACAGCGATTGTCGCCGAAACTAAGTCGGGGGCTACAGCGATGCACATTTCTGCCTATCGACCGGATACACCAATTGTGGCGGTAACATCAGACGTAAATGTTGCCAATCAACTGTCAATTGTCTACGGAGTTAAAAGTTACGTTCGGCCAGATGATAAATTTGCAGCCACTAAGATGGTGAACTGGCTCAGTAAAACAAGTTTGCTAAAATCGGGCGATGTGGTCGTTATGGTGAGCGGTCGCTATCCTGGTGTGGTTGGATCTACAGATACCATTAAAGTGCGTGTTCTTGAATAGATTACCACGTGTACTGCCAAAGATGCTTCGCCCAGTAGTTTTTCGCTAACGAGATAAGCGTGAGCAGCTTGCGTATTACTCACTAGTTCGAGATAATACCTACAAGTAGCGAATAATGAGGGTGGGACCGCTTGAGCTTCAATAAAAAAACGATCCGTGACATTAATGTAAAAGGTAAGCGAGTGATGGTACGCGTTGACTATAATGTTCCGCTCGATAGTCACGGGCATATTACTGATGATTATCGTATTAAGAAATCGTTACCTACCATCGAGTATCTCATTGAGCATGGCGCCAAAGTAATCCTGTGCTCACATTTGGGTCGCCCTGAGGGGCGGGTACATAATGACTTTAGTCTTGAGCCATGTGCTGTACGCTTAGCAACGCTGCTTAAGAAAGGCGTGGCATTTGCACCTAATTGTATTGGTGAAGAGGCGGAGCAAAAAGTCGCAGCTCTTAAAGACGGAGAAGTATTACTCCTTGAAAACCTGCGATTTCACCCTGAGGAAGAAAAGAACAGTGATGATTTTGCTAAACAGCTAGCCCGGCTAGCCGATATCTTTGTGCAAGATGGTTTTGGGGTTGTTCATCGTGCGCACGCCAGCACCGAGGCGATCACCCGCCACGTGCCCAGCGTTGCAGGTTTACTCCTCGAAAAAGAAGTGGATACCATTACGAGCGTTATGGAAAAACCCGAACGTCCACTGTTAGCGATTATTGGCGGCGTCAAGATTTCCGATAAGATCACGATACTTAAGCGTTTTATTGACATTGCTGACTTCGTGGTTGTCGGTGGAGCTATGGCAAACACGTTCCTGCTTGCCGAAGGAATCAAGGTCGGAAAGAGCGTGGTAGAACCGGATGAAGTACCACTTGCGAAAGAGATTATTGAGCATGCTCGCGCCAAGGCTGCGAAGGGGCAATTTGCTTTTTACTTGCCGCAAGATGGCGTGGTAGCGACTGATCTAAAGAACCCTCGTTTTACGCGTATTGTCGACTGGGACGCTCACGTGATTGCTGCTATCCAAGACTATCCAAAACGGCCACCCCGCAGTACCGAGAAAGTACTCAGTACCGAAATGATTCTGGACATTGGACCCTTCTCTGGTGCCTTTATCGCCGGTGGTATTCAACTTGCCAAGACGGTTATTTGGAATGGCGCGATGGGAGTTACCGAGACACATGGCTTACAGGGGGCAATTGGGCCGTTTGCCCATGGCACTGAAATTATTGTAGACGCAATGCTTGGGGAATATGGCCATAAACCATTTACGGTGCTTGGTGGTGGTGACACCGTCGGCTACATCGAAGATCGAAACTTGGTAGATTGCTTCAATCATGTGTCAACAGGTGGCGGTGCCAGTATGGAACTCATGAGTGGTAAAACGTTGCCAGGTGTAGAGGCGCTCAAGAAGAAATAACGTAAAGGTGCTACAATAACCATAAGCAATTTGTTATGACCAAAACACTTATCGTCGGTAACTGGAAAATGCACCTCACCGTTCATGAGGGAAGTTTGTTGATGCATCGACTTGACAAACGTGTGCGTGTGCATCGCGATATTGAAGTCGTGGTGTGCCCAAGTTTTGTTAGCTTACAGCCACTCAGTCTAGAGATTGATCATCGCAAATTTAGAATCGGTGCCCAGAACGGCTATGCACTTGATGAGGGACCGTATACTGGTGAAGTGAGCCTCACAATGCTACGGGGTCTTGTGGATTACGTCATACTCGGTCATAGTGACCGACGGCACAAGTTTGGCGAGGGTCTCGAACTTATACGCGACAAAGTGGCCGCAGCAGTTCGCAATGAGATTACGCCAATACTATGCGTGGGTGAAACCAAACAAGAGCGGCTCGATGGAGAAGCCACACAGGTCTTACATGACCAAGTTACAACTGCGCTCAGCAATTTAACAACTGAAGAAGTAGAGGGCGTAGTGATTGCGTACGAACCAGTCTGGGCTCTGAGCAATGGTAAAGACTATGCTCATCATGAAATACCCACTCCCGAACTTATTGGCAAGGCTGCTGCTGCAATCAGGAGCAATATTCGTCATTTGCATGGCAAAGCCACAGCTGAACGCGTGCGTGTGCTCTATGGTGGTAGTTCAAGTGCAGCCACCGCAGGTGGCTTGCTTAGCACACCAGGTATAAATGGCTTACTTGTTGGCGGTGCGAGCCTCAACTATGAAGAATTTACTGGCATAACAGAGGCGGCTTACCGCCAGTTACACGGAGTAAACGATGGCAAATGATGTTTCAAAAGATGACCAGAAGGCTATGGATGTATCTAAGCCCGGTAAAGTGGCGGCAGATGCATCAGCTCGGCCTGTTATTGTGTCACATCGTCCAATGATTCAAGACCCAATGGTCAAACCGGAAGAAATCTCTGAGTTTGAAACCACCACTAAAACTGGCAATGAGCCAAAAAGCGCACCAACATCGGGCGAAAAGGTTGTTAAGCCCTTGAAAGATAGCCCGGAAAATAGCGTTTCCGAGAATAAGAAAACCACCAGCGAAGCAGACTCAGCTAACGACAAGGGACAAGATAAGCCGTTAGTAGTTGAAAAGGACCCCTCGACCACCTCTGATGAAGCATCAACGAACTCTGAAGAAACCAAGAAATCTGCAGACACCAAAGTATCAGCTGAATCGTCTAAGACTATAGCAAATGCAGAAAATGATGATAAAGCTGCAAAAAATGACAAAAAGAAAACAGACGCCACATCAGACGTTGCTGAGATGGACGCGGTCATTAATCAAGCGCCTTCGGCAAAGAAAAAGAATGAAGAAGATGCCGAACAAGAAACCGCCAAACGTGAACACTATCAAAAATTGATCGATGAGAAGAAATATTTTGTAAAAACGGGACAAGTAGCCCGTCGTCGCAATAACCGTATAGCACTTGTGTCACTGGTATTACTGATCGTGCTGATCGGGCTGTATATAGCGATCGATGCCAAAATACTTAAGGTTGGATTCGACGTACCGTTCCAGCTGATCAAAAACTAATTTTACATCAATAGTTCGAGTAGTATTTTTGGTACACTATAGGGATGCAACATCTCCTTGAGGGTCTTAACGATGAGCAGCGTCGTGCGGTAGAAACTACCGAAGGACCGTTGCTTATTTTGGCTGGCGCCGGCTCTGGCAAAACCAAGACGTTAACACACCGCATTGCCCACCTTATTGCCAGTCACAAAGCGACACCGTACAACATATTGGCCGTTACTTTTACCAACAAAGCGGCCCGTGAGATGCGCGAACGGGTGGCGACATTACTTGGTGAAAACCCCGACAACCGCAGCTTTATGCCGTTCATGGGCACGTTTCACAGTATTTGTGTACGTATCTTGCGGCAGGATGGTGAACATGTGCATGTTCCCTCTAACTTTGTTATCTTCGATGAAGCCGATCGGTTAAGTGCTGTTAAGCAGGCCTCTAAACAGGTCATGCTCGATGAGAAGGCTTTTCCACCACGCACCATTTCGGGGCTTATTAGTAGCGCTAAAAACGAATTAATCTCACCAGCCGAGTATAGTGGTTTAAGTACAAGCCCAACACACAAAGCAGCAGCACAGGTGTATCCGTTGTACCAAAAAATCCTTAAAGACAATGGTGCACTGGACTTTGATGATTTGATTGCTCGTGTGGCACAGCTCCTGCAAACTAACCAAGAAATCCGCAACAAGTGGCGCAAGCAGTTCAGCTATATCATGATTGATGAGTATCAGGACACAAACGCTGCACAGTACAAGTTGGTTAAGTTGCTGACTAATGATCAGCAAAATATTGCGGTTGTGGGCGACGACTGGCAATGTCTACTACCTGGCAGTCAGGTTCGGACAGCAAGCGGGCCGAAGTCAATTGAATCTATTAAAACAGGCGAAATGGTTACATCGGCCATTGGTTTTGGTAAGCAAGATAGCTTTAGTGTCGAAAAAACAAGAAGCTTCGATTATAACGGTGAGGTCATAAAGATACGCACAGAATCTGGAAAGGAGCTTACAGTTACTCCTAATCATATGCTTTTCACTAGGTGGGGTAAGACCGAAGGTTATTTTGTGTATCTGATGTATGCCAAAGCTAAAGGATATCGCATCGGGATCGCTAAAGGTACACGATTCGATGGCAAGAAAGATGATATTGGGCTACGGGTGCGTGGTAATCAAGAGCGGGCAGAGAAAATGTGGGTTCTAAAACTTTGCAAAGATCGTGAAGAGGCTGTCTACCAAGAGGCGCTACTCGCATATAAGTACGGCATACCAATGATGGTCTTCCATGCATTCAAGAATCGTGCGATGAGCTTGAGTCAGGCATACATCGATGCACTCTTCGATAACATTGATACAGTAAGTCGTGCAGAAGAGTTAATGGCAGATCAAGGGCTAAACGTTGAATTTCCTCATTTTCGCCCACAGGCCACTACGCGTAATGGCATCAAGCGGGTCCATGCAAACCTTACTTTTTTTAGTGATCGTCGCATAGCACAAGCAAGTGGTAGCTGGGCAATGAGCAGGCTATCAATAAATACGAGCGACAAAGAAGACCTGGCAGTCTTTGCAGACAAAGGTATCAGTATTCGAGCAGGACGTGCCGATACATTCAGGGTAGAAGTTGCTAGACAAAACTATGCTGAGCTAGAAGCACTCCTGGAAGACGCATTAAATGGCACTAAAACCGATATTGCTGTGGTTAAACATGCCTTTATTTCAGATAAGAAATTTGCCTTCACACCTGCTGGTCATGTATTGCCCGGCATGATTGTTCCCGTTAGTGAAAAAGATCGAATCTCTGAAGAAAAAGTTACCAGTGTTGATAAACTTGATTACAAAGGAGCGGTGTACGATTTAGATATCACACATGTTCACAATTACACGGCAAATGGCGTTCTGGTCCACAACTCAATCTATTCCTGGAGAGGTGCAGATTTTCGCAACATTCTCAACTTTGAACGAGATTATCCAAAAGCAACCATTATTAAGCTTGAACAGAACTATCGCAGCACCAAGGCTATCCTTGATGCTGCTCACGCGGTGATTACCAAAAACAGTCAGCGGTCCGACAAAAAGCTCTGGACCGACGCCGACAATGGCAAGCCAATCCAGCTCATGCAAGTTGGTAATGAGCGAGCCGAGGGTGAGGCGATCATTCGGCGCGTTAAGACAGCAGCCGACCTAAATGCCCGTAGTTATAAAGACTTTGCCGTGCTGTATCGAACCAATGCCCAAAGTCGAGCCATTGAAGAAGCTTTTATTCGTTACGGTGTGCCGTACCGTATTGTTGGCGGCCAGCGTTTCTATGACCGCAAAGAAATCAAAGACATCATGGCGTACCTGCGCTTGATTTATCAGCCCGGAGATACGGTGAGCTTTGACCGCATCGTGAATGTGCCGACGCGTGGTATCGGTGCCAAGTCGCTCGAGAACTTTGCGATTTGGCAGCAAGCTAACGACATGAGCCTACAAACAGCCCTGGAGAGCGTTAAAGACCACTCGAATCTCCAAAATAAAGCCAAGCAAGGGCTCTTCGAACTCGGTGAATTACTTCGAACGTTCCGAGCCCAAATGGACAGCGTAGCCCTGCCCGTGCTATTGGATAGCCTGATTCGTCGCCTTAATTACATGCAGTTCCTCGACGATAAAACACCTCAGGGTGAAGCCCGCCAAGAAAACGTCAAGGAATTATTAAGCGTGGCGCAGAGCTATCAAGAATTTGGCCTGTCTGGCTTTTTGGAAGAAGTCTCTCTGGTGAGTGATTTGGATGGGGCAGATTTTGACGGCAATGCCGTCACCCTTATGACGCTTCATGCTGCTAAGGGGCTCGAGTTCCCTGTGGTATTTATGATTGGCATGGAAGAGACTATTTTCCCCCATTCTCGGGCATTGTATGACCAAGCGGAGATGGAGGAAGAGCGACGACTGTGCTATGTGGGAATGACACGCGCTAAGGAGGAATTGTATTTGTTACATGCCTCGAGCCGTATGTTGTACGGTGGTGTGCAACACAACCCACCGTCGCGCTTCTTAAGTGAAATTGATGGTGATGTGCATATGGCATCTGGCTTCGACGATAACTTTGCGCGCGATTATATGCCACGTGATAACTTTTCTGGTGGCGCGCGCCAAGGGAGTATGTTCGGCAAGCCAGATACCAGTGGGCCAGCACGACCCCCAAGCCCTAACAATCTTGTTAAAAATGATGAACCGCGTTATGTACCGGAACTGAACGAAGGCGATGGCGTGCGACATCAACTGTTTGGCGTGGGCACGATTGTTGAAATGGATGGCGATAACGCCACGATCTACTTCAAGGGTAAGGGCACGAAAAAACTCAATATTGCCTTCGCACCCATCGAGAAGTTATAGCCTTTCGTGGTACCATATATAGTGGTTCGGTGCAGTTTTTTAACCTATCTCGCTCACTGCTCGGCCACATGTAATTATGCAAAAAGCCAAGCGCCATATTAAACGAATCAAACGCCAAGCTCGTGATTTTCACAAGCATCCGTTTATTGTGCCAATTGTGGTTATTCTCGTGTTGAGCTTTGGCACCATGATTGCCTCTGTTGCTCTCGGTGGTCGCACGGTGGGGGCAGACGATACGCATATTGTGCAGCTGTCGCTTGAGGACAATAAGCAAGTGTTGCCTACTCGCGCCGCGACAGTCGGTGATTTCCTGCATCGGGCTAAGGTGACACTGCATGAGGGCGACGTAGTAGAGCCTGCCCAAGACACCCCGATCGATGAAGATAACTTCCGGATTAATGTGTACCGCGCTAAGCCAGTAACTATCTTCGATGGTGACAAGCGTATTCAGGCACTCAGCGCCGCTACCACGCCACGCAGTGTGGCGGCCCAAGCCGGTGTAGCGGTGTACCCCGAAGATAACCTTACGCAGTCCCTGCCAGACAACATGCTCAAAGACCAAGTCATTGGTGACAAAATTGTGATTAACCGCGCTACGCCGACCAACCTCAATCTGTATGGTACCCAGGTGGTGGTGCGCACACATGCCAAGACGGTAGGCGACCTTCTGAAAGAAAAGCAGGTTACGCTCGCCAGCGGTGATACGGTGCAACCAAGTGCTAATACGCCGTTAACGCCGAATAGTCAGGTATTTGTAACGCGCTCCGGCACACAAATCGTTACCGTTGAAGAGCCGATTGCTATGGAAAAGCAAACGGTGGAAGATCCTAATCTCAGTTTCGGTAGTGTGGCGGTTCGACAAAAGGGTACTCCTGGCAAAAAATTGGTAACGTATCAGCTAGATCTTAAGAATGGCAAAGAGGTCGGGCGACAAAAAATCCAAGAGGTACGTACACAAGAGCCAGTAACTGAAATAACCGCCCGAGGCAAGGCTATTTCGATTCCCGAAGATAAGAGTGCTTGGATGGCCGCCGCAGGCATTAGCCCCTCAGATTACCCGTATGTTAACTATATTGTCAGTCGTGAATCTGGCTGGTGCCCCACTAAGTTGCAAGGACATCCAGGGGCATGCCCAGGCTTTGCGCCGAGTTCTATTCCGGCAGGTTTGGGGTACGGTCTCTGTCAGTCAACGCCAGGTTCAAAAATGGCTTCGGCAGGCGGTGACTGGCAAAGTAACCCAATCACGCAGTTGCGTTGGTGTAGTGGCTATTCATCGCGTTACGGCGGCTGGCAGGGTTCCTACGAACACTGGCTTAGCAGCCATAACTGGTAAACTGTAGTCATGTCACACAATCTACCTCACGCCAAAAAAAGCCTCGGACAACATTGGTTAACTGATTTTGTGGTTCTTGAAGCTATATGTGACGCGGGCGAGATTGGACCCGAGGATACGGTGCTTGAGATCGGTCCGGGCACCGGTACCCTCACCGAACTTTTAGTTGAGCGCGCCAAGCAGGTAATAGCTGTTGAGTTCGATACCACGCTAGCGGCTGAGCTGCCGGGTCGTGTACCAGCGGCGAACCTTGAGGTTGTTGAGAAGGATATTCTATGTTTCGATTTTAGTGCCGTACCTGTCGGCTACAAAGTGATCGCCAATATACCATATTATCTTACGAGTAATCTTCTCCGTGTGCTGTCTGAAACCCCGAATCATGCTAGCCGGGTCGTGATTTTGATTCAAAAAGAGGTGGCCGAACGCGTTGCCGCTAAGCCAGGTGATATGTCACTGTTGTCGGTCAGTGCCCAGTTCTACTGGGAGGTAAGTTTAGGTATCGAAGTGTCGGCACGCGCCTTTACGCCTCCGCCAAAGGTTGATTCCCAGGTGCTCGTCTTGCAAAGACGGGTGCAGCCATTGTTCCCGGGAGTTGATGAGGCATTATTCTTTCGACTGGTGCGTTCGGGTTATGCGGCTCGCCGTAAAACGTTACTTAACAGTTTGAGTGGAGGCTTGCGTGCCGATAAGACAGTGGTGGAACAGGTGCTCGATGAGGCATACGTCGCACCCACAACGCGCGCCCAGGCACTATCACTCGAGCAGTGGCACATGCTCTATCTAGCTTGTCGTTCCCAAGGCCTTCTGTAATACTTAACGCATTAATACTTGACTAGTTAAGTGTTAGACAATATAGTGTTATAAGAGGTATATGATGGGACCCACCAACAACATCGGCTACTTGATGATGCACCTCGCGAAAGTCTTCGCGAAGCAAAATGACCAGGCCTTGCAAGAGCGCTTAGGCATTGGTTTTTCATCGTTCAAGATTCTGATGATGCTGCAACACAGCCCCATGATGCAACAGCGACAAATCGCTGAGTTGCTAGGGCAGACCGAGGCAAGTATTAGTCGCCAGATCAAAGGTCTGGTAGACGATGATCTGCTGAAGTCCCAAGTAAGTCCAAGCAATCGACGTGAGCACCTCACCTCACTTACTGTCAAGGGTGAGCGAGTGGTTGAGCAAGCGCTTGGCATACTCAACGACACACATGCCGAGATGTTCGCGGCGCTGAGCGAGCGACAACGTGAAGAATTGCTTAGTACATTAAGCACCATGCACCGTTACGCTTGCCAGAATGGCAAAACAGGTGCGTGTCAGCATCATGTAAATGAATAACAAGGAGAACTGATGGCGAATAAGAAAACCACAACCGCGTCTAAACAGCAGCCCGATGAATCAATTGCACCAGAGGCTGCCAAAGCCAGCCGACGGGCACTACCCGTTGTTTTGTTAACGATCTTTCTGGATGTGCTTGGGGTTGGAATCCTGTTACCTGTAATTCCACAGCTTCTTGCAAACCCTATGTCGGCCTACTATCTGTTACCTGCAGGCTGGACATTTAAGGGCGGCCTAATCCTGCTTGGATGGCTCCTGGCCATCTATCCATTTATGCAATTTCTTGCAACACCTATTCTTGGTCAGCTATCTGATCGTTTTGGCCGTAAGCCAGTACTGGGCTTTAGTATTTTTGGCACGGCAATTGGCTACATTTTGTTCGCGGTTGGTATTATTACGCACAATATTCCGCTCTTGTTCTTTGGACGGGCACTTGATGGTATAACGGGCGGTAACCTGAGTGTTGCTCAAGCGGTAATCGCCGATGTGACTCCCCCCAAAGACCGCACGAAGCGCTTTGCGTTAATTGGTGCCGCCTTTGGTCTTGGCTTGGTCCTCGGCCCATATTTTGGAGCCAAGTTGGCGTCTCCGAATGTTAGCTTTTTCGGGCTATTCCATACGCCGCACTGGTTTAATCCAGCGACACCGTTTTGGTTTACCGCCGCCCTGAGTCTTATTAACTTGGTGCTGATCATTATGCTGCTGCCCGAGACACACAAGCATATGAAACGTGTGAAAATAAAGGTTACGCAGTCGCTTGCAAACATTGCTAAAGCTGCAAGTTACCCGGGCCTACGTACTATTTTCCCATCGATCTTCTTGTTCTGGGGTGGTTTTGCATTCTTCCAAACGTTCTTCCAGGTGCTGCTTATTAATAAGCTTGGTTTTTCGGCCAGCAACATTGGCGACTATTTCGCCTGGGTTGGTCTGTGGATCGCCCTTACTCAAGCAATAATTACGCCGTTGGTTTCGAAGTGGGTCAAGCCTTGGCAGGTTCTCCGTTTTAGTTTTATTCTTGCTGGCGCTGGCCTATTCGCTAATCTCTGGGCTCACAACACCGCACAGCTGCTGATTGTGACGCCAATCTTTGCAATCTTCCTTGGTGAAACAATCGCTAACAGTCTATCGCTGATTAGCACTTCAGTAGGGCCCGAGATTCAGGGCGAAGTACTTGGTATTAATGCATCTGTTCAGTCATTGGCCCAGGCCATCCCCGCCGCATTAAGTGGTTACTTGGCGGCCATCAGTATCAGCACGCCTGTCGTGGTGGGCGGCTTAGCAGTGATCGCAGCTGGGGTGCTCTTCGTGGCTATCTATCGGCCAAATAACCGTGTACTACACCAAGATATCCAAGCCGAAGCGGGCATAGCGCATTAATGGCTAAAACATCTAAAACAGGCGTTGCGAGCGGGGGTGCGGCGCTACCCGACAACGCTGCCGAATTTAAGTCGGGCTTGCGTAAGTGGATGCCCATGGTAGTTTTGAGCTTGGCGCTGATGATTATTATCATCGACACCACTGTTCTGAACGTTTCATTAAAAGTGATTGCCCGTGATCTGAGCACCAACTTGCAGGGTTTGCAGTGGGTCATTACAGCCTACGCCCTAACACTTGCCGCCTTTACTATTACGGGTGGTCGTTTGGGCGATCTCTTCGGCCGAAAGCGCATGTTCGTACTCGGGGCAATTATTTTTGCCATCGGTTCCACCATTACCTCGTTTAGTCATAGCGTAGGCATGATGATTAGTGGTGAATCAGTCATTGAAGGTATCGGAGCCGCATTGATGATGCCGGCTACGGCATCGCTGCTGGTGGCAAATTACCGTGGTCGTGACCGCGCCATTGCTTTTGGTATATGGGGTGGCATTGCGGCGGCATCATCGGCCATTGGCCCGATTGTTGGTGGTTTTCTAACGTCTACGTATAGCTGGCGTTGGGCCTTTCGAATTAACGTGTTTGTTGCTGCCATCCTGATTCTGGGATCTTTGCTTATTTCGGAATCACGTGATCGCACAGAGAAGCGTGAGCTGGATTTTCTCGGCGTAATCCTATCGGCTACTGGTCTGTTGGCAGTTGTGTATGGTGTGATTGAATCATCTACATACGGCTGGTTCAAGGCAACAGGGACGTACCAATTCTTTAATCAGTCATTACCAGGTGGCCTTTCGCCGACGCCGATTGCCATTTTGCTTGGCGTACTGTTGCTATTGGTCTTTGGTTGGTGGCAGAGCCGCATCGAGCAACGTGGTCGCACACCGCTTGTTTCGCTCCGACTATTTAAGAATCGTCAATTTAGCTCTGGTGTATCAGTTATGAGCATGATGTCGCTTGGTATGACCGGCCTCATTTTTGCTATTCCAGTCTTTCTGCAATCGGTGCGTAACCTCGACGCCTTCCACACTGGATTGGCCTTATTGCCACTTTCTCTTACGATGCTGATTGTTGCACCCGGTTCAGCTTTTATGAGCAAGCACATTACACCGAAGCGTTTGATTCAAGCGGGTCTCGTAATTGCTGTACTGGCGAGTATTGTTCTGCACTTTAGCATTACCCCAACCGCTGGGCCAATCAACTTTATGCCAGGCATGATCTTGTTCGGTATTGGCATGGGGTTGGTTATGGCACAGGTAAGTAACTTAACGCTTTCGGCCGTTTCGGTTGAGCAGGCGGGTGAGGCCTCCGGTGTTAACAATACCTTGCGTCAGGTTGGCTCAACCTTCGGCTCAGCCCTGATCGGCGCAGTCTTGCTAACGACTCTGGCCACATCACTCTCAAAAGGCATTCAAAACAGCACAGCCATTCCACCGCTGTACAAGTCGAAGTTTTCTCAAACCTTCTCGGGTCAGGCCTCGTCGATTGAACTGGGTGGCCTTGCTAATAGCCCCGCCGATGTACTTCCGCCTCAGATAGAGAATGAGCTTACCTCGATTGTGCATACAGCCTCAGCCGAAGCGAGCAGTACCGCCATTTTGTATACCGGTTTCTTTATTGCGATCGGGGCAGGATTGTCGGTCTTTCTGCCAAACGTTAAAGATCTTGAAAAAGCCCAAGAAAAACCTGCTGCTAAAAAGACCGTGTAACCACTAGCGAAATATTGACATTGGTGGTATAATGTATTGGTCACTATAAGGGGTGGCTGAACGATATGGGGCTGACTTAAGCTCGACGTTGGTACTTTTTCGGTTAGATCAGCAGGTCGCTTGTCAGCGTTATAGGCAAACTATAAGTAATTGCAACACGCAAAAACTTGATTGCATCTCTTGCTAAGAGCCTAGCTCCTCAAGAGTTCGCATTCGCTGCTTAATTATTAAGTAGCTGCGGTTCTAACGACGCCAGATAGTTAATTCCGCATTATATTTTCTGGATGCGCCTGACAACTGATCCGTAGTCAGGTTAAGCCTAACGGATCAACCCAGTCTGCCTTTTTGGTTGTTTCAATGGTAGACCGGTATTCAAATAACCTAAACCTGTAGGATAGACTAGCCAAAAGACTGGCGGACCCGGAGGGCAGAACTCCGGCAGCTCCACCATATTGCTAAAATTGACCTCATCGAGGTCTTTTTTATTTGTTCCCAATCTGTAAATTGTACTCAAATTTGGGGTGTGAACTTTTACAGCATTACCTAAGCAATTTCCGCCTTTTTGACAAATACCTTAAAAAATAGTAGTATAACCATTAATTAAGATTTGTGAGAGGTTATTGAGCTCATGGAATTTGATGCAAAAGACAAAATCATTCCCTTTGTGGCCGGTGAACAGGCCACTGACCACCTAGTTGAAGCCGTGACTCAGATACATGATGTCTTAACTGAACGTGGTGTAGAGTTACCAATCTTTGCAGGCGACACAGCTCTTGAGGGTGTCTCAGCCCGAGAAGTTACTACTAATCAAGAACCGACCAACACAGAAGACGAACATGACAATGTGACAGTCACGCCTGTTTTCTTCTATGGCCAGCCTCTGGGGCCACCTCGACGTTACCTACGCCGTGACCGCTGGGGTCGTCGCATTTATGAGGGGTAAAACCTCAACCCTTCCCAATAACTCCTCCTAGTACTTCACATAATCTTCCCGGAGTAGAACCCGCCGTCTAGCTATTTCTTCGAAGATGAGGGGCGAACTTTTGCAGTGTCATCTATGTAAATTTTGTCGTTAGAAAATATATGTTCAATACCCATTGCGCTTATGCTTCGTCAAGGGTTTTTTTCAAATTATCCCCAAATCAGAACTTCTTAATATTTGACTATACTTTAAAAACATGTTGACATAAGCATAATGCTGTGATATTATTCATGTAACAACATGTCTGTGTTGTTCCTGCATTAAGCTCTCGGCCGTAGTCTCCGAACTACACAGCGGGGGGTTTTTTGTATTAAGGGATGTTTTTCTTTAAGAATGCTGACATGAAATCTTTACGTCCTGTCCGGTTCTCCTGTTTTACTTGAACGCAAAATTTCTGACCATCTTTTGTAACACCGTAGAAGCGAAACAAAACCACACCCGGCAGATCCTTCTTAAGAATAGTCTCTGGTTCATGTCTTGTATTGCGCAAAAGATCGATTGCAGCATTGTAAAGCTTAAATCGTTCAGTACGTTCTTTGCGGGACTTTTGCATTGCGTGGTTCATAAAGCAAGCAATAAATACCTTATCGTTACTAAAGTATGTGGACCGCACATAGGGTTGTCTCTTTGTGAGGTTCTCAATCTTTTTTTGCTCATGACGGACCAGGCGCAAGGTTTCATCATAAGATGTTCCGGGAAGGGTACTGGCTTTAGATTGGTAGGTCTCCATTCGCGACATTATCTCATGCGCCAATGAATCATGAAACTCCTCTAAAGACCGTTGTTTAAACTTACTGATAGATCCAAACAGCTTAATAACTGTCTGTAAAGGTCAATTTGTCATACAAAGCATAATCACCTACAATGAAACAAGCATGTCAAAAAGCAAAATAATTGTGTTTGTGGTGGTGATGGTGCTGCTGGTCGGCGGTATCATTGGTGGTTCAACATTCTGGGTGCTTCGTAAAGATGCCCAAGAAAAGGCCAGGCTCGCCCAAGCCAACCAGGATAGTGAAACACTGGGCGCATCAACTGGATCGGATAGTGTGTCACTCAACAGTGGGCAGGGCAGTGGTTCTAGCAGCAATGGTCTTAGTGTCAGTGGTGGAACGGGCTCGGCCTATAACCTTGGACAACTAACGCCCAGTAATTTAGGTAATTCTAGTTCTAGTGGAAGCAACAGCAATAGCCAGTCAGGCAGTGGCAGCAGCTCGAACTCCAATAATGCGGCATCCGCTTTTGATCCCACAACCTTCAAGCAGTACGATAAATACAAAGACAACAAGGATGCTCTCTTTGCTGATGTCGAGAAGGGTAACGGCGCAGAGCTTGGCAACAACATGAAAGCAGCAGTATATTACCGCGGTTGGTTAACGGATGGTACGTTATTCGATCAGACCAAAACAGATAGCAAAGGGCAAAAACAACCATTTGTTTTCACTGAAGGAGCACATCAGGTTATTCCAGGTTGGGAGCAGACAGTTCTTGGCATGAAGGTAGGCGGTAGGCGCTTGGTTATTGTCCCACCTGCAGTCGGTTACGGCGCCCAAGGACAGGGTCCAATTCCGCCCAATGCAGTGCTTATCTTTGAAGTGCAACTCGTTGGTGTGCAATAACCACTGGCTTCATGCTTGACGCCCTTGCCTGCCAACGTATAGGCTGGTAAGTATGCTCGATAAACCCAAAAGTGCTGTCAAAAAACTGTGGCCAGGCCACCAAGACTTATCTGTCCACGACGTCGCCACGGCCCGTGACTACATCCGCAGTTATTGGCATCGCCTCGAGCGTTTTCACCCCAAAGACGACGAAAGCCTACTGGGGCTACCAAAACCATACCTGGTGCCGGCGTTTGAAGAGGGACATGATTTTGACTTCAATGAACTGTATTACTGGGACAGTTATTTTATGTTGCAGGGTCTACTCGATCATGAGCATAAGGAACTGAACCTTGGCGTCTTAGAAAACTTGACGACACTTTATAAACGACTAGGCTCCATTCCCAACGCTTCAAGAACCTATCTTACGGGACGTAGCCAACCACCATTTTTGACGAGCTTTATTTGGGATCTATTTACTCATTACAAGCTGAGCGACAAATGGCTCAAAGAAAATATGGCTGTTGCCGAAGCTGAATACGAAACAGTGTGGATGGGTACTAAAAAGCCCAATGCTCGGCAGGTGTACCGTGGTCTATCTCGGTATTACGACATTAATGTATTGCATGACCTTGCCGAAGCCGAAAGTGGCTGGGACATGACCCCTCGTTTTGGCCGCAAGGCACTTAATTACACTCCCGTTGATCTGAACGCTCTGTTGTACAAATATGAGATGGATTTGGCGCGTTATTACCGACACATTGGTGATGTGCGCGGCGCAGCCAAATGGGAAGTGGCCGCGGAACACCGTAAAGAAACCATGAATGAACTCATGTGGAGCAATCTGCGCGGCTTCTACTACGACTACAACTATGTGAAAGAGAAGCGTGGTACCGTGAGCTCACTAGCGGGCTTTTACCCGCTGTGGGCTGGCATGGTGACACCTGACCAAGCTAAACAGATGGTTAAAGCTTTAAAACGTTTCGAGAATCGTGGTGGCTTGGCGACCACCGACGTACAGCAGCTTAGCCAGTATGTACCAGGGTCGATGCCAACACAATGGGCCTACCCAAACGGCTGGGCGCCACTCCATTTTTTGATTGTGAAGGGCCTCCTAGCGTACGGCTATCGTGAGGACGCCAAACGCATTGCCATGAAATGGCTAAAGACCAATCTTGGCTGGTTCAACCAGCATGGTGTTTTCCTCGAAAAGTACAACGTGGTTATGCCCGACAAGCCACCCGCTCGTGGCGTGTATCCTTCGCAAACTGGCTTTGGCTGGACAAATGCAGTCTTTGAATACTTTTGCCATGAATTTATTGATAAGCGTAGTTGAATTAACAAGGCAATCATGACCGACGAACTCAACTACGAAGATAAGCTACCGTGTGCCGATAAGATTACCTATGAAAGCAAAGATGCCGCAACCGGTGCGGCGGCCGCTGTGGAATGGCAGCGCGGTTTGGGCTTAATAGCATATAAATGTCGTCATTGTCATATGTGGCATCTGGCTACTAAGCAGCCCTAGGACTAATTCGTTGTAATAAAGCACCACAAGGCATTTGTTTTTAGCAACTTGGCTTTACAATAGTAGAAACCAAAGCGGGTGGAGAATAGGGAGGCGTTACAGTGGCTGAATTTAGGCATGTTGAGGAGCTAATTGTTGGGCTATATGAACGAGGAGAGCTTGTGTATGCCAATTCACCCGATGAGTTTACGCGTCTCAGGTCGGGCAGAATGTCGCCCTACTTTTTTAATGGCAGGGGGATCATGTCGTTCTCGCCAAGCCTTGAAATGCCGCTTGCAAAGCAACGACGACTTGCTCGGCTTACAGTTGAGGGCTACGCATTTGCGCTTGATCATGCGAGGTACGATCATGATCACATACTTAATCTCCCACAGGCCATCAATCCCATTATTGGTGCGGTTGCTCTAGTCAGTGGACGCTCACTCCTGTACCAACGAACACCCGAAGCTAAAAACGGTTATGGTAAGCACTCACCTATCGAAGGTGTGTTCACAAAGGGTGATGCGGTTATTGGCATGGATAATGTAATCGGCAACGGTGACACTAAATACGAATCTGCTGGCCTGATTGAGGCAGCGGGCTTGGCAGTCCCTGAATTCGCGGTGCTTATAGATCGTGAAGAGGGTGGAGAGGCTGCCCTTGCGGCAGCGGGCTATAGTTTGACGAAAGTATTTGGCATGCGTCTAGCTACTGAGATCCTGCAAGCTCATGGGTCGTCAATTCGACCCGAACAAGCCGAGTGGACATATGAGTATATCGCATCATATAATTCAGCATCACGCTAGGTGCCCATTTCGGTTCTGACTCAGCACGCTGCTCCTCAATCTGTTATACTGACACGGTGAATTACTATGTGACAACCTCGATTCCGTATGTAAATGGGCCGCCACATATTGGCCATGCCCTTGAATTTGTGATGGCAGATGCACTGGCACGAGCTGCTCGCCAGCAAGGCAAGCCGGTCATTTTTAGTACCGGTACCGATGAGCATGGTGGCAAGATTGCCGAGAAAGCCGAAGAACAGGGTATTACGCCCAAAGCCTACGCTGACGGTATAAGCCAGCAATTTCGTGATCTAGCCAAAGCCCTGAATATTAGCAATGATCGCTTTATTCGTACCACCGATGAAGGTCACGAACAACGGGCTCAGATCATTTGGGAGAACCTTAAAAAAGACATTTACAAAGGCAGTTACACGGGGTGGTATTGTACGGGTGACGAAGCCTTCTTTACCGAAGCAGTCGTAAAAGAAAACAACGGCATTTGTCCTAACCACAACCGAGCTTACGAAAAGATTGAAGAAGAGAACTATTTCTTCAAGTTGAGCGCCTATGCTCCCAAGATTCAGAAAGCCATTGAAGACGGCTCCTTCCGCATCGTGCCCGCAACACGCAAGCATGAAATTCTGCAGGTTTTTAAAGATGGCCTGGAAGATATTAGTATTTCGCGGCCAGCCGATAAGATCTCATGGGGTATTCCAGTGCCGGGCGATGACACACAGGTGATGTATGTATGGTTCGAGGCGCTCATGAACTATATAACAGTGCTTGGTTACCCTGAGCACGAAGACTTTAAGAAGTTCTGGCCCGCCAATGTGCAGGTTATTGGTAAAGATATTTTACGCTTCCATGCGGCTATCTGGCCGGGCATGTTGCTGGGCCTTGGCCTGCCGATGGCCAAAACGCTGTACGTCCACGGTTTTATTACCAGCGAAGGTAAAAAGATGAGCAAGTCACTCGGTAACGTTGTGGATCCTATGGACGTAGTTAACGAGTACAGCGCTGATGTGTTTCGCTATTATTTCTTACGCCACATGCCCAGTTACGAAGATGGTGATTTTAGCTGGGACCGCTTGTTCAAGGCCTACAATGGTGAATTGGCCAACGAACTGGGTAACGCTGTGCAACGAACCGCTGCCATGATCAAGCAGTACGAAAACGGCATTATTGGTCACACACCACCGTCGGAACATGACCAAGCTGGTTACATTAAGGCACTGGAAGACTGTCGATTTGACCGCGCCCTAGACGAAGTTTGGGAGCAGGTGCGTGGACTTAACCAATATATCGATGAGGCCAAGCCGTGGGAGATCGCTAAGAGCGAAGACAAAGACCACCTCCGCGAAGTGCTCGCCTACCAGGTGAGCTGCTTGCTAGAAATCGCCGAGATGCTGGCGCCGTTTATGCCCGAAACCTCGGTAAAGATCCGACATGTTTTTGAAGAGGGTGTGGTACGACCACTTGAAGGTACACTGTTCCCTCGAAAAGAAAACCCACGGGCGCAGGCGGCATAAGCCATGGATGATATGTATTTCAAGCAAGCGGAAGCAGTTATTATGGGCGTTCTTAAGGGTGCTCGACCTGAACTGATGCAGGCATATGGCACCATTGACTATGTAACCAAGGCTGATGATACGGTAGTAACATCACTCGATAAAAGCCTCGAACTGGAACTTCGCGACGCTTTGACGAAATTTGACGCAGGCGTGGGGCTACTTGGCGAAGAGCATGGCCAGGCAGGCAACAAGGACACCTACTGGTTGCTTGATCCCATTGATGGTACGGAGCACTTCATTCGCGGTTTGCCTGGCTGCAAGAACCTGGTTTGCTTGATGGACAAGGGCAAGCCCGTCTGGGGCCTCACCTACTTTTTCGCTAAAGATGATCTATGGCTGGCACGTGCTGCCAAAGGTGCCACGCTGAATGGCGATCAGGTTGAGATGCGTTGGCGTCCACTTGACCGCTGTTGGCTCGAAATGTCAGTAGATTTATTTGACCAAGAACATGTAGAAAAAGTGCGTGCTTTGCGCAAACAGATTAACGGTTTTTCGATACGAGTTGGAGTGGATGCAATCGCCGCTGGCCGAGTAGACGGCATGATAAACCTTCGTGCTGGTGGCGGGCCGTGGGACTATTGGCCTCGCTACTTACTCTTTACCGAGACGGGAGCCAAAATGGCCAATCTCGGCAAAGACGATTATGATTTTGACGACAAGAACTTCCTCGTGGCTCACGCCAAAAATTTTGATGCGCTGATGAGTGCAATCTCGTAACGGCTACTAAGCTTGACCAAGCGCTTGCTTGATCAATAGGGCGTGTGAACCAAATAGTTTCGTGTCGAGTTCGGTGATCGGAAACCAGCCGGCTGTAAGTGCGTCATCGGAGCCTTGCCAGGTGCCATTCGGCAGTCTGTCTGCTTCGGCGTCAGGGATATCGAAACGCACGGCAGTGGTCTCTGGCCAGGCATTGGCGGTTACTCGCAGGTCGGCTAATGGGCCGGTGTAGGTGACTGTTACCAAAGGGCTCAGCTCAGCTAGTTCAAGACCGGTCTCTTCTTTGGCTTCTCGCACGGCGGCTTGTATGCCGGTTTCGTCGCCATCAACAAAGCCGCCAGGCAAGGCCCAGCCAGTTTTATCGGACCGCTCAATGAGCAGCACGTGTGGCTCGCCAAGGTCACGGCGTACCACAATCGGGTCGGCTGTGTAGTTCGGCCCCCATTTCCAGTAGAAGCCCTTACCTGTCACAACTCCTATAGTAGGATCGCTAAGCATGTCATACAGCCAGGGGTGGAGTGGTCGTCCAGACGTATCAAGTTGTAGCCCGCGAGCAGCCAGGCTATCACGCTCGTGGGCGTTTGGTACGGAGCCCGCTGAGGTCTCCCACGGACCGGGCGGTAGCGGTAATAGATCGTGCCAACCGCCATCCATAGCACATAGGCGTTCGTTTTGAGAAGGGTAGCCTGGGTAACTTTGACGAGCCAGTTGCTCTCGAAGTAGCGCGAGACTGCCTTCCCGAAACCACTGTTCGTCCATAATTTCATTACTACTTAATGATTCAGTCATAACTGTTTTCCTTTCAGGAGTTCATCAATTTTGGTGGTGGCTTTGATGAGACGTTGTTTTCGTGTCCCAGTAACAATAACATAGGGTATGTCCTGTGCTTCGAGAGCTTCAACAAAGCGTTGGTGCATGGCATGGCGGATGTGTTCGCCGTCGCGTATGCCATCTTGCTCGAACGGTATATTTACGTCGGTTAATATGTACAAATCTGGTGGCCTACAGCCAAAGTCGAGTAGCTCTTCCGAGATTGAGCCAGTATAGCGTTCTTCCCAAAGCTGTGTGGCAAAGGCATTGGTGTCACAGATGAGCAAGCCGTCGGATCGCCTTGCCAAATCATCTTCCATGCGTTGTTGCTCACGAGCAATGTGCAAGAATTCCTCGTGACCCCAATCTGTCTTTTGAAACTGCAGGGCTTCGGTGTAAGTACGCCCGAACTCGGGTACCCACGCTGCTTTGTAGTGTTTGGCGAGGGCCATCGACAACGTAGTAGTGCCCGTCGATTCAGCTCCCAGTACGCATATCCTGTAACACAAGGCTTGCTTAACGGTATCATCCAAAAAGTTCAGGTTGGTGAGTCGGTCACGGCGGATGTATCGGGCTGAGATAGGAAATCGTTCCCGAGGCTGGTCGACCATCACATGGTCGGCACCCATGCAATCGGCATAGACCGGACCGTACGCTTCTGAGCTAAAGACGACATCAGGTGTGTACCCTAAATATGCGGTTGTGTAGGCGGCCCACAGCTCAGAATCATCATCGTTATCGAGGTCGGGGATTATTCGGACATTTGCGGTGGGGTGCAGAGCTTGTAGCCAGGCGACTCGTTGAGCTGCCGGAATAGTGTAGGTGGGATTGTCGCAAACAAGCACATCCAGCTCCTCGACGTGTTCGTTCGCAAAGTCAATCAAATAGCTGTGGCCTTTATGTGGTGGCCAAAACTTCCCGATCACTAGTCCCTTCTTCATCGTTTTCATGACGATCCTTTCTATAGGTTAAGAACCAGGTACGCAGTCCCATGCAGGCCAGTACCAAGAAGACAACGTAGAGCATGGCAACAAATGGTATGCCTTTGTACCAGTACAGGCCGATGGCAATGACATCAACAATGATCCAGAGCACCCAGTTTTCGAGGCGTTTTTGGATCATGAGAACCTGTGCCACCAAGCTCATGACGGTTGTTAAGACATCGAGGAATGGCAGGGCAGCGGGCTCGGGGAAGAGGCTCGGGAGCCAAATGTTGACATTGCTCATGACCCAGGTGAAGATTGCTGTAAAGACTGCAATGATGGCCAACCAAAGTAAGTTGGTTCTGAGGTTATTGAGTTTAACAATAATTTCTTCATCAGCTTGGCGTGGTTTGCGCGTTTTCGCCCAGGCGTACCAGCCAATGAAGCCGGTTACAAAGTAGTAGCCCTGTTCAAATAGGTCGGCGTACAGGTGTAGTTGGTAGAACAGAACGGCAAACAACACGACGCCGATGATGCCGATGGGCCAGTTCCAAATGTTCTTACGAACCAGCAGATAGACACAGGCGAGGTTGAAAATTGTTCCAAAGAATTCGATGTAACTCATCTGATAACCCAGAATCGTAAAGAAGGTGGTGTTAACACTGAGTAGACGCAAGAGCTCGTTCATGGCGCTGCTCCTTTCGTGGTTTAAACGTTACTTCGTAGCGGTTGACGCTATCTTCTGGACCAGTGTGCTTACCGTCATCGTCGCTCAGTTTGACTGTCTTTACGCCGTTTACTTCGGTGGCTTTCATCACAATGTTTAGTGGCTTAACGCCTAGGTCATTGGTTAGGGTCGTGCCCCAACCAAACACCACGTTAATTTGGCCTTTGAAGTATTCGTGTAAATCAAGAATTTGTTCGATATCCAGGCCATCGCTAAACACGATTGTTTTTTCATGAGGGTCTATGCCCTGAGTTTCATAGAATTCGATTGCTTTTTTGCCAAACTCGTAAGGGTCACCAGAGTCTTGGCGTAACTTACGGTATGCCTGTGCTTGTTCAGCCGTAAAGTCGTCAAAGAAGAAATCTGTGGTGAAGGTGTCGGTCAAAGCTACGTCGTAATCTGGGTAACGTTCTACCCACTGGGTTAGGAAGGTGCCGTGCGCAGCCCTAATGTCTTCATCTCGAGCGTCGGCTAGGCCACAGTAGACCATGGGCATTTCGTGAGCAAATGTTCCCGATGGGGTTAGTCCTAACTCTCTAGCGGTTGCCAAATTGCTTGTACCCAATAGATTTTCGGGACATCGATTTCTTAATTGCTCGTCGACATAACGGTGCCAGCGCAGGGAAAAGTGTCGTCGTGTCCCAAAGTTTACAAACTTGATGTCTGGATTTTCTTGCAGTATAGCTATTTTCTCATCAAGACGTCTGGCGCCCTCATCGTAAAGGTCAAATATATCGAGATCATGTGCACGTACAAAGCCTTCAAAGTAGGCTTCGTTAACTTCACTCATCACGATGGTTTCCCAGAAAGTCACCATGGGCCACTGGCCGGTTGTTTCTATGGCGATATCTTGTGTTTCTGGATCAACCGTTACCGCTATTTCTGGTAACTCGTTGTTTTGCAGGTAATCAACGTATTCATCTGTTAAGAGTGGTTCGCCACTTGGCGTCTTGATACTTCGGAAATAGGCCAACTCTTGCTCGCTCCAGCCGACCATACGCATGACATCAAATCGTTCTTGGAGTGACGTGGGATCTATATAGTCGGCCAGCCGCTGCTCGCCTCGATTCTTAAATGTAAAGGTGACATCTGCATCCGGCTCATTCTCGTACTGGAACTGGCTCATTGTTAACTTGTATTGGTCTAGGCCACCAGATAAGCCGATAGCTTCCTGCAGTGGTCCGTATTCAACTTGTGGGGTTTGCTCAAAAGTTCTCATAACGTTCTCCTTCATTCCTCCGCTTATGCCATTGCTTTCTCTAAGTGGCGAACGATTTCGTCGGTAGCCGCAAACTGAATACCAGCCCGCTCCATTTCGCGGATGGCCAGGATGCCAGTGTCTTGGGTAACTGGGTGAGTAGTGTCAACGGCAACCACAACGTTTAGGCCAAGTTGCTGTCGTAGGTCAAGGGCAGTTGCCTTCAGGCAATAGTCAAGCGCTAGGCCACCAAGTACTACGTGGCGAACACCTTGCTTTTCGAGCCATTCAGGTAGGCGCTCAAAACGCTTGTTGAAGCCCAAGAAGCCGGTGTAACTGTTGTCTTGATCACCTTCGTCCAAAGGCACGAAGCCCTTATAGAAGCGCTCGGTAGTGTCGGGTACGGCAATGCCGGGGTGTAGTTCGGCGCCTGGTGTACCGGCAACGCAGTGGCGAGGCCAGGTGTTTACGTAATCTGGCTCATCGGCAAAGTGACCAGTTTCATAAGGGTGCCAATCTTGCGTAGTGAAAGTCGGTAGGTCATGCATAGCAAAAGCGCCGAGCAGACGATTAACATTGGCCACAATGCGCTCGCCCTGTGGAACGGGCAATTGACCAAAGCCCTCTACTTGTAATCGCTCACCCTCATCTGCCGGCATAAAGCCACGTTGTGCGTCGATTAATCCAAATGCATACTCTTTGTTGTTCATGATGTCTCTCCTTTTGCTAGTTATTGTATAAGCTACACTAAGTAACTTGCCCCCATAGTATTCCTTACTTAGTGTATTGTCAACACTAAATTTATTTGTTATAGTGAAAACAGATAAGCAAGGAGATCGCAATGGAACTAACATCAGACTTGATACTCGTTAGGCATGGCCAGAGTGAAGCGAATGTTATACAGAGCATGATCAAAGCTAATCCTGGAGCAAAAGCACCTGAAGGCTTTTTTGATCGTCACGACAGCGAGATGCGCTTATCTGAGAAGGGTATTTTGCAAGCCCAAAAAACCGGCGCCTGGCTCCTTGAACAATTTCCTGGCGGCTTTGATCATTACTTTACGTCTCCTTTAGTTCGCACTATGGAAACGGCTGAAGGACTAGGTCTTGGCGGCAAGTGGAAGGTAAGTGATTTATGGCGTGAACGTGACTGGGGTGAATATGGCATTCTGAATGACGAAGAACGTGAAGAGATGTTTGCGCTGTCAAAGCGCCTCAAAGATCAGAATAAGTGGTATTGGTGTCCACCGGGAGGCGAGTCAATGGCTACGGGTGTGCGACTCCGTTTTGAACGTGCCATGAAAACGCTTGAAGGCATGGAAGACAAAACGGTCATTGCCGTAACGCACGGTGAGCTTATTGATGTTGCGGGTTTTGTACTCGAACGCCTGACACCGATTGAGTGGCTCGAGCGCGACCGAGATGACGCCTATAAGATTGGGAATTGCCAGGCTGTACACTATAGTCCACGCGATCCCGAGACGGGAAAAAAGGTGCATGACGTGTTATGGCGACGAAGCGTGAATGTCTTTACCCCCGACTACAGCTGGAATAACGGTGATTGGGTTGAGATTCAACACAAGAAATACAGTGATGGCGATTTAGCTGCCTTAGTGGCGCAATTCCCACCATTACTGCGCGACCACCAAGGCGCACTACCTGGGGGTGAGAAATGAACCAGTTAACTGACAAATTTCATGAAATTGGCTGCAATCTCATTCCCGCCATTGCTTACGGTGACGCGACGGGTTTGCCGTACGAGACGGGGCCGCCCCGGCCGCAAGGTTCGGTTACAGGCCTGGTGCCCATTAGGGAAAACAAATTTCTTGGTGAGTATCCAGCAGGCACGTGGAGTGATGATACGCAACTGAGCCTAGCGGTAATTGAGTCATTGCTAGCTTGTGAGAGATTTGATCTTGACGACCAAGCCGATATGCATGTTTTGGCAATGCGACATAGTTTGGGCGAAGTGGCTATGGCAGATTGGATACCAGCCATGGTTGCAGATGACCGCGCTCCAGGCTGGGGTGGTAGCACGGTGAGGAGTATGCGGCGATTAATGAACGGCATTGAACCGACCGAGTCTGGTGAGTTGGGAGGGGCAGGCAATGGGGTGCTTATGAAGATGGCACCCTTGGCTTACTGGCAGCATCTCAAGGGGGTGGATCCTGAACAGTCATCTGCCGAGCTAGTGCAATTAACACGCATGACGCACTTGGCACCAGAAGCTACCGTTTCGAGCGTTGTTCATGCGGATGTTCTTAAGGGACTCATGCAATTAGGCGAAGATCAGAGGGAAGATATCCCCCACATTATTTTGCAATCGGCTAGCCATGCAAAGAAGTACGAGCGTCTCATGAATGCCGAGGCAATCACTAGTACGTTACTGCATGAGCTGGTTGAGGTTGTAAAAGCCGACGAGCTTACCGCCGAGACGATCGGCGAGCTTGCTCCCAACGGTGGTTTTTACGCGCCCGAAACCCTGGTGATGGCATACGGCAGTTTCTTGCGTGAGCGTGTTTTTCCGTACAGTGTTTATCGCGCCGTTGAACTCGGTGGCGACAGCGATAGTGTCGCGTCAGTTGTGGGTGCGATGTCAGTTTGTGCTTACGGTGCGATCGAAAAGCCACATGATATTGACCAACTCTTTGATTTCCCTCGATTGCAGGACGCATCACAGCGACTTGCGGCGGCTGCCAATCCTGCCTGATACGCCGGGTATATCAACTAAGACACAAACAAAAACATTGAAAAATAAATAAAAATGTAGTATAATATACGTAAATTGAGACCGTTTATGAAAGAGCTAGCCATCGAACAGGGGAGCGCCGTAGCGAATCCCAACATGCCAATGCCCGAATATGCAGCTGAACTACAGCAGCATATAGACGCTTTGTTGGACGCTTCTCATGAGGCGACTGTTTTACACTATCCTGGCCTAAAAGCACTCCATACCCAGACACTCAACCACCTGCGGCACGCTAACTTTGCATATGAGGTTGAACCGGGAAGTGAAGATTATCCGCATAACTTCGTATATCCAGGCCGTTACCCGGCTCGACCTGTGGCGCTGGCGCTCGAAAAGAGCCAATAATTTGCACAGATTGTAAGCGCCGAGCGCGTTGCTACAACGCCGTTTAGAGAGGTTACGGGCGAGGAACTGACTAGTGTTCAGCATGAGCAAGATGAAATTACCCGCTACATTGTTGACAACCCTCTAGAGGCCTACCAGCGCTATCATGGCCGTCTTGGGGTCGAGGGGCAAGAAGCACCGTTTCCTGAGTTTGCTTCTAGTGTTGAACATTTGTGGCTGCGGCTTATTGGTGGTGATGATGTTCGTTCTATCTGTAAAGATAATCTGCCCATGCAGCAGTTCCGTGAAATTGTGCTTGACCAATTGGCGGGGCTGCGTGAAACTGCGCGCTATCCATACACTTCAACCATTCTTGCTATTGAACGCGCGGTTGAGTTTTTCGATATTGTGCAGCGTGGTCTTGACTCAGAAACCCCCGAGCTTTATCACAGTGATCGCTACGAATATTACTTTCATAGCCTCCTCGCTGACCCTGATCATATTACGTTTCCAACTATTAGCCAGTTTGGTGCGAAGGACCTGATTGCTACACGTGGTGTCCCGATTGGATTTGTAGGTATCGAAACCGCACTTGCGCGCGTTGATGGTTTTGTTCAGACATCGTACGAATTCTTTCATCATGACATCAACCACTCAAGGCGCATGTACCAATTCTTGCGTGAAACGGCGGCCCAAAAAGGGCAACCGCTCGGTGAGTTTATTACCAACTCCGACGCCTTTGTATCGAATACGTTACTGCCGGTAATCGAAACAAACACTGGAGATACTGCCGAAGTTATTGAGCGCAAAACAGGCATAAAGATGACACTCTTCGAGATTTTGCATGAAGATGCGCTCGCTGCTGATCCACAGGTGATTCACGACGCTATTTTGCGCCCAGAACTGCACCGTACACCCTTTGAGCGCATTGAGGGTGACAAAGTGGTGTATTTTATGGAACCAGGAGCGACCACGCTCGCCTATGTTTTTCGTAAGTTGTCACACACTTTTTACGATACACCAGACAAACGAAGCGAAGGACTGGGCGACGATGCAGCGCGTTCGCGATTAGCGGTCGTTCGCGCAGCAACTGATTTGTTCAAAGTGGTTGCAGGTGATGAAATGAGTGAAGAGAATCTCGTAAAGATGCTCGAGCAATTAGTCGCAACCGACGAGGGTTTCCCTGAGGCTTTCTTCCATGAGGTCTTAAACGATATCGATGCTCGTGCTGATACAACGCGCGATTTTAGCTTTATAGTATCTAAGCCCGAAACGGCCCAGGCGGCGATTGCGCGCATTCGTGGCATCGGCAAGCAGGTCCATAGCCTCTTTGGGTACTCTGATTTGGGCTACAAAGATGAAGCTGCTATGTTACAAGCTGTATCGGCAGATCTTGATACAAAAGATCCAAATACCGTTGCCGTAGCTATTGGCGCCACGCCAGGTGGTATCGGTAAGGCCTATGAACTTGCCAAACAAAAGGGCTTTCAGACGATTGGTATTGTTTCGAGCAAGTCACTTGCCAACGGCGGTAATTACTCCCCGGCAGTAGACGACATTTTTGTGGTTCGTGACCTTGAATGGGGTGGTTATATACCTGGGACCACAACACTGACGCCCACCACAGAAACATTCATTGGAGCGAGTGATAGCATTTCGGCCTTTGGTGGTGGCGAAATTACTGCAGTCACTATTGCCGAAGCGGTGAAGCGGGCCCGAGATGTACGTTTTACGCCTGCCGAGATGGCCGGTGGGAACGAAGATTCAAACGGACCTGCATACCGCCAGTGGTCGAAGATCGCAGCAACTACCTCGCGCTAGTCAAAACTGCGCGATAGCGCTTCAAGCGTCGTCTTGTTAAACGCGTACAACCGGGCGGGGCGGTGGGCGCCGTCGCGGCGCATTTCGCTGGTTTCGTGGATCAGGTCAAGGCCCAAGAACTTTTTACGGAAGTTTCGCTTATCGAGCGGGCGGCCCAAGATTGCCTCATACGCTGTTTGGAGCTCGGAGAGGGTAAAGACAGGATCAAGCAGGGCATACACCGCGTTGGTGTAGGTGACTTTTGACTGCAAACGCTCATGGCCATAGTGAATGATCTTCTCATGATCATACGCCAGTTTCGGCAGATTATTGACAGGGAAGAACTGCGGATTTTCAGTGGTGCTACTACCTTCTGGTACCAAGTCTTTGCCGAGCCCCATGTACGTTACCGATACGGCGTGCCCCCGTGGATCACGGGCAACCGTGTCAAAGGTGTAGAGCTGCTCAATCAGCTTGAGTTTCTTAACGGCGAGTCCAGCTTTGGCAAGTAGAATACGTTCTTGTGCGTCATGCGTGGTTTCGCCAACTGGGTTATAGCCACCGGGTAGTGCCCAGGCCCCCTTAAACGGGTCTTTTTGTCGCTCAATGAGCAGTACAAACAGCTCGTTATCGATTAGCTGAAAGATAACACTGTCAACGGTCAAAATTGGTGGTTGATAAGACATATCATCTATTCTACACGAACCTTCGTTTTAGCCCCACACCGCTTCATTCATGAGGTCAGACGGCATACGCCAGTCACCACGTGGGCTGAGGGCAATGCTACCAACTTTTGGCCCATCTGGCATCACTGAGCGCTTAAACTGGCTGCGCGTGAAACGGGTGATGAACACATCGAGCCATTTGTCGATCTCTTCGGGAGTGTAGGTGACGGCAAATGCCTGCTTGGCCACATAGGCAATCTTGGCCTTCGGGTCACCCCAACGAATAAGCTGGTACAAAAAGTAGTCATGAAGCTCATATGGGCCAATGATATCTTCGGTCTTCTGGCTTATTTCACCTTCCTCGGCCTTAACGAGCTCGGGTGAAATAGGCGTATCAAGAATATCGAGCAGGACTTCCTTTGCTCCATCTGCGGCATGATGATTAGCAATGTGCCTGACAAGGTGTTGCACAAGAGTTTTGGGCACACCCGCGTTTACATGGTATTGGCTGATGTGATCGCCGTTAAACGTGCACCACCCAAGCGCAATTTCGCTGAGGTCGCCCGTGCCGAGCACGATGCCGCCCTGCTGGTTGGCTTTGTTCAAAAGAATGCTGGTGCGCAAACGGGCCTGGGCGTTTTCGTAGGTGACGTCCTGCTCTTCACCATTGTGGCCAATGGTTTCAAGCATGCCAGCCGTGAGCTTGTCGATAGGCAGCACCTCATTTGTGATGCCATACAAGCCGGCAAGTTTTACTGCATTTGACTGCGTGCGCTCTGAGCTGGCCTCACCTGGCATGGTATAGGTGTGTAAAACTTCACGCGGCGCCTTGCCAAGGATCTCAGCCGCCCGAATACCCACCAAAAACGCCAGCGTCGAATCGAGCCCGCCCGACAAGCCAAGGTGGAGTTTTGGATGGCCAACGGCCATCAGGCGGCGTGCTAATCCATGGGCCTGAATGTCGATGATAGACTGCAAGCGCTCATCGCGTTGTTCGGCCGTTTCACCGGCAGGCAAGAACGGATGCGGATTAGTGCGTGGCTCAGGCTCAAAATAGGCTCTCTCCACCAATGTTTTTATGACCGTTCCACCGAGTACGTTAACGAAGTTAGTGTCTCGCAAACGATCATGATTGATGTGCTCAAGATCGATATCTGCCGTGAGCAGGCGGGTATCGGTAGCAAAGGGGGCTCGTTCGGCTACGACGCTACCGTCCTCGACGATCATTTGGTGCCCGCTCATCACAACATCCATAGTTGACTCAGTCCAGTCACAACCCGCATACACGTAGGCGCCCATGGTTCGTTCGGAGGCCATTTCTACCAAGCTTCGGCGCTTAGCAGGTCTGTTTACGCGCTCGGGAGAGGCCGACGGGTTGACCGTAACCTGAGCCCCTTGGTTAGTGAGCTCAATGTGTGGTGAATTGAGAATCCATAAATCTTCGCAGATCTCTACCCCTGCTTTGGTGCCAGCTAGGTCAAACAGTAAATCGGTTCCTACGGGGATATCGCCGTTTGGGCCACCTACGGTTGTGGTTGGCTGATCCCAGGCTTGAAACCAACGCTTCTCGTAAAACTCACCATACGTGGGCAAGTTTTGCTTGGGTACAATGCCTTTGACCTCACCCTCACTAAGTACCGCGGCGCAGTTATAAAGGGCATTGCCGACGCGCAGCGGAAGGCCAACAACCATGGCGGTCTTTTGGCCAGCGGTTTGTTCTGCAAGCGCAAATAACCCTTGTTCCGCCTGACGGAGCAGGGCAGTTTGCTGCACGAGATCCCCTAATGTATAGCCTGTGATAGATAACTCAGGGAAGGTGACTAATGCCACACCTTCTTGAACAGCCAGGCTATATAGACCCGTTATAGCTTCGACATTAGCTTCTACATCAGCCAGATATACCTCGGGGCAGGCAGTAGCCAAGCGGAGATAACTTTCGGTGGGGTTAAACGTTTCCATGATTCCCTGCTTTCTTAGTGTTTACTTGACAATAAGTACATTAGTAGACTATATTGTTTGTCAGTAAGTGTCAATAGCACACTAATTAATACAGAAAGGGGAATGCCATGGAAATTGCCGTCTACGGGGGAACCTTTAATCCTCCGACACTCGCTCATGAAGCAATCTTTGCTGCCTGCCTGGACGTTCCGGGTATCGATGAGCTTTGGGTGATGCCCAGTGGCGAACGGGCAGACAAGCAATGGGAGACAAGTGATGAAGATCGTTTGGCTATGCTTGGGCTTATAAAACAGACTCGATTTAACGGCGATGGTCGACTGCGAATTAGTGATTTTGAGCTTGAACAAGGGCCGCCGACCGAAACCTGGCGAACGACTCGTGCCCTCGAGGCAGCTTTTCCGGAAGAGAATTTCTGGCTGGTGTTTGGGGCAGACAGCTATGCCGACATGCCAAATTGGCGAGGTGGTTCATGGTTGCAGCAAGTTGCTCGGCAACTCGTGATCCCCCGTGTTGGCTATGACATGCCCGCCGAAGACGCGCGGTTGCGTCATCTTTATGCTGAGCTGCCCGAGGTGCCTGTTTCTTCAACTGGAGTACGCACGGCTGTTGCCGAAACACGTGCTATAGACACTATGGTGAGCGAGGCAGTTGCCGACTATATTGCCACCACAGGTCTGTATCGATGCGCTACAATGAGGTAAATGGAGTTTTTTGATACACATTGTCATATTCACGAGGCCATCGGCGAGGCAGGCGCCAACACGCCACGCGAAGAGGGCCTGGTCCAGAATAAGTGGGCCGCAGCCGGCATTGCAGCACCTCAGCCACTGATTGACGAAGCCACCGCGGCCGGTGTGACATGGCTCATGTTGGTCGGATGCTCACTCAGAGACAGTCGGTTGGCGGTCGAATTAGCAGAAGCTCAGCCACGGGCTTGGGCCAGTATTGGCATTCATCCACATGAGGCAAAGAGCCATTTGACCGCCAGTGTACAGACTGCGTTTGCTGAACTTGCCCATAGCTCAGCCGTCAAGGCGGTTGGTGAATGTGGTCTCGACTATTTCTATAATCATTCCCCAAAAACAGATCAGGTGGCAATTTTGGAGTTTCAGTTGCAACTAGCTCAAGACCATAAACTGCCCGTTATTTTCCATGTGCGAGACGCTTTTGATGATTTTTGGCCTATTCTAGACAATTTTAGTGGTCTGAGAGGGGTTATACATAGTTTTAGTGCGGGTGTTGCCACTTTGGATCAAATCTTGTCTCGGGGCCTGTATGTGGGCCTGAACGGTATTATGACCTTCACCAAAGACGAGTCACAGTTGGCGGCGGCACGGGCTATTCCCTTGGGGTCAATGCTGCTCGAAACCGATGCTCCCTTCTTGACACCAGCCCCTGAGCGTGGTACAATCTGCAAGCCTAAGCATGTTGTGCTGACGGCGGAGTTTTTAGCAGGCCTTAGGGATGAATCACTTGAGCAAATCGCCAAAACGACAACCCAAAACGCCTGCAATTTATTTGGCCTGGAATAGGTCACTAATAACAGAGGTAAAAGAAGGAAACAATGTCACTATTTGAAGGCTTCACTCATGGTTTTGAAGCTGTCGCCGAAATCGTCGATCAGCGTGTAGGAGTAATTAGCGCATCATTATTTGACATAGACCGAATCCCCGTTATTGAACCAGAGGTTCCGCCTACTACTCGACGCTCACCCGAGCTTGAGCCCGCACCAGCGCCCAGACTGTTCGACTTTGTTCCCACCCCTGAAACACCCGAGACTCCAGCCACGCATGTAGACCTTGCCAATGCTCCTGAATTTGTTGTGAGTACACCACTGCAAACAGCCCCCATCATGGATAGCCCTGCCCAAAATGATCTGGATCTAGCACAGATCCGTTCCATTGTTGATAGCGTGCATGCTGTGCCCCAAGATCGTGAACTAGAGGGGAGTAACAGCTAATGATTCAAAAACTACTCCGAGGATTTATTGGCCAGCGTTCACAGAACCGCGATGCTCAGTTATACCAAGATCTGATTCGACATGAGGCCAAGCTTGGCGGTACCGTGTTTGGTGCAGTTCCTGCCGGCCATCGCCGCGAATTCTTTTGCTTAGATCGACACACCTGGATTTGGCACGAGGAATGGGTTGACCAAGCTGGCCAGCAACAGATTCGCACGACGCGTTATGAAGTTCGCCCAGACGGCCTTTTGAAGTCTCAAAATGGCACCTACCAGAAGGTCGGCAATGAGGAAACACTTCGTTTCAAAAAAGCCGCCCGAATCTACGCGGATCGCTTGAACCGCGAGATGTATAACAACGCCATTGCAGCGTAAACGAAACGGCCAGTATACTAGGGGTAGCCATGGTAAAAACGCATTATTTTGACTACGCTGCGGCGACCCCGCTCGATTCCGATGTGCTGACGGCTATGCAACCGTTTCTCACAGAGCTGTTTTATAATCCATCAGCGCAGTACCTGGCTGCCAAAAAAGTGCATCAGGCCGTCGAGGCAGCACGCTCGCAGGTTGCTCAGGTAGTGGGCGTGCGGCCGAGCGAAGTCATCTTTACGGCAGGTGGTACGGAGGCCAATAACCTTGTTGTGCAAGGTGTGGCACGTCGTTTTCCAGGCACCCATTTGGTGACTACGTCATTGGAGCATGATTCGATATTGGCACCCATGCAGGCCCTTACTGAACATGGTTGGCGCGTGAGTGAAGTGGCACCGAAGCCAAGCGGTATTGTTGAGCCAGCCTCTATACTGGCGGCTATCAATGATGAAACCATTCTGGTTAGCGTTATGTATGCTAATAACGAAATTGGCACAATTCAGCCGCTCAAAGAGATAGCTGCTGGCATACGACAGCTTCGAGCGGCTCGATTGGCGGCCGGCAACAAACGACCACTCTATCTGCACACTGACGCCTGCCAGGCGGCCAACTACTTAGACTTGCACGTTCATCGTTTGGGTGTCGACTTCATGACACTTAACGGCGGTAAGATATACGGGCCGAAACAGAGCGGGGTACTGATTGCTACCACGGGGACAATCCTAGAACCACTAATATATGGCGGTGGCCAGGAGCTTAATCGTCGTAGTGGTACCGAAAATGTCGCAGGTATTGTCGGCTTTGCGGCGGCCTTGATGCAAGCCAATAAGCTTCGTAAGCAGGAGGCGCAGCGGTTGCAGGGGCTGCAAAAACTGCTCCTGCATGAATTGGAAGTAAAGCTGCCAAATGTTCGAGTGAATGGCTCGCTTGCCTATCGTTTGCCAAATAACGTGCACATTACCCTCCCGGGAGCCGATAATGAGCGTTTGCTGTATGGCCTTGACGAGGAAGGTATTCAGGCGGCCAGCGGGTCAGCTTGCAGCGCCAGCAAGGAGGAGTCCTCGCATGTTCTTCGTGCCATTGGATTATCTGATGATGAAGCACGTGCCTCACTGCGTTTTACAATGGGCCGGCAGACAACCGAACAGGCGATCCACGACACCGTCAAAACACTAGCCAAACTGACGTAACTTGGTATACTGGTTACTAGATGTAACCATTACCATGTTCAAGACAAAAATTAAACAATATATATCCTGGCAGCGCATAGTAGCCTTCTTGGGCTTGGTTTTTCTGGTGGTCGTGAGTACGCAACACCCCTTAAGTGCTCAGGCTGTTACCGAAGGTTATAACGCCGATCTTAGTTTGCAGCGTGGCATGATTGTGATGCTAAAAAAAGACGATCCAACCAAGGTTGAACTTGTAACAACAGAGAGTGGTGAGCGAATGCGTGGTGTTGTGGTTGCTGCCAATGATGCCCCGTTAACACTTGCTAACGCAGGGCAGCGGGTCTTCGTGGCTACCAATGGCCGCTACGATGTAATGGTCAGCACACAAAACGGTCCGATAAAATCTGGTGACTACATTACCGCGTCGGCATTATCGGGCATTGGCATGAAGGCTAGTGACAAAGAAGCCTACATTATTGGTCGAGCCATAACTGATTTTGATGGCAAGAAAGACGTTATTGGTACTAATGACATCAAAGACAGTACTGGCAACAAGATCAGCGTCAGTATTGGTCGTGTCCAAATGGATGTTGGGGTGGCTAAAAATCCACTACTCAAGGCAACTGAGCCTAATGTGCCACAATTTCTCATGAAAGCTGCCACCGCAATCGCTGGCCGGCCTGTTAATCCATTCCGCGTTTACATGGGCGTTTTGGTATTTGGCATCTGTACGGTCGTGGCTGGCACGCTCATGTACGGCGGTGTGCGCAGCGGTATTATTTCGATCGGTCGCAACCCGCTCAGTAAAAAATCGATCATTCGTAGCATGTTCCAGGTAATCATAACTGGATTAATCGTTTTCGTTACGGGAGTTTTTGGGGTATATTTGATACTAAGAGTATAAAGGTGGGAACGTATACATGGAACTTTGGGGGGTAATAGCGATACTGGCGAGTTTGTTCGCTACCACGTTGGCCTTCATTTATGTTGCCATTCAGCTGAAAAATAACGGGGGTGGTAAGAGCCATGGTGCTAATGGTGACCCGCTCACGGCGCAGGCCGAACAGGACGTTGAGCACATCTTCAACAATGAATTCCGCGAAGAACTAAAAAACCGCGGCCGGTTGCACTTCGAGAAAATTATCGGTGAAAATGCCATGTTCTTGCAGCAGGACTTGCGTTTAACGACCAGCCAGCTGAACGAGTACATGAAGAATGAGATCACCCAGAAGTTGCAAGAAGAATTCGCCAAGTACGAGGAATCAATTACCGACGCCAAGCAAATGGCTATTGAGTCGATCAGCAAGACTCAGGAGACAATCGAAGAGCAGCGTAAGCTGATGGGCCAACAACTAGCGCAAGAGGTGGCTAACGAGAAGGCTCGCATGATGAAACACTTCGAGGAGAACATGGCCGACATTGTTAACCACTATGTGTTGGCGGCGATTGGCAACCAGATCGATCTGAACGACCAGCTTGAATATGTGCTGAATGAGTTAAATGAAAACAAAAAAGACATTCTCGAGGATATAGCCAATGGCAGTTGATAGCTCTCAGTTGCAGTTGCCAATGAGTATAGTGGGCTACAGCGATGTAGGCCATTTGTTGACTGAGACAGAACAAGTCGATAACTTTTTGCGCCAGGCGGCAATTCGAGAAACGGGTACCCCCATGCAGCTACCTAAGACCAGCAAGCTGCTTGAGGAGCTGGTTGATGCCAATAAACTCAACTTACTTGAGGAGCATGATCGCGACATGCTACTAAATCTCCTCAAGGCTGTCCGTGCTAAGGCACCAGTCATTCACATTAGCTTCAATAATGATCCATCACCGATTTTTTTGGAGCGCCTCATTACCTGGATGAGGCAGCAATTACATCCGTTCGTGCTTCTGCAAATTGGCTTGAACCCCAGTATTGGGGCAGGCTGTGTACTGCGCACCACCAACCGATTCTTTGATTTTAGTCTGCGCCATCAGTTTACCGAGCAACGCGGGTTGCTTATGTATAAACTGCGTGGCATTCCAGAGGCTGAGTCTGAAGGTGATGCGGTGCCCGAAGCAGTTGCGGCTGCTGATGCCACGGAGGTTCAGGCGTGAACTCGGGCAACCAACATTTTGATAAACTGGTCGCTGCCGGTAATCCGGTCGGCGAAGTTATTGCAGTCGACCGCTTTCTGCTCAAAGTACACGGCTTACAACCTTGCAACATCCATGCCCTTGTAATGTTTGAAGATGGCAGCAAGGGCTTTGTGCATCAGGTTAATGAAGACCATGTCATTGTACTGCACCTTGGTAGCACAACGCTTCGGACTGGTATGGTAGCCGTAGTACAACACCAAGAACTCGTCTGTAAAGTTGGTCTGGAGTTCATTGGTCGAGTAGTGAGTGTGATGGGTGAGCCACTTGATGGTAAAGGCCCAATTGCTGCCGAAGGCGTGTGGCCTGTGTTCAACACCGCACCGCCCCTGTACACCCGCAAGTTACTTGATACGCAGCTCGAGAGCGGCGTAACGACGATTGATTCATTCTTCCCTGTGTTGCGTGGTCAGCGTATGGCGCTGCTTGGTGACGCTAAGTCTGGCAAAAGTACTCTGGTAACCCAGCTCACAATTAACCAAAAGAATACCGACCAGCTGGTGGTGTACGTGCTTATTGCCAAGCGGCGCGACGACGTTGATACACTGCTCACGCGTCTGCAAGAAAACGATGGCCTTAAGAAGGCTGTGGTGATTGTAGCAACCATGTTCGAGTCGCTCATTATGAGCTATCTTGCCCCTTATGTTGGGGTGGCTATGGCTGAATACCTCTGGCAGCAAAAAGCCCAAGACACGATTATTATTTACGACGACCTTACCGCTCATGCCCATGCTTACCGTGAAGTGGCTTTGATGAGTGGTGTGAGTCCGGGTCGCGACTCCTATCCTGGTGATATGTTCTACGCTCACTCAAGCCTACTGGAGCGTGCTGGGCGTCTGGATAGTAATAGCGCCCATCTGACCAGTATTCCGCTGGTGCACGCTGCCGGCGGTGACGTAACGGCGTATTTGCCGACCAACATTATGTCGATTACCGATGGTCAGTGGATCCTCGACATGGATATTTTCCGTAATGGTGTCCGCCCGGCTATTAACATCGGTCTATCGGTTACCCGTGTTGGCGGTGTGGGCCACAACAAACGGCAAAAAGCTCTGGCCGCACAAACGCTCAAATTATTGGCAGATTACCGTCAAGCTGAAGAGTTTTCACACTTTGGTTCTGAACTTGCTCTCGAAGCCAAACGAGCTCTGCAGACCGGTAAGTATATCTTCGAGGCAATTACACAAAGTCCTTCCGACACCTATTCGTTTATCGCCCAAGAGCTCATGCTGGATATCATTCTAAACTTGCAGGAAGGTGAGACCTTAGACATTTCTGCCCTCAAGTTAAACGTACTCGATTACGCACCCAAGATTACCGCCGACGAGTTGTTTGAACAGGTGCGAGACGAACTGAAAGCTAAGGCGGTAGTGGCACTTAAGGGTGCCCCAGAACCCGAGAAGAAGCCCGAAGGTGACACTGCCAAGCCCGATGAAAAGACTGATCATAAGTCCGACGATAAGAAGGATGGCAAAGACGACAAGGCTGGCAAGGAAGAAAAGCCCGAAGCACCTAAGGCCGAAGAGAAACAGCCTGCGGAGGCCAAAGCATGAAGCGCCCGGCAGAAATAGAACGCGATGAGGCGGCCATGTCCACGCTTGCGGAGCTGACGAGCGTGTTCGAGGGTATCGCCAGTATGCGCATTGCCCAGATTAAGAACCAAGTGCTGCAGGCCACGCAGTTCTTCGATGAGTTGTGGCACATTTATTCTCAGCTTCGCGTGAGTGCTATTTTCGGTTTTGGCCGCCAGAATACAGAGGTGGAAGTGATTGACAAAGAGCTATATGTGATTATTACCGCTGAGGGTGGTTTTAGTGGCGACATTGACCAAAAATTGATTCAGTTAATGCTGAAAACCTACGACAAAGACAAGAATGAGATTATTGTGATTGGTCACCACGGCGCTATTCAGCTGGCCCAGAGAGGTATATCTTACAAGAAATATTTCAAGCTACCAACCAAGGACCAGAACATTAATGTGGCCCCGATTATTCGTGAGGTGCAACTGTATAAGAACACCAGTGTTTTTTACCAAGAATACATTTCACTGATGGTGCAAGATGTAAAACGCATTGAGCTGTCGAACGCTGTGCAGCAAGAAGGTAAGCAGGCTACCTCCGCCGACGAGATAATTAGCGAAGCGAACTATATTTTTGAACCGAGTACCTACGACGTTGTTGACCACTTGGAGCGTTCTATGATGACAATTGCCCTGAGCCAGTTGATCCTCGATTCAAAGCTCGCCCAGTACGCATCTCGCTTCCGTGCCATGAGTGCCAGTAACCAGCGGGCCAACGAAGCCAAGCAGGAGTTACACCTTGACTATAACCGCGCTCGCCGTGCGATTAAGGATGAGCGCCTCAAAGAGATTATTAACGGCATGAAGAAAGCTAAATCAGGAGCAGGTGCATGAGTAATGGCGTTGTAACAACCATTAAAGACTTAGTGGTGCGGGCACGTTTTGATGACGAGTCGCCATCTGTTGGTGAGCTACTACTCATAGATAATGGCCACGATACAAAGGTGCTGGTAGATCACCTTGAGCCGGGTGGTATTGCCATGTGCTTGAACATTCGTTCCGACCGACGTATTCAGCGTGGCATGTCGGTGAAGCGAACTAACCGCGGTATTGAGATTCCCGTTGGCGAACCAACTATCGGGCGCATTTTAGACGCAGTTGGCGAACCGCTCGATGGACAAGAGCCGATTCAAGGTGAAGACGTTGTGTTTAAGGACATTTTGCAACTGCCAGGGCGATCTAACGACTTTACGGTTCGCAAACCTGAAATTCTTGAAACGGGCATTAAAGTTATCGACTTCTTTACGCCCTTCGTAAAAGGCCGCAAGATCGGCATTATCGGTGGTGCTGGTGTGGGTAAAACCGTGCTCACCATGGAGCTCATTAATAATATTGCCAAGTCCAGTGGTGGTTTGTCGTTCTTCGCCGGTATTGGTGAGCGTATTCGTGAAGGTCACGAGCTATGGGACACACTTCGTGCTGAGGATCTGCTCAAAAACACCTGCATGTTCTTTGGTCAGATGAATGAAAATCCTGTACAACGTTCGCTCATTGGTATTGCGGCTACGGCTGGAGCCGAGTACTTCCGTGATTACAATCATAAAGACATTCTGTTCTTTGCTGACAACATGTTCCGTTATATTCAGGCTCGTAACGAGCTGGCGACCATTTTGGACCAGGTGCCAAACGAAGGTGGTTACGAGCCAACTATCTTCTCTGACGTAAAGGTACTCCAAGACCGCTTGTCGTCTAACGAGAACGGCTCCATTACTTCGGTGCAGACCATTTACGTACCAGCCGACGACTTGTCTGACCCGGCGGTGCAGTTTATTCAGCACGAGATGGACTCGATTATTGTGCTGTCACGGAAAGTAGCCGAGCAGGGCATTCGCCCAGCTGTTGATCTAAACAAGACGACGTCGAGTCTGTTGACACCTGAAGTGGTCGGTGACCGTCACTATTTATTGAGTGTGCAGGTACAGTCGTTGCTCCAGAAATACGAATCACTTAAGAGTATTATTGCGATTATTGGTGAAAACGAATTGTCCGCGGCTGACCGTGCCGACTACGCTAAGGCCAAGAAGCTTATTACTAACTTTACTCAAAATATGAATGTGATGACGAAACACAACGGCGTTCCCGGTGACTTCTTCACACGAGAACAGACATTGCAGAGTATTGAGGAGATCATTGCGTAGCCATGGCAGATGCTGAGCCGGAAGCAGCTACAATAGATGCTGTTATTGAAGATAATGCTGCCACTAAGCCAAAACTTGATGGTAAACACATGCATGTTAAGGTGTATGCTCCCTTCAAGACGTACTTTGATGGCTTAGCGGAAAGCATCTCGGCCGAGAATGCTACGGGGCCATTTGATATCCTCCCAAAACACCACAACTTTATGACATTATTGAGCGCTTGCGATATTGTAGTCCGCAATAATGACCAAGAAGAGCGGGTGACTATTACTCGTGGCATCATGCACGTCAAAGCCGACGAAGTTATCGTTTTCCTCGACGTCTAAGAACACATATACCTTTCAGGGTCCGGAAAGCCGCAGAAGAACAATTGTTCTTGGCTTTCCTCCGGCAATATAAGCCGAGCCCCTTCAAGATATATGTAATGAATCGAGGGTTCAGCTAGTCGATGGCGATGTAGTCGAAGCTAAAACTGCTGCCACCAGGAGCAGGGTTGGTGGTGCAGATCTGGAAGTTGCTGTTTGTACGATTAACGTAGAAGTTTAAGCCACCGGCTGCCGAGCCAACTGGTGTAACCACAACGTGCGCCGTGGAGTTGAACTTTTGACTGAAAGTAATGGTTGCAAAACAACCGACACCCGGGCTGCCGCCCGTGTTGACAGTAACAGTGCCTGCCGTATCGGTGCCGCTTACACTGACCGTACCGCCAGACCCGAGCGCTGAGCCAGCTGATTGTCCTGGCGTGGCTCCTCCGGCGTCAATGTGGCGCTGAAGTTGGATATCGCCTGTTAACTGGAAGTTCTGGACAGATATTTGGGGTGCTGTGATTGGTGCTCCAAAACTAGCGCCGCCAGTTACCGTAATGCCTTTCTGTATGGTTAATTGGCCCTGAACACTGGCGTCACCGGCAATCGACAATTTATTACCTTGAATCTGATCGAAGCTACTCGTGCCAGCAACAGTAATGCCAGGCAGGTTCAGTGAGCCACCAACTTTTATACCCCCTGCAATGTCGAGACTGTCACGAATTAATACTTTGCCATTGAATATGGCATTCGAAGCAACCGTAAGGGTTTGTTTGGCATCACCTACAGCCGCATCATTGCCGCCCAACTTCTTAATATCATCTGCAGTGAGTTGTTGTGTTTGCACGCTTGGCGTGGCAGACTCTTTTTTATTCTTCTGAATACTAATTAGCGTAAAACCAGCCACAATAACCACAATTAAAATAAACAAGAGTAGGTATATATTAAGGTGACTAATGAGACCCTTAATACCGCCACCCTTTTTCTTTGGCTTTTTATCTCCGGGTTGGTCGACCTTCGTCTCGGTAGCTACCGTGTCTGGTGCCTCCAAAGAGTTCAGCTCGTCTTCGTTTTGAGACTGATTTTCCATTCAATATACTGCTTATGTCTATACTCCTATGTATGATACTACGGATAGTGTGAAAACATAAACAGATTGCATGAAAGTCGTTTTTGGGGCAAAATATAGCTAGCTATGAGTGGAAACAAAAAGTGGCGGTTTCTTGTAGCAGCTATCTCGCTGCTGTTTGTGCCTGCGCCGGTGTTTGCGCAGTCTTCATCGTCTACAAACTATAAAGTTGATCAAACCTTCTTCGGAAGCGGCGGTGAATTAAATTCCTGCTCCAGTTCGTATTGTTCAAAGCAATCAGCAGGTGAGCTAGGCGTCGGTAATATTTGTAGCACATCGTATTGTGCCCAGGCGGGCTTTAATACAAACGACGATCCCTTTATTGAGTTCGTGGTAACGGGGAATAACATTGATCTGGGTTATCTCGATACATCAACCGTCAAGACCGCTACAGGTACTTTTAACGTTCGTGCCTGGAACAGCGGGGGGTATGTGGTCCGCACCGTATCTGATCCGCCCACTAACACATCTGGCGGTGCGCAACTTACGCCACTGGCTTCACCGACCGCTTCGTCACCAGGCACAGAACAGTTTGGTATTAATGTCGTCAAGAACACCAATTTCTGTGGTGTTAGCTGCGACTTGGGGGCAGACCCATCACAAGTGCCAGACAGTACCTTCTCATTTGGACAGGCCGCCACCGGCTACAATACGGCAAATCAATTTAAATATGCCAAGAATGACACCATTGCGCTCTCTACTAAGAGTACCAGCATCACTGCCTACACGATTTCCTATATCTTTAATATCAATAATGTCACCAAGTCAGGGCAGTATACATTTGTCCACAATCTTGTAGCCACTGCAACCTACTAATTCATCTCATCTATGACATTGCGTAGCTTCCTGTGGATAACCCTAGAAAATGTTACTTGACCCCTAATACATAAGCGTGATACAGTCAGACCGTAATTACAAAAATAAAAATCAGCTGATATTAAGGAGAAATCCATGACAAGAAACTCTATATTAAAGAGGCCTATGTTCTTTGCCTTGGCTGCAGTTTTACTGCTTGCCAGCATCGTACCGGTCTTAGTGCGGAATATGGCATCGGCGTACACCTTGCCAGATCACCGCGAAATTAAGATGGACAGTTCGAAGGCCAGCAATACGGGTACGACGTATAACGTGTCTTGGTACTCGAACTCAGGATCCACCTATACCATAAAGGGTATTGTAGTGGATTTCTGTGAAGAGACGCCAATCATCGGCGATACGACCTGTACAAAGCCAACCGGCTTCAGTATTGCTTCGAACTCTGTAAGTACAGTTAGTGGTATTTCTGGCGGTACTTGGACAAGTGGTGCTACGGTAGCAAACAGCAACCGAACACTCATCTTGACCGACTCAAGCGGTAACTCACTGACCAGTGGTGGTCAAGGCGGTGGTGGTACACAAGTTAACTTTACAATTAACAACGTGACCAACCCATCAACCAGCAACCACACGTACTATGCGCGTATCTACGCCTATTCAACAACAACTGACGCAACGAACTACACACCAAGTGCAATCGGTACCCCAACGGAAGCTGGTGGTATTGCTCTCAGCACCGCTGATCAAATTACTGTTCAGTCGAAGGTTCAAGAGCGCTTGACATTCTGTGTGTACACTTCAGCTATTCAGGCAAACTGTACTGGTACATCAACAACTAACCCGGTTGTGCTCGGTGATGCCACTACAGGTGTGCTTGATCCAGGCCACAGTTACACCAATACCGATGCGAAGTACGATGTCGCGACGAACGCATCGAATGGTGTTACTATTCGCGCAAAAGGCACAACCCTTACATCGGGTAGCTTTACGATCGACGCAGTTGGAGCAACAGCAGCAGCCAGTTCTGTTGGTGGTGAACAGTTCGGTCTTTGTACCTACCGTGCCAGCGGTGGTGGTGCAGGTGCCTCAACAACTTTGACACCAGCATCTCCCTACAACAGCGGTAACTGCAGTTCGGTTACAACTGGTATGGACGCAGCTGGATCAGCCACGTTTGCTTACGATGTAACAACGTCTAACAATAACTTCCTGAGCACATACGGTGCTACGATTGCTAACAAGACAGCAGGTGACTTCTCAACGGGTGTCCTCGCTTTCCTTGGTAACATCAGTAACACGACTGAGCCAGGTATTTACACCAGTACGTTGACATTCATTGCAACGGGTAACTATTAAGATATACGACGAAACAACACGGACTACATAGTTTAGTTTAAACGGATTAAACACCCCTCAACTGTGAGGGGTGTTTTTTGTATATCCCCCAACGCACTATGCATACTGTTGCGTAAAAAGCTACGAATCTGCACCGAATAAAACCAAGAAGAGCAGCAAGATCAGTGCAAGATATGACTAGTGTTCTCTCGGCTTCAGATACAAACTGTGGAAAAAACCATAACAATTACGCTTGCCTGCTATGCACAAGCGTGTTAAATTTACATTAAATTGAAATGATTCAATTCAAATCGATAAGTAAACACAAATCAAATAAGGAGAAAAAACATGTTTACCCGAGAGACACTACGTAGGCCATCGGCCTTGTTGATTACAGCGGTGTTGCTGTTTTCGCTTGTGCTGCCGCTGGCAATGAGATCCACCGCGTACGCCGGCCTTCTAACATCAAGAACCATTAAGCTTAGTAGCTCAAAGGGCGGAGACACGGGCGTAAGCTACGACATTTCCTTCGTAACTGCTACTACCGGTAACATTGGTGGTTTGGTGGTTGATATTTGTAGTACAACGCCAATTATCGGTGATACATGTACTGCGCCTTCGGGTTTCAAGTGGCACGCCAAGTCCGGCGACAACACAGCAACCCTTACTCAGCCTGGTGATGGTGGGAGTAGTGCAATCACGGACTTTTCAAAAGACACCACAAACACAACCGATAACAAACTGGTCCTTACACGCACCGCTGCAAGTGTGAGTAGCGGCCAGACCGTTAACATCACTGTTGTTGGTGTCGAAAACCCAACTGCAAGCAACACTTCATTCTATGCTCGTATTCTTACCTATGCAGTAACCGCAACGGCACAGGCCTATACTTCTGGCACGCCAGGGGCGTATGCAGATGCTGGTGGTAGCGCACTTAGTACGGCCGACCAGATTACGATCCAGGCCAAGGTCCAGGAACGCCTAACATTTTGTGTATATACCTCAGCAGCAGCCTATACGAGCTGTGGCTCAGTAAGCACCACAAACCCCGTTGTTTTGGGTGACGCTAACGGTGTGCTAAGCCCAACGTTGCCATCAATCAATAAATCAGCCAAGTATAATGTCACAACTAATGCATCAAATGGTGTAACAATTCGTGCCAAAGGTGCCGTACCAACTTCTGGCTCGAACACAATTGATGCTATAGCTGCTGGTAACTCCTCTGGTACTACCAGCACCACGGGAAGTGAACAGTTCGGTCTTTGTACTTATCGTGACACTGGTGGTGGTACTACTGGTCTCACGGCTTCCGCACCATACAACAGCGCAAGCTGTTCTGGCACCACCGCTGGACAAGGCGCAGGTAACGATAACAGCGCTACCTTCGGCTACGACACGACTACGTCAAACGACAACGTTACGAGCACTTACGGCGACACTATCGCAACCAAGACAGCAGGTGACTTCTCGACCGGCATCCTGGTGTTCCTTGGTAACATCAGCAACGCTACTGAACCAGGTATCTACACCTCAACGCTAACGTTTATTGCGACAGGTAACTATTAGACCTATAATGAGAGGCTATGCATCGCCGACGCTTATGGTCACTAGTTTCTAGCACTAACATTCTGGCAATTAGCCTGGTATTGGCGGCACACATAATAATGAGTGTGCCGCCTGTTTTTGCTGTAACATCATTACAGAATCGACAAGACAAAATGGCTAGTTCAACTGCTGGTGCCGTCACGACGCACACGGTTAGCTTTCGCATCACCGATTTCAGCACACCGGTTGGATCAATTGAGATGCAGTTTTGTTCCAATGACCCAATACCCGGTAATGTTTGCACCGCGCCGACTGGCTTTGACATTAATGCTGTTATATTAAGCAACCAGACGGGTGAGTCTGGGTTTATTAAGTACTCCACGACGAATAACCGCCTTGTTCTGTCGCGTCCTCCCGTACTGCCAAGTGCTGTAACGGACTCGGTGTATGAGCTCAGTAATGTAACCAACCCGACAGTAGCGGGCACGTTCTTTGTGCGTCTGAGAACCTTTTCGTCAACTGATGCGACTGGGAGTGCTATTCAGGAGGGTGGTATTGCACTCTCTATAGAACCAGGCCTGACACTGTCGAGCGAGGTGCCACCGTACCTTACTTTTTGTGTAGGCATAACCATTGTTAACCTAGACTGTAGCTCAGCTAATAGTTATCTAATTGATTTTGGTGAGCTCAGTGATACAAAGGTTAATAAAGCCTCTTCGCAGTTTGTGAGTGCTACTAATGCGGCGTCGGGTTACACAGTCACCCTTAGCGGGACCTCATTAACTTCTGGCAACAACGTTATCCCTGGCCTTGTCACGCAGGCAGGCGTAATCCCGGGCACAAGCCAATTCGGGCTAAACTTACGTAGTAACAGCAATCCGGCCATTGGTGACGAGCCTGCGGGCCCTGGAGCGGCTCAGCCAACAGCGGCATATGGCACGCCTAATTTATATCGATTCAATCCTGGCGACCCAATTGTGAGCATCGGACACTCAAGCGATTACCGTAAATTTACAGTAAGCTACGTTGCTAATATCAGTAAAGCCCAGTCACCTGGTGTATATGCTACAACCATAACCTATATTTGCTTGGCAAATTTCTAAGCATAATGGTAGTATGGAGCCATACGTTAATACTAAGAGGGTATGAGGGAACATAATGCGAAGATTTTATAAACTTAGCAGTGCTATTGCATCTGGTTTGTTGCTGTTAGTAGCTATGCTGCCAATGCAAGCGGCTTTGGCTCAATCTAGTGGCAATAAGAGTGGTAGCGGTAATGGTTTCAGGATCTCACCAGTTAGAAGCGAGCTAACTGTAGAGAAGGGGCAGAGTCAGCAACTTACCGTGACTGTTGAGAATCCAACAGCTGAATCAACAACGGCAAAAGCGATAATTAACAACTTTATCGCCAGTGACAACGAAGACGGTGAAGCTCGTTTGATCCTTGACGAGAAAGCTCCAACACCAAAGAATGACTTTAAGAAGCTGGTACAGCCAATTCCTGATGTGCCATTGTCTGCAAAGGAAAAGAAGGACATCCAAGTTACCATTAGCGTACCCAAAGACGCTAATTCAGGTGGTTACTACGGTGCCATTCGCTTCGTTCCTACAACTGGTACGGCCGGTAACATTGGCCTGACAGCTAGTGTTGGCACTATTGTGCTGGTACGCGTTCCTGGCAACTTGACGGAACAACTTGACCTTGTTCAGTTCTCGGCAGCTGATGGTAGTAGTGCAAAGAGCTTCTTCACGAAGGGCAATGTATCATCGCTTATCCGCCTAAAGAACAGCGGCGACATTCACGTAAAGCCTTATGGCACCGTGCTTGTGAAGGATATGTTCGGCAAGATTGTTACACAGTACGAGTTTAATAATACTGAACCGCGTGCGAACATTCTCCCCGATAGTACTCGTAAGTTTGTAAATGAACTATCACACAAATCATGGCTCGGTCGCTATACCATCGAAGCTAATATTGGTTATAGCTCGGGTGGTGGTCAGCTCATCACGGCCAAGACAAGCTTCTGGTACATTCCAATCCCCGTCCTGATCGGCTTGATTGCAGTACTAGTACTGATTGTGGCCGCTATCTTCTGGATCGTCCGCAAGACGCGTGCCAAGCGCCAGCACAAGCATGAGGTGAACAAGAAAAATCAAAACGACTAAGTAAGCGTTAGTAAATCTGTCAGAAATTGGCCACCTCCAAAGCGGAGGTGGCCTTTTCTTACTGCTTACGCTATGATGTAACCAAGTAACATGAAAACGCGAACGATCTGGTTAAAGTGTGGGCTTGGCTTCAGTGCAGTATTGGTTGCGCTGCTTTCGGTATATCGTCCGGTACTCGCTGTGACAAACCCCCAGAATGGCTCAGTTGGGCTACAAGGAACTATCTCCTCTCCACCGCCAACGCAAGGGGCTACCATAAGCCTGCCTCGTGATGGCCAAGCCTTCGGCGCAATACCAATCGATGTCAGTGGTATATGCCCAAAGGGTCTCTTGGTTAAATTGTTTAAAAATAATGTGTTCGCCGGGTCGCAACAGTGCGAGAACGGCAGTTTCTCCATCAAAATCGACCTCTTTACTGGAGCGAATGAGTTGGTTGCTCGTGTCTACGATTCACTCGATCAAAATGGGCCGGATTCAAACAAGGTAAATGTCACGTTCAACGATGCTAGGCCCGGGGCTGCATCACGCCCAACCCTAACAAGTACGTATGCTAAGCGTGGTGTTAACCCTGGCGATACATTGACGTGGCCAATCGTTCTGGCTGGTGGCGAAGGACCGTATGCCATTAGTGTTGACTGGGGCGACGGTAAATCACCCGACCTTAAAAGCCAGCAGTTCCCAGGCACTTTTAGCATTGAGCACAAATACGATAACCCCGGTATATATAACATTGTGGTAAAAGCCACGGATAAAAACGGGGTGAGTGCGTTCTTGCAGTTGGTAGGTATCGCCAACGGTGCCCTCAGCCAGGATGCCGGTAATGCTCAGAATAAGAATGGGGGCGGCACTGGAACAACACAAGTTAAATCAAAGATCATCTGGCAGCCAGCGGCAATCAGCATTCCATTTGTCATCTCTACTTTCTGGCTTGGTAAGCGTCACGAACTACGAGTGCTCAAAAAGAAGATCGAACGCGGCGATCGACCGTTCTAACAGATAGCACTCACTACTATGACGGGGGCTCTGCTTATATTGCCGGAGGAAAGCCAAGAACAATTGTTCTTTTGGCGGCTTTCCGTACTCCGGAGTAGTAGTGAGTGCTATCTGTTAGAATAGATGAGTTATGCAGACAGTGTATGTTGGTTTGAGCGGTGGCGTTGACTCATCGGTTACGGCAGCTTTGCTAAAGGAGCAAGGCTATAATGTGGTTGGCGTGTACATGAAAAATTGGAGCCAGGACCTACCTGGGTTCCCGTGCCCATGGAAAGAGGATTTCCAGGACGCCAAGCGCGTAACAGTACAACTCGGTATTGATTTTAAAATGTATGACTTTGAGACGGAGTATCGACAAAAAGTTGTTGACTACATGATTGATGAATATAAGGCTGGACGCACCCCAAACCCCGACATCATGTGCAATCAGGAGGTGAAGTTTAAACTCTTCCTCGAAACGGCGCTCGAAGATGGCGCCGATCTGATTGCTACTGGCCATTACGCCCGCGTTAACAATGGCCAATTATATACCGCTGCCAATCTTGAAAAGGATCAAACCTACTTTTTATATCGTGTTACTTCAGAGGCGCTATCAAAAAGTCTAATGCCAATCGGTGATTTTAAAACAAAGCAAGACGTGCGGGACATGGCCAAAAAGCTTGGCCTGGCAACGGCCGAGAAGAAGGATAGCCAGGGTATCTGTTTTGTTGGCAAGGTTGGTATTCGGGAGTTTCTTGAGCAGTATGTTACGACCAAACCGGGCGATATCGTGGCGAGTAATGGTGAAGTGATTGGAAAGCACGACGGCGCGATCTTTTATACCATAGGCCAACGTCATGGGCTGGACGTTGGTGGTGGCTTGCCGTATTACGTGGTTGGTAAGGATATGAACAAGAATGAGGTGTATGTTACGACCGATCTGCAAGATGATCGCTTGTGGCGTGACCAGATTACGCTTACCGATTTGCACTGGATTGGTGAGTCGCCAGAGCCAGGCAGAACGTACCAAGTACGCACGCGGTATAGGGCACCGTTAGTGGATTGCACTGTTGACGGTCACCAGCTAGCCCTTAATGATGCGGTGCGTGCTGTTACGCCTGGTCAGTCGGCTGTTTTGTATGATGCCGACCGTGTGCTTGGCGGCGGCATAGTTGTTTAACGAAAGCTTTCAAACCGCGCGTTGTATTGCTTATGTTTGCATAGTACACTTTGTCTAGAACATAAGTGCAAGCACAGAGGATACAATGGACACTGAACCAACCAAAGAGCCGGCTGCAACAACACCCGAATCAACCGATCAAGTGTCAGGCCGGGCTCCAGACTCAGCTGCGGACGAACAAGCTGGAGATACCAACATCGACGTGCCTGCACCACCCGCACCTGAGCAGGTTTTTGAACCAAATGCTGATTCTGCGGCAACGACTGAGGTTACTACGGCCGAAAGTGAACCAACTAGTGATGTGCCAACAGATTCCGTTGCTCCGGTATCTGCCCAGGCTGCCCCAGCTCAGCCCAATGGCTCCGTGACTGGAAAGAAGTCTCAAAAAAAGTTGTTTATTGCTCTCGTTGTTTTATTACTATTAGCGGCTGCCGGTGGTGCTTATGCCTACTATAAGTCTAAGAAAACAACCCCAAATCCATCTGGCGAGTCAGGCAAGGCTCAAACAACCGCCAAATCTAAAGAAGAACAAAAAACTGCCGCAACAGACCCACAACTTCAACGATTCATGCAACCAACGACAGGTGAGACATGGTATGCCGCATACAAGACGTTACCCTCACAAGGCTTTTCAACGACAACAGGGAACGAAGCAGACTTTAACATCAAATATTTCGAAATAGGTAAGCGTGGCAGTAATGTCATTATTGCAAGGCAAAAACACGAGGTGATTACAGAGACGGACCTATTTGAGAAGGCTCCCGACGGCACCATTAGCTATATTGTGCAACCTAATGCAAATGTAAAAACAACCTTCAACAAAGATTCCGCAGACATAAAATCGACAATTAAGATTGACCAAAACACACACTACGACTCACTAAGTGTGCCTCAAAAATTAACACTCGATAATGGCGAGGTGCTCACTTACGATATTGCATATTTGGGCGAACCGTCTGACGGAAATCCAGATTATCAGAAACCGACCAATACGGATAATAACAGCAAAAACACTGAAAAAAGTGTTAAAAAACTTGGCGGCAGCGAGCTATTCGAAAAGCGAATAGCATACAACGACACGAAGTTAACGGCACTTTCATACAACGTAGTACTTCCCATCAAAACACGAGTTTCGTTGATGTATCGTCCAGTAGGATCAAGTTACAAAGAAACGATATGGAACAATGGATATAAAAGTGATGAGAAATATTTAGGAATCGTACGTGGTTGTGGATCTACGTCCAACAGTATTAGCATTGGAAACGCGGTAACTGAATCTGACCTTGTTGCTGCTGGCAAAACCACTGACGGCATAACGTTGTATGACTTTAAGGACAAGAACAATACTCTTGTGCAAAAAGCCTACAATGAGACCAAAGAATTCTACAAAGACGACACCACTTTCCCATACAAAAATGTCACAATTGATGAATTTATGCGGGATCATGCTGTTTTTGCTGCAAAATCTAAAAATGGTGAGTGGTTTATCCTCTCTTCAGATAAATATGCTCCCGCAGGTGGCTGCGCCAAGCCCGTCGTATACCTCTATCCAACAGTGCCAACCAATGTTACGGTTCGTGTAGGGGCGGATGTGAAGGTGTCAGATCCGTTGTACGATGCCAAGAAGGGTTGGACTGTTCTGGCAAATCCAAATGGCCAACTAACAATGGGTGGCAAGACATACGGTTCACTGTTCTGGGAGGGCCCAGGCTGGGGAACGTATCCCGGTATTGCGAGCGGAACAGTCGTGCCTCGATCACAAGCAGAAGCGACTATGCGCAGCCAGTTGTTGGCCCAGGGCCTGAATACCCAAGAAACCCAAGACTTTATGGATTACTGGGCTAGCCGAATCCCCAACAAGCCATATGTGCGACTGACGTGGTTTAGTACTAATGAAATCAATCGTTTGGCGCCACTCTCTGTGAAACCAAAGCCAACGACTGTTTTCCGAGTTTTCCTCGACATGGATGGCTTCGACCAGCTAATATCACTACCAGCCCAAAAGCTCCAGAAGCTTGATAGGCGTGATGGCTTCACTGTTGTTGAGTGGGGCGGCTTGTCCCACACAAAACTGTACTAACTCCGCGTGTATTCCGGTACCAATTTTACTGGGAGTAATGCTATAATTTTACAGATATGAATGCACAGGAAATTCGGAAGGCGTATTTAGAATTCTTTGAAAAACGCGGGCACAAGATAATCCCGCGGGCGCTGCTGGTGCCGTACAATGATCCAACGACCTTGTTTACGGGTTCAGGCATGCAGCCGTTGGTGCCGTATTTGCTTGGCGAACCGCACCAAGATGGAACACGGCTAGCAGATAGCCAAACGTGTTTGCGCGCCATGGATATCGAAGACATTGGCGATGATCGTCATACAACTTTTTTCGAGATGCTCGGCAACTGGTCGCTCGGCGACTATACCAAAGAAGAGCAAATCCCGTGGTTCTTCGAGTTCCTCGTAGATGTTGTTGGGCTTAATCCAGAGAACCTTTATGTTACCTGTTTTATTGGCGATGAATCAGCTGGTGTACCACGCGATGATAAGGCTGCTAAGATCTGGCAAAAGCTTTTTGAAAGCAAGGGTATTGAAGCTAAGATTGCCGAGATTGGCTCACAAGCTGATGGCGACAAGCGAGGTATTAAACCTGGCGAGCGCATCTTCTTTTATGACGACGGCGAGAACTGGTGGAGTCGCGGCGGTGGCATTAGTAAAACACCCGTTGGCGATCCGTGCGGCCCGGACAGTGAAGTATTTTATGACTTCGGCGCCGCCAGCCATAAACCCGGTTTTGGTGAACCTCATCCCGCAAGTGATTCAGGTCGTTTCGTAGAGATTGGCAACCAAGTATTTATGGAATATCAGCGAACTGAAAAGGGTTTTGAGCCGCTCGCAAAACCGAATATTGATTTTGGCGGTGGGCTCGAGCGCATTGCTCAGGCTGCCATTGATTCTCCTGACATGTTCCGTATAAGTATTCTATGGCCGATTATTGAACAACTACAAAAGCTCAGTGGCAAGAGTTATGATTCGCACCGCGAAAGCATGCAGGTGATTTCTGACCATTTACGGGCCGCGACGTTCCTGGCGGTTGATGGCGTGCGACCAAGCAACAAAGAGCAGGGGTACGTTATGCGCCGTTTGCTGCGTCGGGCCATTCGCTTCGCCTTTGAGCTTGGTATTGAGCAAAACTTCCTGCAAGACGTGGTGCCAATCATCGCTGAACTATACGAGAACGACTATCCTGAAGTGAAGCAGAACAAAACAGAGGTGATCGATGTACTTGTCAAAGAAGAAAAAGTCTTTCGCCAGACACTCCGCAAGGGCGTGCGAGAACTCGAAAAAATGGCAAGTACTGGAGAATTAAACGGCGAACATATCTTTACCTTGTATGACACCTACGGATTCCCAATTGAGATTTCTACCGAAGAAGCAGCAATTAAAGACTTTGCGTTATCAAAGAATTGGCAGAAAGAATTCGACGCCAAGATGGCCGAACAGCGTCAGCGTTCACAGACGGCCACAAAGGGTACATTTAAGGGTGGTCTTGGTGGTCAGCAGCTGATTCACAAAAAATACCATACGGCTACACACCTCATGTACCAGGCGCTTCGTGATGTGCTCGGTGATCACGTGATTCAACGGGGATCAAACATTACCGAAGAACGACTGCGTTTTGACTTTTCTCACCCAGAAAAGGTCACGCCCGAGCAAATCGAGCAAGTGGAAGCGATTGTTAATGAACAGATCAGCAAAGATTTGCAGGTCAGTTGGGCAGAGTATCCCACCAAAGAAGCCACGGGGCCACTTGGCGCTCTTGGTCAGTTTGGTGATCGCTACGGTGATACGGTTAAGGTCTACAGCATGAAAGATCCAAAGTCAGATCCAAAAGAACGACCCTTCAGTTTCGAGATCTGCGGTGGCCCGCATGTGGACCACACATTGCAGCTGTACGAAGACAACAAGAAGTTCAAAATTCTCAAAGAAGAAGCCAGCTCTGCTGGAGTGCGGCGTATAAAAGCAGTGCTCGTGTAACACAAAATATGCCAGAAAAAGCAAGAGTCGAAGCAATTAAATATGCCAAATATGGTTTCAGCCTAAGAGTTGAACCCGAAAGCTGTATTGATGCATTAAAAGCTGCACTTGAGGTTGATTACTGGGTAATGCCCACAGATGTTAGTGGTAATTTACGCGTTGAAGATGTCTCAGAGGGTGAGCTATTCGATGTGCTAAAAAATTTGGCAGTCATAAACATAGTCGATGTTGCTCAACCGATGCCTGACGTGGTAAATATCCCACCTAATGATCTGCTCTAACTCAGCTAATTCTGCCCCTGTTTGTGATATACTTTAAGACGATTATGCTACACAAATTGAAAGCGGTAAAAACAGCCGCCTTGTCGAGGGGTAAGAAGGTTGACGATGAACATCAGTACATCGTTGCACTTGATATTGGTACCGAATTTGTGAAGGCCTTAATTGCCAAAGTTCTCGATGATCGTTTGGTTATTATTGGCATGGGGCGTGAGCAACAAAGCCTAACCGACATGCAAGCCGGTGCCATTGCCGATATTGCGGGTGTTGTTCGTAATTGTGATGCTGCTTTGAACCAAGCTGAACAGCAGGCTGGCGTGAGTGTGCGTACGGCGGTTATTGGTATTGCTGGTGAGCTCGTGAAGGGCACTACCACCACCGTGCGGGTGCGGCGAAAGAATCCCAACAAACAGCTTGATATGGAAGAAACCGAGCAGATTATTAGCATCGTACAAGAGCGTGCTCAGGCAAAGGCCAAGCAACAGCTTGCCTGGGAACTTGGCGGCAAAGACGTGGAAATTCGCCTTGTTAACAGTGCGTTGGTGCGCATTGATATTGATGGCTACCCAGTAACAAACCCGATTGGCTTTCAGGGTAAAGAAGTTGTAGTACAGTTGTATACCGCCTTTGCGCCACTCATTCACATTGGGGCGCTTGAACGAACAGCCCAAGAGCTTGACCTCGACTTAGTAGCTGTGGCTGCCGAGCCGTTTGCGGTAGCACGGTCAGTTATTGGCAATGATCCAAACGCCAGCATGAACGCCGTTTTAATGGACGTCGGTGGTGGTACCACCGATATCGCGGTATTGCATGATGGTGGTGTGCAAGGCACCAAGATGTTTGGCATTGGTGGTCGTGCTTACACCAGGGCCGTCGAGCGTGAACTGAGCGTACCCTTTAAAGAGGCCGAAGCCTTGAAGCTTGATCTGAATAGTGGCCATCTGCCATCGCACAAGGCGATGTCGGTACGTCGTGCTCTCGAGAAAACACTCGATGTTTGGGTGAGTGGCATCGAACTCGCCTTGGGGGAATTCACCATGCTCGATCATTTGCCTCACCAAGTACTGTTGTGTGGCGGCGGTTCGTCGCTGGATATGCTTATGGACAAGCTCGAGCAGGGTCAGTGGTACCGCGAGCTACCGTTCACACGACGCCCGGAGGTAAAGCACATTCAGCCAAAAGAAGTAGTAGGAATCGTGGACCGCACCGGCATGGTAAACGATCATACCTATATTACGGCTATGGGGTTGCTGCGGGTTGGCCTCGACACAATTCAAGTTGAGGCCAATGACAAAACAGGTTCCATTAAACAACGGCTAGATCGGATGCTGCAGATATGAGCGAGCCGAGTAAAGACACTATTTACATTGATGCCGAAGATGAAATCACGGCTATTATAGAGAAAGTTCGCGATTCGAGCGCCAAGGTTGTTGCTCTTGTATTGCCAAAACGATCTTCAACAATGCAGTCGGTTGTTAACCTGAAATTGTTACAAAAAACAGCCAATGACGCCAAAAAGAATGTTGTTCTTGTGACGTCTGATCCTAACCTGTTGCCAATAGCTGGGGCAGTTGGCATGTTCGTTGCCAAAACCCCACAAAGTAAGCCTGAAATCCCCGTGCCTCCGCAAGCTGCTGAAGCGCAACCTGAGCCCAGCGAAGAAGATGCTTCTTCGGCAGCTGCAGTGGCTGGAGCGGCCGCGGGTGCTGCAGCCGCTTCACGGGCCTCACGGAAACGTAACGAGTCCACGGCCAATTCATATGCCTCGAGCGATGAAGAGATACCAGACGCGGAAGATACGGTCGATCTGGATAACGATAAAGCAGCCAAGACCGAGACTAATACCAGTGGCAAGGATGTTAAAAACAAGAAGGGTAAGAAAAACAAGAAAAACAAGGTAAAAGTGCCTAATTTTGATCGCTTTCGCATGATGCTCTTTGTGGGCATCGCCGCAGTCATAGCGCTGTTGGTCGGTGGCTACTTCGCTTTATTCGTGTTACCCAAGGCAAAAATTACCATCAAGACCGACACAACCACCGTAAATACCGATCTAACGTTAACGGCTAGCACTGATACCAAAACAGTGGACGTTGAGAAGAAGATTGTGCCAGCCACCAACAAAGAGGTTAAAAAAACTGAGACTGAAAAAGCCCCCGCCACTGGGCAGCGTAATGATGGCACCAAGGCAACAGGCTCCATGACACTTACCTACTGTCCGAATAATAACAACGACTCGGTCAGTGTTCCTGCGGGAACGGCTTTCTCAAACAATGGTTTGAGCTTCGTTACGAATGACGCAGTAGATGTTCCGGCAAGTAACTTCACCGGGGGTGGTGTGTGTAAAAAAGATGTATCAAAGACTGTTAGCGTAACCGCTGGTCAACCAGGCGATCAATACAATGTATCAACTCGTAGCTATACGTCCGGCTCATTCCCAGATGTTTTGGCTAATGGCTCAAACATGAGTGGTGGTACCACTAAAATGACAAAAGTTGTGAGTCAACAAGACGTAGATGGCGCCAAGCAAAAAGCCATTGATCGAAGTACCGCGGCTGCACAAGATGAGTTGAAGAAGCAGTTTACCGATGCTGGTATGGTTCCGTTAACTGATACCTTTAGCGCCAGCCAGCCAACTGTTACAAGTTCACCAAACGTGGGCGAGCCCGCCGAGCAAGTCACAGTAAATGTCGCCACAACGTTTAGTGAGCTTGGTGTAAAAACTGATGATCTTAAACAGATCGTTGAGGCTAATGCCAAAAAACAAATCGATACCAGCAAGCAAGTAATTCAAGACAATGGTCTGAGCAAAGCTGTAATTCGGACGACCGAGAACAAGACGGCCAGCGGTGTAACCTTCCAGCTTCAGACGTTGGTGGTGGCCGGCCCACAGCTCGATGCCGAAGGAATCAAGAAAGAAGTTGCAGGTAAGAAGAAGGGTGAAACACAAAGCATTATTTTGAGTCGCCCTGGTATCAAAGAAGTGAATGTTTCATATAGTCCGTTTTGGGTAGTGTCGACACCGAAGAATACTAAGCATATAACGATCGTATTTGAACAGGCCAATGGGAACTAATCTGATTGCACTAGACGTAGGCGAGCAGCGCGTGGGGGTGGCTTTGGCACGAGCTGAGGTTCGCATAGCCACCGTACTAGATACTCTTGAGCGTCCAACCACTGACTTTTGGGAACGTTTGCAGGCCGTTTTGAATGAATATGAAATATCGACGGTGGTGGTTGGTTTACCACGCAATCTGAGTGGCGAAGCGACGCAACAAACAACGGCAGTCGAAGCCTTTGCTAAAGAACTTACCGAACGCTTCTCGGTTCAAGTTGCATGGCAAGACGAGGCACTAACATCACGCGAGGCTGAGCGGCTTCTCAAAGAGGGCGGCAAACCGTACGCCAAAGGTGACATAGACGCCCAGGCAGCCCGTTTGATCCTTGAAGACTATCTGGCTACACATCCAGCTACCGTGGCAGGAGATGCATGATGAGCGGTTACTCCATAGGTTCTAGCAAAACGAGCCGCTGGCGCAAGGTTTGGTTGATTGCCTTAGTGGTTATCATTATTGGCTTAGTCGCCTCAGTGGTAGTTATCCGACAAACCTACTACAACAATCTCAAGCCCGTTAGTGCCTCGCAGCGTGCGGTGACGGTGACCGTCCCACTTGGTGCGTCTGCGAAGGAGATTGCCGCTAAACTACAGGCTGCTGGGCTTATCCGAGCGTCTTGGGCCTTTGAATGGTATGTACGTAATCACAATTTACGCGATAAGTTACAGGCTGGCACCTACGCTTTGCGACCGAATCAGTCTATCCCCGAGATTATTACCACATTGACACACGGTAAGGTTGAAACAGACCTGATTACTATTTTGCCTGGGCAACGCCTTGACCAGATCCGAGAGTCACTAATTAACAATGGTGGCTATTCAGCTGAGGCGGTTGATAAAGCTCTTGACCCAGCGCAGTATGCTGATCACCCAGCCCTTGCGGACAAACCGACAAAGGCAAGCCTGGAAGGCTATCTCTACCCAGATTCCTATGAAAAAACGGCAGATACGAAGCCGGAAACAATTGTTCGTGCTTCCTTAGACGAGATGCAGAAGCACCTGACACCTGAAATACGAGCAGCGATGTCAAAACAGGGGCTAACGGTACATGAGGGGGTCATTCTGGCCTCGATAGTTGAGCAAGAGGTTAGTAAAAAAACAGATAAGCCAACCGTTGCTCAAGTATTCCTACTGCGCTTAAAGAAAGGCATGCCGCTCGGTTCGGACGTAACGGCGTTTTATGGAGCGATCAAGGCCGGTCAGGCACCGACAGTTGGCTATGACTCACCGTACAATACGCGAATCCATGCCGGTATGCCACCGGGCCCGATCAGTAACGTGTCTCAGGCGTCACTCCAGGCCGTAGCGAGCCCTGCAGGCACAGATTATCTGTATTTTGTAGCCGGTGACGATGGCAATACCTACTTTTCGCACACCAATGATGAGCATGAAGCTCTGACGCGTCAATACTGCAAAAAACTCTGTCAGTAAGTCGTTTTTGTGAGCTTTTACAGAGGTAACTTCTATGTACAGAACTTGTTTGGTGGTTGTTTTTTTGCTATACTGGCAGCTGTAACTCAGACGTTTACTCGTAACAGGGGTAAAATGATGAGTTACCTCTGTTATTGCAAGTGTGTACGTAAGTAAGGTGGTCGAACTCCTTACAATTGCAACTAAGAACCAGTAACGGAGCTGCCCATCTATGCATGGGCCGGAGACCTTTATTCGTAATTCTACGCAAGCAGTGAGCCGTCGGCTACCTGCCAGCAAAACTAAGTCGCAAACACGTCGTAATCTACGCCGCTTCTATGCACGTAACCGCAAGCAGATTATTCGCTATGGGGTCGTTGCTGCGAATGTAGTGCTGCTCGGAGTTGTCACCTTTTTTGTGGTCAAAGCACCCGCGTCCAGTAAATCGGCTGCCCGCAATACTGCAACCGTTACTCCTTCGGATACTGAAACTGCCGTAGCTGGTCCGCTCGACCAAGTGTCATCGGCCGATATTGCCGTGCACATCGCTCGCACAGTTGGCCTCCCTGAGTCAAACTCAGTAGTGAATCACGCCGATACGGTGAGTGCCACCGAAGCGGTTGCGCCAGCTGACACGAGTGTGATCGCGAAACCACAAGTCGTTTCAACTGCTTTGGCGAGCAAAAAGGACATCCGCACTTACACCACGCAGCCTGGCGACACGCTCAGTAGCATCGCTACAAAGTTTGGTGTGACATCAGACAGCATTAAATGGAGTAATGGCATAACGGGGAATACAATTGCGCCAGGCAAAACACTAAAACTGCCACCAGCTGGTGTGAATGGTGTTGTGTATACCGTAGCTCGTGGCGACACGCCAAAGTCGTTGGCCCAGAAATTTACTGCCGATGAGAACCAAATCGTATCCACTAACGATGCTGAAATTAGTGGTTTAACGCCTGGAGATACAATTCTCATACCTGGCGGGGTGGTGCAATCGGCGCCTGTGGCGGCCTCCAACTACTACAGTGCTGGTTTTGCATGGGGTGGTAGTGCACCTGTTTACAGTGCCAATGGTTATGATTATGGCTGGTGTACTTGGCATGCAGCTAATCGTCGTCGCGAAATTGGTCGTCCAATTCCAAGTAATCTTGGCAATGCCATCAGCTGGTATTACATTGCAAAAAACATGGGCATGCCTGTCGGCGATACGCCTGCTGCCGGCGCTGTTTTATGGCACGCCCGCATGGGTGGTCTTGGTCACGTGGCCTTCGTAGAGAGTATCAACGCTGATGGTTCAATACACGTGTCAGATATGAATTATCCGATTTGGGGCCATGTAACCTATCGAGATGTTCCAGCAAGTGAATTTGGTAACTACAAGTTCATCTACTAGACTGTAACTAATGTTTGTAGATCTAGCAGCCCTCAAAATTAAGGCAGGCGACGGCGGAAACGGCGTCGTTAGTTTTCGTCACGAGAAGTTTATTGATAGGGGCGGTCCGGACGGTGGCGACGGTGGCAAGGGTGGTGATGTTATTTTTGAAGCCAGCCGCAATCAAAATACACTGGCGTCGTTTCGTTACCAACGAGAACTAAGGGCAGACCCAGGCCAGGCTGGCGCCAAACGACGCAAACACGGTCGTAGTGGTAAGGATCTAACTATAGCCGTACCCGTTGGCACGGTTATATCTGATGAAGCGGGCAAGCCCCTGGCTGATCTGGCCAACGATGGCGACAAAGCGGTTATTGCCAAGGGTGGGCTGGGTGGTTTTGGTAATGCCCACTTTGTTTCGAGCACTCGCCAGGCGCCCAAAGTCGCTGAAAAGGGTGAGCAGGGCGAAGAGATGACCGTGACATTAGAGCTCAAAATGATTGCTGATGTTGGTCTGGTCGGACTACCAAATGCCGGTAAATCAACCTTACTCAGTGTGGTGAGCAATGCCCGCCCTGAAATTGCTAATTATCCCTTCACTACCCTTACGCCAAACCTTGGCGTTGTTGATGTGAGCAAAGACGCAAGTTTACTATTTGCTGATATCCCCGGTCTGATTGAAGGTGCGAGCGAGGGCAAGGGTCTTGGTGACGAGTTCCTGCGACATGTTGAGCGTAATTACGTGCTGCTTCACTTGATCGATGTGTACCAGGAAGACATCGCAGACGCTTACAAGACCATACAAGGAGAACTAAAGGCTTACAAGACTGACCTGACCGATCGTCCTCAGATAGTGGTTTTGACCAAGGCCGAAGGTTTAGATGATACGATACTGGCCGATAGGAAGGCTGAACTAGCAGCCATATTGCCCAAAAATACTCCTATTTTTGCTATTTCTTCACAGAGCAAACAAGGGCTTAAAGAGTTGTTGTTTGCCGTAAAAGATACCGTGGATGCGGCTAAGGCGGCTCAAGCAGCGCTGGAGCCAGAGGTAGATGACAGTGTTCCGACGCTTACAATTGCGAAAGAAGATAGCTGGCATGTTGAAAAGACCGAGAAAGGCTATTTTGTAACGGGTCGCAAGATTGAGCGTTTTGCCTCACGGACCGATTTTGATAGTTATCACGGCGTACAGCGTTTGCGTGACATTATGCGCAAAATGGGCATTTGGCACGAGCTGCGCAGGCAAGGTGCTGAGCTGGGTGACAAGGTCAAAATTGGCGATAAGGGCACGCTGGAGTTCTAGCGCCCCATCATGACATTTTTCTTCTATGATCTAGAAACATCTGGTTTTAGTCCTCGCGAACAGCGCATTATGCAGTTTGCTGGACAACGCACTGACATGTATCTCAACCCTATTGGTGAACCATACAACGTACTGATCAAACTAACAGAAGACATCCTCCCCGATCCAGATGCAGTACTGCTTACGGGCATTACGCCCCAGATGACGCTGAGCGAGGGCATCAGTGAAGCGGCCTTCCTTAAACTATTTCACGAAGAAATAGCCACCCCGGACACGATTTTTGTTGGTTATAACACCATTCGGTTCGACGATGAGTTTATGCGCTTCCTGCATTACCGAAACTATTATGATGCCTATGAGTGGCACTGGGCCGATAATCGTGGTCGCTGGGATATGCTCGACGTGGTTCGCATGACCCGAGCACTGCGGCCAGACGGCATTAAATGGCCGTTTGACAGCAGTGGCAAGCCAAGTAATCGGCTTGAATTACTCACTTCTGTTAATAAATTGGATCATGCCCATGCCCATGATGCGCTGAGTGACGTTAACGCTACCATTGCCATTGCCAAGCTCATACAAGACAAACAACCAAAGTTGTTCGCACATTTGCTGAAAATGCGCAGCAAAAAAGCGGTCGAAACATTTGTAAGTAGCTCGCGGCCGTTCGTTTACACGAGTGGCAAGTACGCAGCTGAGTATGAAAAAACCACTGTCGTAACAGCGGTTTGCGAAGATCAACATGGCTCGGGTTCGGTGGTCTTTGACCTGCGCTACGATCCATCGGATTACCTTGAGCTGGCACCTGGTGAAATCGCCAAGCGTTGGAAGCATTTCTGTAAAGAGCGCCCATGCCCACACCCGCGCATTCCATTAAAAACCCTGCAATTTAATCGCTGTCCCGCCTTAGCACCACTCGGAGTTTTGAACGAAGAGAACCGGCAGCGCTTGCAGGTAGACCTGGCGAAGATTCAAAAACACCACCAGATTATTCAGGGCAATCCGGATTTCTGCAAACGCGTCCGTGAGGCTGTGTTGCTCCTCGATAAAGAGCAGCAGATGCGTCTCATGCAAGATAGTCTGGACGTTGATGCTCGGCTTTATGACAACTTCGTTGGCCCTAAAGATAAACAAGCCATGCGGGTGGTTCGTGCCGCTTCAATTGCACAGCTCTCAGAACCACTGCCCGCCTTTGAAGATGAGCGCTTGCAGGCATTACTACCTCTGTATAAAGCGCGCAACTACCCGATTAGTTTGAGTGACGAAGAACGCAGTGAATGGGAACGTTTCAAGGAGCGTCGTTTGATGGATGGCAAAGGCGACAGCCGGGCTGCCAAATACTTTGAACGCCTGGCACAGCTGGCTGAACGCAGCGATCTCAGTGATCAGCAACGTTACTTACTTGAGGAGTTGCAGCTATACGGACAAAGTATTCTGCCATTTAGCGAATAACTGGCTGTACGGTAACACAGCGCTAGAAAAGTTACTGTTGCTTGCTGGTGTAGGCACGACGTAGTTCTCGTTGAGCGTAAAAAACTGCTCCTACCGACAAGATCATCGCCAGTACCTGTACAAAATTAAGTTGAATGGTTGTGCCAGGAATTTGCCCTAGCACGATGAGTTGCTCTAACATGGCCGCCCCACAATTTATCTGAGGTCATAATACACCTAATTGCCAAAATGTCAATAAGATTTGTAAAATGCTTTAGGTTTTACAGGTATATGATGCTCCCTGTACAGGCCAGGCACAGGCTTTTCATGTACTATGAAGGCATGACACAACCATTTAGCGTACAGCTTGAACGTTGGCTCAAAGATAAACAGCCAAAGACTATCAAGAGCCTGCTTGATACTTTTGGCGAGAAGAGTTTTGCCATTGTTATTTTGGTACTGATGTTTGTGCCCGCTTTGCCCATTCCAACAGGAGGTATAACGCATATCTTTGAGCTAATCGTGATGCTATTGGCGCTCGAAATGATCTTTGGTAGACGAAGTATTTGGTTGCCGAAGAAAATTCTGAGACGCCCATTAGGCAACGTTTTAACCGGTAAAGCAATACCGCTCATGATTAAGCAGATTCGCTGGTTTGAGCGGTTTTCGCGGCCGCGCTTCGGTAGCGTTATTAACCACCGAGTTACCTATGTATTTACGGGCGTATTATTCTTCTTGCTCGCCTTGGCGGCAGCTCTGGCGCCGCCATTCTCTGGGCTCGATACCGTGCCCTCACTGGCAGCGGTAACCATTAGTTTGGCCTTAATTCTCGATGATGCGCTGATATTTATTGTGGGCTCGGTGCTAAGTATCGTTGGTCTGGTGCTGGTTTTTGTTACGGCACACGCAACCCTGAATTTTTTCCATAGTATCTTTAGCAGCCTGCTCGGCTAGCGTTGATTGTTGGCAATATAGCTGCCGAGGACAGTAACCGAACAGCCCTGATTGAGCAGCTCCTGTTCAACTGTCTTAAATCTGTCGTCATATGGGGTATCGAGATCGATGTAAAACATGTAGTGCCATGCTTTGCCAATAACTGGTCTTGAGTGAAGCATGGTTATGTTTATGCCACGTTTCGCAAAGACGCCAAGGGCATGGTGAAGGGCGCCTGATTTTGTGTCGGCGTCGGTACGCAGTACCAAAGATGTTTTATTAGCATCATCTATCTTGCTGCGTTGTTTTTGAAGTACAACAAAGCGAGTATAGTTTTGTTTATTTGTTTCGATTTCTGCTGCGAGGATGTTGAGTCCGTGCAATGCGGCTGCGGCTCGAGAAGCGATGGCAACCTTCGAAGGGTCATTCCATGCCCGAACATCTGCAACACTCGCTGCAGTATCATGGCGCTCAATTCGCTTGGCATGTGGCAAGACACCGTCGAGGTACTCTTCGCATTGGGCAAGCGCCTCAAGTTGCGAGTGGACTTCGGCAATTTCTGGTAATTTGGTACTCGGCCAACCAATCAGGCATTGCTCAATTCGCAAGTAAACCTCGCCAATTATCCAGCAATCTTCTTTTAACAATAGATCGTACACTTTGTTGATCGAGCCAAAAAGCGAGTTCTCAATGGCAACAACTGCAAGGTCGGTATGCTTCAACGCGGCAAAGGTTCCACCGAAGGTTTCGCAGGACACAATGCTGATGTCATCGCCGAAGAACTGGCGCGCAGCAATGTCGTGGAAGGAGCCGGCTTGGCCCTGGATAGCAATTGTTTTCACAGCTGCCAGCGTAGCTCACTTCATGACAGATAGCAAATCGTAGCATTTTTTACCTTTTACGAAATGCCAATCAAGCATTACACTAAAACCATATTCTTCTACAAAATAAAGAGTATGAAGAGACGGGTGATGAATCTTTGGGGAGGGGTTCACACATATGAGTAGACGAGCTGGTGAGTTTGATATTGATTCAGAGTTACGTCATGAAGGACTGGTTTTCGCCGTCGGCAACACCCTCGAGGTTGCCAATGAATGGCAGCTGGGCAACCCGGATCTACCCGTATATCCGTATAAGTGCGAGATTACAGAGACGATTGCTGATAATGCAGTTACGATTATTACCGCTCAAACAGGCACTGGCAAAAGCACACAAATCCCTCAATATCTACTCGAGACTGAGCAGTATAACCAAATTATTGTTTCGCAACCGCGGCGCCTGGCAGCTAATAACGTATTCTCAAGAATAAAAGAAGAGCTATCAAACGTCTTTGGGGTTAGTGCGATCGATTATATTAGCCTTCATCATGCTGCCCAAAAAGAAGGACCTGAAAATGCGGCTATTAAGATTGTGACGGATGGCCTGCAGGTAATTTTGGAACTTATGGGTAAGGGTGCAAGCGGTCGTGACGTGCTCGTTATTGACGAAACACACGAGGCTAATTCAAACATAGAGATATTGCTTGCCTTGGCTAAAGAACGGGTTAGGTCTGACCCGAATTTCCGAGTCGTACTTATGAGTGCCAAAATGGACACCAACGAACTAGCCGATTATTTTGCAGACGTTACAGTCGCCAGGCCACCAATTATGGAGCTTCCTGGTGAGATGCACGAAGTGGAAGTTATAGAAAGACCCGAGAGTACCGTAGCCACAGAAGTGGTACAGTTGGCTCTGTCAATGAAGGGGACAAACGAGGATAGGGACGAAGCTGGCTTTAACCCTAAGACGCGCGGTGATGTCCTCGCTTTCCTGCCCGGTAAACGTGAGATTGAGGAAGTGATGCATGAGGTTAAGCGCCGCCTGCCAAAGGACATGCATAGCAGAGTGAAGCTTTTCGCCCTACATCGTAATCTTTCACCGAGCGAACAAGATGCTGCCATCCGTCGATACCCAAACCATATTAAGTTCATATTTGCCACGAATATTGCAGAGTCCAGCATAACAGTCGATGGCCTAAAATACGTGGTTGACGCCGGGCTCAACCGCCAAGAAGACATAGACGATGAAGGCACTAAAGGCCTGCAAACCGTTACGGCTACCACGGCTAACTTCGTGCAACGAATGGGACGAGTCGGTCGTACGTCTAAAGGCACGTACATCTCAACTCGAATAAATCAAGATAGGGCCTATACACCTTTACACGAACGGGAGATGTATCCTGTTGCACAGATTCTACGTACTGACATGCAACGTAACAGTCTACGCCTTAGAGTAGCGGGTTACGAGGCAAGAATTTTTGACTGGTTACATAAAACCTCCGGGCACATTTTAAAACTTGCCGACGTAAATCTTGTATTGCTGGATGCAGTGGGTCCCGAGAGCGGGGCCGTTGCTCCGATTGGCCGATCAATGAATGAATATCCGCTTTGCACCTCATCAGCAAGAATCATGGTAGAGTCCGCCGGCTACCCTCGGCCAGTGCGTAGTTATCTAGCCGCCATGACAGCTTCAAAAGAACTGGGTGGTCTACAGTTTTATGGCCGAAATGTGAGTAACCTTTGGCGTGAGCTAAGTGAAGAAACGCAGTCTGATCTGCTTGTCCAACTCGACTTATTTATTGCTGCGCAACACATGACCGATGCTGAACTACGGGCATATGGCTTTGATGTGAGTAATGTGCATCGTGCACGCGAGCAGTACACCAAGATTGCTAAAACCGCATCGGCATATGCTGAGGTTTTAAAACCTCCTACAGAAGAAGAGCGTGACATGATCCTTGAGTGTAGTTTGATCGGCTTTATGCCAGCTATTTATCACCATAAAGGTGAAGGTAAATATGCAAATATATCGAACTCACACTCCCCCACACTTCGTGAGATTTCCACCCGCAGTCGGGTGGGTAAATATACAAATCCAGACTTTGTGGTTGGTGATCCATGGCGAGTCGAGCTCCAAGGTGGTGGCTTCCTGCACCTTATCCATAATGTGACTGCCATTACAGAAGAACAGGTCGCGCGTTTGGCGGCAAAACATACGGTTTGGCGAGTTGAAGATTATCGTGTCTCGGGAACAAACAGTGTCTTACTCGATAAAGTGGTACAAGTTGAGCGTGCGTATGCATTCAATGGTTTTGATTTGAAACAAGAACGTGAGGTAGAACCCGAGCCATCATACGCACTCCGTTTGAAAATCATAGAGGAAGCCTTACAAATGCCAGGGGCAGAACAGCGCAAAATACGTCAGGTAAAGAAAGAGCTCGAAGAGCTCTCCCATCTGACTAAGCGTCACGTACCGCAACTTACGCAGCAGCGCCTTGAACAGTTGATTCATGAGGCCGCCCCATACGATATTACCAACCCAGCTACGATTGAGGATAACTTGCGATTAATGAGTCTTGACCCAGAGACGGCAATAACGCGCAGTATGTTTGTGCCCGACGATATCGTTGCTGACATACTCGAAAAGGCGCCTACCGAGATATTGGTCGGTAGCCGCATACGTCACGTTGACTATCGGCACGGCAAACCACTCGTTAAGGTACAAAACCTAAGTTTTGTATTCGATAACGATGAAGACTCGGTTAGGTTAGAAGATGGTCGTGAAGTGTATTTCGTTTACCGCAATAGAACCGGCTTCACACGCGAGTATACGCTGAGTCAACTGCGCTCTATGGCAAGCTACGACCTAATGCCATAAAGCCGTAGTAGCTGGAATTTTTCTCTGTTTTCTGCTAGACTACATGGTCATGTAAGGCCACGGTGTGGTGTGCATGTTGGAGCGACGAAAAGGAGACGATGAGCCTATGAGCGATGTTATTCGAGTGCAGGGTGCCAGAGAACACAACCTAAAGAATGTGAGCGTTGAAATTCCACGCAACAAACTGGTGGTTATTACTGGCCTGTCTGGTTCGGGTAAATCGTCATTGGCTTTCGATACTATTTATGCCGAGGGGCAGCGTCGCTACGTCGAGTCGCTCAGCGCCTATGCGCGCCAATTCTTGGGGCTCATGGAAAAGCCGGACGTTGACCAGATCGACGGCTTAAGCCCAGCGATTTCGATTGACCAAAAGTCTACCAGCCGTAACCCGCGCAGCACCGTTGCTACGGTTACAGAAATTTATGATTATTTGCGCCTGATGTTTGCCCGTATCGGTGTACCGCACTGCCCTGTTTGCGGTAAACCAGTAACGCGGCAAACCTCAAATGCTATTGTTGACCAAGTGGTTGCTTTACCAGCTGGTGCACGATTAATGGTACTGGCACCAGTGGTTACCGACAAAAAGGGTGCCTTTGAACACATTCCAGAACAGTACATGCGGGCTGGTTTTGCACGTGCTCGGGTAGATGGCGTGGTATATTCGCTCGACGAATTCCCTGAACTCGATAAAAACTACAAGCATAACGTCGAAATTGTAGCCGATCGTGTAGTTAACGATGAAGCTAGTCGCGGCCGTCTCACGCAGTCCATTGAGCAGGCCCTTGATCTTGCTGAAGGGCGCATGAAGGTGATTAATGCCGACACCAATGAAGAACATGACTATAGCCTAATGTACGCCTGTCTTGATCATCCCGATGTTGCTATCCCTGAGCTTGAGCCGCGTACATTTAGTTTTAATAGCCCACACGGGGCGTGCCCAACCTGTACGGGTCTCGGTTCTCGACTTGAAGTTGATCCAGAACTTGTCATTCCAAATGGTCGCCTGACGATTGCCGAAGGCGCCATCCGCCCATTTAACCGCATTAACAGCGATGCTTGGTACACCAAGAAAATGCAGGCGGTAGCTGACACGTATGGCTTTAGTTTGCATACGCCGACAGGGGAACTAAAAAAAGAAGATCTCGATAAGATTTTGTATGGCACTGGCACGGAAACGTATAAAGTTTCACTCGGGGCAGGCCGTACCTTCCAAACAACATACGAAGGGGTGATCCCCAACCTCGAGCGCCGTCATAAAGAAACCGAAAGTGACTTTATGCGTCGTGACATTGAACGCTTTATGCGTGAAAAACCGTGTCATGTCTGTAAGGGCCTACGCCTCAAACCTGAAGTACTTGCAGTGAGCGTAGCGGACAAATCAATCATGGATATTTGCCAACTATCCATTGATGACGCCATTGCTTTTTTTGCAAGTGTTAAATTTAACGACAAAGAAAAACAAATTGCCAAGCAGGTCATTAAAGAAGTAACGGCGCGCCTCACCTTTATGCAAGACGTTGGCCTTAACTACCTAAATCTGTTGCGTAGTGCGGTAACGTTGTCTGGCGGTGAAGCGCAGCGTATTCGCTTGGCCACTCAAATTGGTTCAGGTTTGCAAGGTGTTTTGTATGTGCTCGATGAGCCAAGTATTGGTTTGCACCAACGTGATAACGAGCGGCTCATTACCACTCTCAAGCATCTGCGCGACCTCGGTAATACCGTACTGGTGGTAGAGCATGATGAAGACACCATTCGAACAGCCGATTACCTACTCGACATTGGTCCTGGTGCCGGCATACATGGTGGTGAGATTATTGCCGCTGGTACGCCGAGCGAAGTGGCAAAGAATCCGAAGAGTGTTACTGGTCTGTATTTGGAAGGCAAGAAAACGATTCCCGTGCCCAAGAAGCGCCGAAGTGGTAATGGCAAAGCTCTAAAGATTCGTGGTGCGCGAGAGAATAATCTTAAGAATGTTGACGTTGAAATCCCGCTCGGCAAGCTTGTGGTGGTGAGCGGCGTGTCTGGCTCGGGCAAGTCATCACTCATTAATGACATCCTTGCCAAGGAGCTATCATCGAGACTTATGCGTGCTAATGCGGTGCCCGGGGCACACGACAACATTGAAGGCATTAAGGAACTCGACAAAGCCATTATTATTGACCAGTCGCCAATCGGTCGTACGCCACGATCTAACCCGGCCACGTACACGGGTCTGTTCACGCCAATCCGTGAACTATTCGCCAGTGTCCCCGAGGCCAAGCTAAGGGGGTATGGACCGGGGCGGTTTAGCTTTAACGTCCGTGGTGGCCGCTGTGAAAACTGTAGCGGCGATGGCATTATTAAGATTGAAATGCACTTCTTGCCCGATGTGTACGTACCCTGTGAGGTCTGTAAGGGTCAGCGCTACAACCGTGAAGCACTCGAGATTCATTACAAGGGTAAAACTATTAGTGATGTGCTGCAAATGACCTGTGAACAGGCGCTGGAGTTCTTTGAAAATATTCCAACAATCGCACGCAAACTACAGACCATGGTTGACGTTGGTCTGGGTTACATTGCACTCGGACAGCCTGCTACTACCTTGTCTGGTGGCGAGGCGCAACGCGTTAAGCTGGCGACCGAACTGAGTCGTCGCCCAACTGGTCGCACGTTGTATATTCTCGACGAGCCAACCACCGGCCTACACATGGAAGATGTTCATAAGTTACTCGGCGTGCTTCATGCTTTGGTAGATACGGGAAATAGTATGGTGGTTATTGAACATAACCTTGATGTTATTAAGAATGCCGACTGGCTGATTGATATGGGTCCTGAAGGTGGCGCCAACGGTGGTCAAGTGATTGCTGAAGGCACGCCAGAGCAGGTCGCTAAAAACACCAAGTCATACACCGGCCAGTTCCTGAAAAGGATGATTTAGCCATGAACAGCAGCGCAGAAGGCCTACCCGCTGATTTCCCGGCGCTGCATGAATGGACGGAGCGTGTCAAGCAGGCTGAAACGTACGAAGAGAAGATTGAAGCCTTTCGAGGCTGGTTCATCAGTGCCTGTATGCAATCAGATAGACCAATAACAACGGCCGAGGAAATCACTACATATTATGCCCAAGAATTTCATCTACCACCGGGTAGTATGTCATTCGCAGCGTCGAATAATGTGCGACGAAAGATTTTTAGCGAGCTTAAGCCAAGTGACCTAGAACGATTCAGGTAGCCTATTTTTTTGAAAAGCGTTGCGCCCAACTTTTCTTGATGTTGGCAATCATGATACGGCGGTTTTTGGGATCTTTCAGTACATGACCAAAGGCAACAACTAAGCTTGCAATGACGACCGCAAGCAGTACGTATTCGATGAATTTATCTAAGTGCGGAATTTTGCTACCTAGCCAGTAGCCAAGCAAGATAATTGTGGTCGCCCACAGCACTGCGCCAATAATGTTATACAAAAAAAATCGACGACGAGACATATTACCAATGCCAGCAACAACTGGTGCAAACGTCCGAACAATTGGTGTGAAGCGGGCAAGAATGATTGTTTTACCACCATGCTTTTCGTAGAAAGCTTCTGCCTTCTCAATGTATTCACGGCGAAAAAGAATCCCATCCTTTTTACTAAACATACGTGGCCCTGCCTTTTGGCCAATGCTATAGCCAACATTATCACCAAGAACCGCGGCTACAATAACGGCTGCAACCAACACCCATATGTTCATTTCACCTTGTGAGGCTAGCAGGCCTGCGCCAAAGAGTAAGGTATCGCCAGGCAAGAAAAAACCAATAAGCAGACCTGATTCAGCAAAAACAATACCAGCAACGATGAGTATGCCACCAGCACGAATAATAGATTCAACGTCAAACATCTGTCCCTAATCCTACCGTTTTTTGCTATAATAAGGAAGTCTTTTCAAGTATTTATGTGAACGTGGAGGGGAACATGCCCGAAGACAAGATTGCGGTGGAATTACAAGAACGAACGGTTGTCAGGAAAGGCCTTAAGGGACTTCGTGACGAAGGTATGGTGCCAGCCGTTATTCATAATCACGGCAAGGAATCTTTGCTGGTGATGGGCGAGTACTTAAAGCTCACTAAGGTGTATAGCCGAGCTGGTAAACACCACCCGGTTGAAGTTGCGGTTGGCGGCAAACAACACTTAGCTCTTATTAAAGATGTTGACTTTGAGCCGGCCAAGCACCGTTTGCGCCATGTTGTATTCCAGGCTATTAAGCAAAACGAAGAAGTTGAAGCCGAGATCCCTGTGGTCTTCAAAGAAAATGCCGAAATCCCAGCCGAAAAAGCCAGCCTACTCGTACTCAAGCAGCTTGACCACGTTGAAGTTAAAGCTTTGCCACGTGATTTGCCCGACCAACTGGTTGTTGATCCAAGCACTTTGAAAGAAGTGGGCGACACCCTATCAGTGGCTGATCTGATTGTTCCGGGTGGCGTTACAGTGCTCACTGAGCCTGATACCAACATTGCTACCGTTGAAATGCCACGCGATCAAATTGCCGAGGCTAACGCAGCAGCAGCTGAGCTTGCCGCCGATGCTGGTGACGCAGCGGGCGAAGCTAAAAGTGACGAGTCACCAGAAGAAGAATAGTTTCCCGCTAATCTTGTATAAAGCCACCCGATTGGTGGTTCCACAAACGGGCGTATAGGCCGTTCTTGGCGAGCAATGTTTCGTGTGTGCCCTCTTCAATGACCTCGCCATCGTCTAGTACTAATATGCGATCAAGTTTTTGAATGGTGCTGAGTCGGTGGGCAATCACGAGGGCAGTTTTGTCTTGCATGAGTTGCCAGAGTGCATGTTGAATTGCTTTTTCACTTTCGCTGTCGAGAGCGCTGGTTGCTTCATCCAGAATTAATATCGGGGCGTTTTTTAAGATGGCACGAGCAATGGCAATACGCTGACGTTGACCGCCCGAAAGCTTAACGCCGCGCTCCCCAACAACCGTATCGTATCCTTTCGGAAGCTTGCCAATAAAGGCATCGGCATGAGCCAACTTAGCGGCTTGCATAATCTCGTCGATTGTCGTTTTTTCTTTACCGTAGCCGATATTCTCTTTGATTGTGCGGTGGAAGAGCAGAGGCTCCTGCGGTACATAGGCAATTGCACGCCGCAGGCTGGCTTGCGTGACATCGCTAATACTTTGATTGTCGACTAAAATTCGGCCGGCTTGGACGTCTTCGAGCCTAAGCAATAACTTTGTAAGCGTTGATTTGCCGCCGCCACTTGGTCCAATCAGACCAACTCGCTCGCCTGGCTGTATGGTGATATTAAGGTTTGCGAAGACGGCTTGTTTTTGCTTATTGTCGGCGTAGCGGAACGAAACATCACGCAGCTCAATTTTACCCTCATCAACTACCATGTCTGTGGCGTGGGGCAGGTCAGCAATTTCAATTGGCTCCAGCAGAATATTCATCATAGGTGATGCCTGAAGAAAGGCCTCTTCGATCTGACGCGTTAAAACATTGAGTTCGAATAATCGTAAGATCAAAGTGAGTGTGTAGGTGTAGGCAAAGATACCAGCGGCGAGGATGGCGGGGTTGGTGCTGGCCAGGTAATTAATTACCAAAAGTAACACAATGAGCATCACTAGCAAGGCACCAATGCGGTTATTGCCACTAATGCCGGCACGTCGCCAGTCACGAACGCGCAACTCTTTAAGCGTAGCGTTAAGCTTGCGGTTCATACTTTTTTCGCGCTTCTCAGCCGAGAACATCTTGACTGTTTGTGCATTAACAATTGAGTCAGATAAATGGGCGGTTACATTGCGAGTGGCATTCAGGCGAACATGCCGTAACTCAGTGCGTCGGTTACTTTCCAAAATCGCCCAGACCAACGTAACAGCTGCTATCACGAATAGCAAAAGGCCGAGTTGCCAGCTGCTAATTGAAACGACAATGATGCCTGAAACAAGGATCATCAAAAACGAGAAGCCGTTGTTAAAAGCGGCATTCGAGAGCTGCAAGTAAGAACCCACAAAGTCAATAGCATCAGATATCAGCTTGCCACTTATCTGATTGGTATGGAAGCCAACACTTCGGTCCATAAGCCGATCAAATACTTCAACGCTCAGATCGCTCGAGGCCTCGGCTTGTAGTGTCATGAGTTTCACGAACCCAATACGGTTGGCTACGATGCCAAGTACTGCACAGGCTGCTACGAGCCATATGTTGGTCGCAAAGCCACCATTATGAAGTGCTATGCTAGCAATGGCCCGTCCAGCAAAGAATGGCACACCAACGTTAGTAAAGATAGCGCCAATGGGCTGCAGAAAAGCAAGCAGCGCCAAATATTTATGACGCCAACTTACTTGTAGGAAGTGCCGCAGGACAGCTTTATAGTTCGATTGCCCATTACCTGACTTAGTCATCTATGAAGCCTCCACTTTGGCGGTTCCATAGATCGGCGTAGACACGACCATGTTTAATCAGTTCGTGGTGGCTGCCCTCCTCGACAATGCGACCATGTTCGAGCACAATAATACGATCCATTCTTTGAATTGTACTTAATCGGTGGGCAATCACAATGGCTGTGCGGTTTTGCATGAGCTTCCAAAGGGCGTCTTGAATCAAGCCTTCCGACTCCGAGTCAAGCGCACTAGTGGCTTCGTCTAGAACCAGCAAGGGGGCATCTTTTAGCATGGCACGGGCAATGGCGATGCGTTGGCGTTGACCACCAGACAGTTTCACCCCACGTTCTCCCACAAGGGTTTCATAGCCTTCCATCAGGCCGTCAATGAACTCGGCGGCATGGGCTGACCGCGCCGCCTCAGCGATCGCTTCAGGAGACGCATCCGGGTTACCATACGAAATGTTCTCGGCAATTGTTCTGTGGAAGAGCAATGGCTCCTGTGGCACGTAGGCAATCATTTTGTGCAGATCTGACTGTGTAATGTGGGCAATGTTCTGTCCGTCAATGGTGATTGAGCCGCTGTCAATGTCAGAAAAACGAAGCAGCAATCTGGTAAAGGTTGTTTTACCAGATCCAGAGTGACCAACCAAGCCGACTTTTTCACCTTGCTTAATGTGAATGTTGAGCTTGTCGAAAATTGCTTCATCGTTTCCTTTGTGTGTAAATGTCACATTATTAAAATCCAAGGTACCATCAGCTATAGCCAGTGGTTCTGGCTCAGCGGGATCGAGCACATCTGCTGTTTGGCCGAGTATCTCAACCATTTCTGCGGCATCACCAAACGCTCGGTTGAAGTTGCGCAAGCTGTTGTTGCTAAAGGTAAAAAGCTGATCGACCACCGTTGACGTGTAGCTAAATATCAAGAAGACTATTGCAACGTTGGCGTTAAAAACCATCACACTTACTATGGCCATAAATAGGGCCAGCCATGACATCACGCGGGTGCTACCACCAAGTTTGACCATTTGCCATTGGTGAGCCGTAGATAGGCGATGTTGTTTATGTCGGGTGTTGGTGGTTGCGCCGTGGAAGCGTTGTTGCTCGTAACGCTCGCGGGCAAAGCTCTTGATTGCCATCACGTTTGTTATGGCATCAGCCAAGTAGCCTGTTTGCTTGCTTTCGGCAGCTACTGATATGGTGCCATGGCGCCGCGTATCCTTGGTTGCCCAAGATGAAAATGCAATAAATAGCATTGAGGTAACAACGAGTACGGCGGAGTACCAGGGTACCTTAGGCAGCAATATAACGGCGGCGAAAACAATGCCCCACATCATGGGCAATACTTGAAAGATGATTGTGTCGGCCGTTCGAATGTATCCACCCAGCAGCTTGTTCGTCTGTGAAACCAGTGAACCGCTAAAACGATTGGCATGGAAATCGGCACTTTCATACATGAGGTGGTCAAACACCTCTTCAGCCATACGTTGCTGTACAGAAAGCTCCAGTCGCCACATGCAGTAGTCGACCACACGCCACAACATTAAGTTGGCGAACAAGATGAAGCCATATAGTAGCAGGGCAACACCAAAGCTGTGCCATATATCATGCCCCATATACTGGTGCTGGCTCAAGCGTGTCAGAACGTTTGCGAGCACAAGTGGTGGCAAGAATGAACCAAACAAGATAGTTATTGGTACGCTAATAAGCAGGCCAACAACCAGCCGCATATCATGCTTTGCGGTTCGCCAGTAGTAACTCAGGATTTTGTTGGATTTGATAGTTGTTTTCATAGCGGCAAGCCTCCCGCTTGCGCTGGTTTAGGGCTATTTAGTTTTAAAAGGTAATTTAGTTTAGTAAGAGATTCTACAAGGGTGGCTAGCAAGCCGTTCGACCGGCATAACCACGCTGAAACGTAGATTGCATAATCATAAAAAGTGCCGGCCTTTCCCTTAATTTGATAATTAGACTAGGTATTGTATCACTTTTGTCAAGCGCTTGTCGAGAATTATCTTATTTACAGAGGTGGTACGTGGTGGGTACAATACGGGGGTAATGGCAGAATATTTTCCTGGCTACACACCTGAAGCTTCGTCTGATGACGATGATGATTCGAATGATTCAAAGGAGAAAAAATCCACAAAAAAGGTTGAACGCAAGGCCGCTAAGGAGCATCACGCAGATGATAAAGCCGAAAAACGTGATCGGGAAGAAGCTGTCTCGGTAGAGAAGCTTACTAGTGATGAAACATCGGCAATTGCCGTGGAGCTGGCACGATTACGTGCAGAGGCTGCCAAGCAAGAACTTGTTGATGCCACCGATGGCTCGGTTGAGCAAACAGAAGTGATACCAGTCGTTGAATTTGATGAAGCCTTGCAAGAGAATCTTGAAGCGGGCCAGTCTTTCGATGAGGCTATGGAAAATGCTGAAGCGACAGCCACCGAACTCCTGGGCGATGACATTGACATCGAAGCACCCGACGAATCAGCGGTAGACGACGCCGAAATTATTGAAACGCCAGATGATGATGCTGAAGAGCGGGTCGACGATGATGCTACAACTGGCTCGACACCACCAGCTGGTGGGGCTGGCACTCCACCTCCAGGTGGCGGCGGTGCGCCTGCAGGCCCCACGGGCCCAGCCGGACCTGGCGCTCTCGGTGGCCCAGGAGGGGCTCCAAATATTCTCATCACACCACCTACACCGAACATTGCCCCGGCTGGCGCGCCAGAGCGTCAATCGGCAGCACCGTATTTGTTGGCTGGTGGGCTGGTTGGATATTTGATTGGTCGTCGTCGTGGTCGCATTAAAACCGAGCGTCGCTTAGGGCCAATTCAAAAGAAACTCGAGAAACAAGTGGTTGATCTAGAAAACCAAATCGTTCTTCGCGAAGAAAAGATCCGCAAACTAACACGTAAACAAGCCGAAAAACAGTCGAGCCTACAGGCCGAGATGGCAGAACGCAAACATGCACAAAAGACCGAAATATCTAAGTCGCCAGAGTCGAGTGCACCTCGCCAAGCAACCAGCGAAAAGATTGGCAAGATTGCTTTCCGTCCAGAAGCACCGACCAGAAAATCACAGGAGATACACACAAAGTCTGTCGATAGCATGAACATAACTGAGCTACTGGTGGTTGCTGAACGTCTGAAGGTTGAGAGTGGAAATGCCAAGCGCCTCTTCGAAACGGGTCGTCTAGATGAGAAGGGTTTGCGCCGCGTCTTGAAGGCTTATTTAAGCGGCAAGGCCTTTGAAAACATCCTCCATGAAGAGTTGCGGTCAAACAAAGTAGAGGGGATCGAGCAAGATCCTGACCACGCTAATCACAAGACTGCTGGCACAGCGAACCAATCGGCTGCTAGTAACGCCACTACGAGTTCGTATAGCCACGCAATTCATGCGGAGGGCGTTCAACCTTACGCCTATGGATCGACGACACAAGACAGCAGTGCTTCTAGCCCGCAGCCAAATAACGCTGGTGATACACTGCGGTCAAGCGGCAACAAAAAACAAACCATCACACTGCTGGCTGTTGGAGTTGGCGTACTGCTCGTCATCTTATTCTTGGTTGTATTCTGAATCACCTCATATTAGCTTGGTGTACGGTATAATGGGTAGCTGACATGGAGAAAATCATACTGTATTACAAGTTTGTGCCGTTGGCTGATCCAGCCATGACAATGCGCTGGCAGCGTGAGTTGTGTAACCGTTTAGGCCTTAAGGGGCGCATTATTCTTTCGCCGCACGGCATTAATGGTACACTCGGCGGCAAACTCGAGAACGTTTTGGAATATAAACGGGAGATGAACCGCTCAGTTACGTTTAAAGGTATCACCTATAAATGGTCCGACGGAACCGCCGATGACTTTCCAAAATTGTCTATTAAGGTTCGTGACGAGCTAGTGGCCTTCAAGGCAGCTGACGAGCTGGTGGTGAGTGAAAAAGGCGTCGAGAACGGCGGCGTTCACTTAAAGCCCGAAGAAGTACACAAGCTCATTCAAGAACGGGGCGATGAGGTCGTCTTTTTCGATGGGCGCAATGCTTACGAGGCGCAAGTTGGAAAGTTCAAAAATGCCATTATTCCAAACGTTAAAACAACGCCCGATTTTTTGAAAGAACTAGAAGATCCAAAGTACGACGAGATCAAGAATCGGCCTATTATTACCTATTGCACCGGTGGAATTCGATGTGAAATCTTGAGTGTGCTCATGAAGAATCGCGGCTTTAAAGAGGTGTATCAAATCGACGGCGGCATTGTAAAATACGGCGAAAAGTATGGTGACGACGGTTTATGGGAAGGTACGCTATACATCTTCGACGGGCGCATGACACATCGTTTTAGTGCTAACGCCAAAGACATTGGTGAGTGTGTACATTGTGGTGCCAAGACGAGTAACTTTGTTAACTGTGCCGATGTGAGCTGTAACCGCTTGGTCCTTATGTGCGCAAAATGCGATAATGGAGCATCGTTCTGCGAAAAGCATGCTGGCGCACTGGCGCCTGCCCGTTGAGCAAAAGAGAAAACACCTTATACTATAGGTGTGAATAAGCAGCTGGAGACAAAACTACAGGAACTGCCCAAAACGCCGGGTGTGTATTTTCATAAGAACGCCAAGGGCGACATTATTTACATTGGCAAAGCGGCGGTGCTCCGTAACCGTGTACGACAGTACTTTCAGAAATCTCGCACGCGTGACCCAAAAACAGATGCTTTAGTTGCTGAGATTGCCGATGTGGAATGGACGGAGGTAGAGACCGAGCTCGACGCCTTATTCCTAGAAGCCGAGCTTATTCGTCGCTATATGCCGCCGTATAACATTCTGCTGCGTGACGACAAGAGCCTTAGTTATGTACGTATTAGCTATAATGATCCCCATCCAACGGTCACGCTGACCCGTCGACCGCTCGACGATGGTGCAACCTACCTCGGTCCATATTTTAGTGCTTTGGCCGTGAAGCGTGCCCTCAAATATCTGCGCCGAGCCTTTCCGTATTCTACGCATTACCGCGAGGTGCCCAAACGTGCTTGTTTGCAGTATCACTTGGGCTTATGCCCGGGGATTGAGGCAGGCAAAACCGACGTAAAAGAATATCGTAAAAACCTACGCTATCTCATGCAATATTTACGTGGCGAGCGAAAAGTACTTATAAAAGACCTTGAAAAGAGTATGAATAAGGCGGCTAAAGCTAAGGAGTTCGAGCAGGCGGCGGCATACCGAAACCAGTTACTGGCACTGAAGGGGCTGGACAGGCAAATTGTATTTTCGGATCGTGAGTTCCTGGACATCAGTAAGGATAAGGGGCTTATGGAGTTGGCACAGATCCTGGGACTGCCTGAGGTGCCCAAGCGCATCGAAGGCTACGACATAAGCCACATGCAAGGCACGGACAACGTAGCCAGTATGGTGGTGTTTGTAAATGGCCTGCCCGACAAGGCGGCGTATCGCAAATTTAAGATGCGTATTCCTGGCAATGACGATTTTGCTCATATGAACGAGGCCATATCGCGTCGGCTGAGTGAAAAGAATCGTAAAGCCTGGGGTGTGCCAAGCTTATTCCTGATAGACGGAGGTAAGGGGCAGCTTGGTGCGGCCATCAAAGCGCGTGATGCTGCTGGCCTACAAACACCCATGATTGGCCTGGCCAAACGCGAAGAGGAAATTGTGGTGCATCTGGAAAAATCCAACGCAACAATCAACAAGAGCGAGCTGCATCGACTGAACGCGATTACCACCGAATCGGAAGACTTTACCCTAATATTATTACCAAAAAATAGCCATGCCGTGAAACTGTTGCAGCGTATTCGTGATGAATCTCATCGGTTCGCAGTTAGTTATCACTCGGTGCTAAAACAGAAGCGCCAAACAGCCAGTATGCTCGATGATATCCCGACCATTGGTCCCGCGACGCGTAAAAAACTAATACGCACGTTTGGCAGCTTGAAGGGCGTAATGCAAGCCCGCGATGCCGAGCTCGAAAAGGTTGTCGGTGAAAAGAAAGCGGCCATTTTAAAGCAGTACCTACGACCCCTAAAACGCGAAGCCAAAGTTGAGCTAGCTCCACCCATTAGCGAGCCAGATAAGTAATGCTATACTGCTTTGGACTATGAATGCTCACTTTACAAATGATTTCTTTCAGCAAAACCGCACACGACTCGTGAGCTTAGTGGGCGCAGATTACCCTATAATTCTGACGGCTAGCGGCCTACTCCAAAAAAGCACAGATACTACGTATCCCTTCAAGCAAGATGGTAGTTTTTGGTATTTTACGGGAGTTGATGAACCAAATGTTCTAATTGTTATAGATGGCGATACGAGTTTTCTAGTTGTACCTGAACTGAGTGCCACACGGCAAGCGTTTGATGGCACGGTAAGCGCCGAGGACTTACAGGCGGCAAGTGGTGTTAACGAGGTGCTAGCGTGGGAAGCAGGTTGGGATCGCTTGAGTAAAATACTGAAAAAGTCAAAGCGTGTCGGCATTTTACGGCCGCCAGATGCCTACATTGAGTGGTTTGGCATGTATACCAACCCAGCGCGCAAGCGTTTGGTTGAGCAAATGCAATCCGTCAATAAAGAGCTTGAGCTGATAGATATTCGCTCGACTGTTGGCAAAATGCGCATGGTCAAGCAACCACTGGAGCAAGCCGCCATCCAAAGAGCGGTCGACATTACCATGGCTGGCATACAAGAAGTGCGGCGCGGTTTTGAAGGCAAGATTTTCAAGACCGAACTTGATATTGAGCTAGCACTCACCCGTGCCTTTTACCAAGACGGTGGCAATGGTCACGGCTTTGACCCGATTGTTGCTGGCGGCTCCAAGGCTGCGACCATTCACCCCTTTGGAAATTACCAAGCAGTCGATAATAGCTCGAGCATGTTACTCGATATTGGTGCCGAGTATGAGCACTACACGGCCGATATATCACGCTGCTGGGCGCCAAAAGAAAATAAGCGCTTTTGGGAAGTATATGAAAGCGTTGAAGCTGTTGCCGAATACGCCATGTCACTTCTCAAGCCGGGTGTGCTGATGCGTGATTACGAAAAACAAGTCGAGGCACGAATGGGCGAAGAACTTCAAAAGCTTGGCCTCATTAAAGAGCCAAGTCACGAGGCCATTCGTGAATATTTCCCGCATGCCACATCTCATTTCTTAGGCATTGATGTGCACGACACGGGCGACTATGATGAGCCTCTCAGCGAAGGTGTAATTCTAACAGTTGAGCCAGGCATCTATATTCCTAAAGAGGGAATTGGTGTGCGAATTGAAGACGATGTGCTCATCACTAGTACCGGCCACAACGTGCTTGGGGTGTAGACAATATCAGGCTACGATATACATATGTCAAATCGTGAAGATAACTCCTTGCTCCCCGGCGGCGTTGAGATTATAACCTATGTTATTGCTTCGGCGCTGATTCTGACATTGCTGAATGTTAGTCAAATATGGGGACACCTGAGCGATGGTATTACGGTTGATGTTGTAACGTTCGGTGCTAACGCTAACATTTTATGGCTCAAGATTGACGCCTTGCGCAGATCATCACTGCTTGGCACGGCCAGCGTGATGTTTTTTTGGGGTGCTATTGGAAGCCTTATTTATGCTGGTATTTGGTTGATGCAGAATTCGCTCCTCAAGATCAAAGAGGATGAAGAGCTTGTTGAGCACGAGCAGAACACTAAGCGGCGCGGCAATGTTATTCAGTCGGTAGCAGCGCACTACCTATTTTTTGCAGCGCTCACTATTCTGATATTGGGCTATGTGTTCTTTTTCTTGGCGGTTATTGTTCCAAGCTGCAAATTGCTATTCCTCAGTGCCGTTACCAGCAGCTTTGCCTTACGAGACATTCTGTCTCTAATAGGCACAGTAATTGCCTTTGCTGGCGGCATAGCTATTTTGGTTGTACTTGTAAAACTCTATGCGCGTTTCTGGCGGTTGTACCTAAAACCAGTTGTATAAGACTTGTTGAGAGGTGGTACAATAACGCTAATGAAACAAGGCCCGTTAACGCGCTTTCTATTGAGATGGTTTGTTTGTGGCCTTGGAATTTGGATTGCTGCCGGCATTCTTGGCCAGCGTGTCACCTATGAAGGCAGCACCATTACTGTGCTATTGATTGCCGGTTTCCTACTAGCACTTATTAACACCATCATTAAGCCGTTAGTGGTTATTTTGTCGTTACCGGCTATCCTTTTCAGCCTCGGCTTATTTATGATTGTTATAAATGGTCTGATGGTTTTGCTGGTGAGTTGGCTTTACCCGCCGCTCCAGGTGAATAATTTTGGGGCCGCAATGCTTGCTGGTATGGTGATTGGCCTGGTAAACTATCTAGTGAGTGCAATTCTGGAGGATCGATGAATATTTATAACTATTTGACTATTGTCTCGGCAGTATTCGTGACCATTTTGGTATTAATTCAGACGCGCGGTGCAAGCCTGGGGGCTGGCATGGGTGGTGGCGGCGAAGTGAATACGGTGCGACGCGGTTCAGACCGTACGCTGCACCAGATCACCATTGTGGCTGTGATCATTTTTGCCGCCTCTCTGCTACTAGGTATCGTTGCCTAGGGCAAGAGGAGTCTAAAGCCATTTCATGATTGATCGAAAAACCAAGCTGAAGTTTCGACGCCATGTGCGCCGCAGCAAGCGGCAGGTTGAAGATCTCGGCTCACAGGCCGAAGACCATCTGGAGCGCAATTTCTTTCGACGTTTACCGCGCTTAGCGGGTGTGAAGCGATTTGTGATTGCCTGGCTTTTATTGGTGGTCATCTTGATGGTTGGTGTGGGCATGCAACTACGTGCCCTCGAGAATTATTACCTTGACCTCAAACCCGTTGCTGGTGGTACTTACACCGAAGGCATCGTGGGAACATTCACCAACGCTAACCCACTGTACGCCACAAGCATGACAGACAGCACTGTTTCTCGTCTAATTTTCGCTGGTTTACTAAAATATGACAGCCACAACCACTTGGTGGGCGATCTGGCAGAAAGCTGGAAAGTAGGCGCTGACGGCAAGAGCTACACTGTTGTGCTAAAGCCCGATCTAACCTGGCAAGATGGCCAGCCACTTACCAGTGAAGACGTAGCTTTTACGTTTCAGACTATTCAGAATCCCGACGCCAAGTCGCCGCTCTTCCATGGCTTGCAAGGTGTGAAGATCAAAATTGATAGTCCGCGTCAGCTTACCTTTACCTTGCCTGGGGTGCTGGCATCTTTCCCGCAGAGCCTCACGACCGGCCTTGTGCCAAAACACAGCCTTAAAAGCATTCCTGCCGCACAGCTCCGCTCAGCTTCGTTTAACACTTCACGGCCAATTGGGGCGGGCCCATTTAAATGGGATACTATCGAGCTGACTGCCAGCGGCAATAACCAGGCCAACCAGCAACAGATCGGTCTTGAAGCATTTAACGGGTATCACGCTGGTGCCCCAAAGATAAGTCAATTTGTGGTTAAGACATATCCGAATGAAAACATGCTCGCCGATAGCTTTAAAGAGCAAGAAATTAACGCTATGGTTGGCATTGAGCGTCTGCCAGACCAGTTGGCTAAAACGAAGAACATTCAGGAATACAGTATACCTCTTACTGCCGAAACCATGGTCTTTTTTAAGACCGACAGCGAGATACTGAAAGATGTCAAGGTTCGCAAAGCACTCATTCAATCAGTGAGCACCGCCGATGCCGTGAGTGGCCTCGGCTATCCGGTCGTTATGGCGGATGAGCCAATTTTGAAGGGTCAACTTGGCTACAATCCAGCAGCAAAACAACTTGGCTACGACAAAGCGCAAGCCGCCAAGCTGCTCGACGAAGCCGGCTGGAACCAGCCGGGCGCTGGCCAAACTCGTAAAAAGGGCAAAGAAGAGTTGACGATTCGACTGTATGCGCCAAACAATGCCGATTACGCGGCTGTTTCCCAGAAGCTACAAAAGGCGTGGCAAGAAGTCGGGGTCAAAACAGAGGTTGTACTGCCTGCTGATCAAGATTTGCAGGCGACTGTTTCCGGCCGTCAATATGATGCATTGCTGTATGGAATTTCGATTGGTTCGGACCCAGATGTCTTTGCCTACTGGCATAGCTCACAGGCCGACATACGCTCTGTTAACCGCCTAAACTTCTCTAATTACAAGTCTGGCGTGGCAGATAAGGCCCTGGAAGGTGGCAGGACGCGCATAGATACACAGATACGAACGGCCAAGTATCTACCTTTCCTGCAGGCCTGGAAGAATGATGCGCCCGCACTTGCCCTGTATCAACCACGTTTTTACTATGTCACGCATGAGCATGTCTTCGGCCTCGACAGCAAAACAGTAAATACAGCAGCTGATCGGTTCGCTAACGTTGAAAACTGGATGGTGGTTCAAGAGCCATCGCTCAAAGACTAGCCCTCAGTTAGTAACAGGTAACAAAATAAAAACAGCTCCGTGTTGGGAGCTGATTTGCAAACATTGGTGCGCGAGAGAGGATTTGAACCTCCACGTCCTTTCGGACACTAGCCCCTCATGCTAGCGCGGCTACCGGATTACGCCACTCGCGCTCAATGACTGGAGAATTGTACCATTTTTATCTTGTTTAATAAAATCTTCTAACTTGGTTCGTTTGCGAGCAAGAAACAAATCGCCTGCGTCCAAATACATACCACGATATAACCGGTAAGCATCACGTTTTGCATATTGCAAACTAAACACTCGATTGCCTTTTGTGATAGATCTTCCAAGTGTATTGAGCGCCTTAGCATTCATGTCACATAAATATTTGATGAAATCCAAACTAGCACCGGCAAAGGAAACATAGTAAAGAAAACTTGAACGCCAGCGCAAGTCATAATACCCATATGTTGTCCCATCGCCATCAAATACACCTCGTAAGAAATGGGAGTAATATCTCTCGGGCATTTCTAGCCCGCCAATGCTTAAACTTTTATTTGGGGTTAAGCCACAGCCTAGCAAGAAATCGTAGAATGCTACATCACTGAATTGAACCCTATAGTATGTATCACGCTTTCCACTCGTCTTCGTAGTAATGTTTATATCCCGTCCAATTGCTTTGCAGAAGTTTTCCAATTGATCAATATCTTTTGAGGTTAGGTCAATATGTCTCCCGTCAGACAGAAGACAGCCGTCACTCGCTATGAGGCCTGTAGCATAGGCTATACTTGGTGACCATGTGTAAATTCTCTTGTTTCGATACCTCATCTTAAGCCAGTATACATTGTAAATTAGTATGCGTGTTCACGGATTGCGTGCTATCTGCTATCATGAGTGGCAGAATGCTAACGCTAAATACCTCTGGTGGAATAGGGACTGATGAGTAAGGTTGCACACTATCTGCAAGAACATTTAGTTGGCGAGGTTATGACGAGCGTCGATGCACGTCGTTATTTTGCTACCGATGGCAGTATCTTTGCCATACCGCCAGCAATAGTTGTGTATCCACGTAACGAGAACGACGTTCGTAAAACGGCTCGCTTTACTTGGCAGTTAGCGGAACGTGGCCGTCAGATACCCATGACAGCTCGTGGCCTCGGCACCGATCTCAGCGGAGCTGCTCTCGGCAGCGGTATTATGCTGGTTTTTCCGGCACACATGCACCGTATTCTTGAATTCGACGGAAAATCGGGTGATGTCACGATTGAGCCAGGTATTGTATACGGTAAGTTGCAACAAACCCTGCAAACACACAATCGGTTCTTACCACCCTATCCGGCATCGCTTGAGTACTCGACCATTGGCGGTGCGATCGCTAATAATGCTTCTGGTGAGCGCAGTTTTAAGTATGGATCAACGCGTTCGTTTGTAAAACGTTTGCGCGTAGTACTGGCTAACGGAGAAGTCATCGAAGTTCGTCGTTTAAGCCGACGCGAACTCAATAAGAAGCTGGGCTTGAACAGTATGGAAGGCGAGATCTATCGCCAAATGGACCGCTTGCTTGAAGAGAACAAGGTACTAATTCAGAAGTCTAAACGAGAAGTGTCCAAGAATGCGGCCGGTTACATGCTTGGAGAAATCCAACGCAAAGATGGATCGTTCAACTTGGTGCCGCTGTTTGTTGGTTCGCAAGGCACGCTTGGCATTGTGACCGAGGCAACCCTTGAAACCGAACAACACAACCCCAACACCACACTGCTCGTGGCCTTCTTCGATGACCTTAAACTTGCCCAAGAGGTAATTGCTGATTTGCGCAAGTTCTCTGAGCTACCAACTATTATGGAGATGGTCGACAAGCACTTACTCGATTTTGTACACGCTCACAACCCAACACTTCTCAAGGGTGTGTTGGAGCCCCCATTCCAAAAAATGGCCCTATTTGTTGAATTCGACAACTTGTCGGATAGGGTGCAAAAGCGCATGGCCAAAAAAGCCGCTAAGCTGTTCCAAAAACATCAAGTATCGTATCGCATGGAAACCGATCCGAGCAAGAAAGAAGAGCTCTGGAAAATTCGTGAAGCAGCCTCGGCCATTCTGTCGCATAACGAAGCTGGTGCCAAGCCATTGCCAATTATTGAAGATGGTATTGTGCCGCAAGATCGTTTAGTTGACTTCATTGAGGGAATTTACCAGATTTTTGAGTCGCAACACCTGCCGGTGGCCGTCTGGGGTCATGCTGGAAATGCAAACTTGCATGCTCGACCGCTGTTGAATCTTTCACAAGTGGGTGACCGCCAGAAGGTCTTCAAGCTCCTCGATGATTATTACGACTTGGTTATGCGCCTTGGCGGTAGCACCTCTGGAGAGCACGGCGATGGCCGTATACGGGCGCCATACCTAGAGAAGCTCTATGGCTCTGAAATGTATCAGGTGTTTCGGCAAGTAAAACATATCTTTGATCCGTATGGCACCATGAATCCAGGCGTGAAAATTGGCGTGAGCATGGAAGACCTCAAGCCACTCATTGGCCAAGACTATAACATGTCACATTTTTACGATCACATGCCACGCAGCTAGCAGCTTATCCGTTCGTATCTTGGTGTGCCAGCGCGACTTTGCTCAAGCGTATAAGAAGATTAATGTCAGTGGGCGGATGCGCGTCGGCGAGCCCTAGTAGGCTTTCGCGTGCACGGGTACGCACATGCGTGTCGTCATCTTCTAACAGTTTACAAAGTATTTCAGCAGCAAGCTCCGGATCTCTTTGAAGTACTTCTGTGATTCCAACGGCAGCCTTGACTCGTAATGATGGATCTTCATGCCGAGCCAGCTTTGTATACGTTGGTATTACAGCCTCGGGGTGTTCACTAGCAAAAGGGCCATATAAATACTCCACAACTCTGTCATAACCATCAAAAAACTGGAGTGCTCCCACAAAGCCATCAACATCAAAGTCGGTGGGCGGGGTTTCTGGGGGCATTGGTTCAGGATTAGTCATATTAGAAGATTGTCTCATTATTGATTTGTAATGCAAGCATAAGCATAGTCGGTCATTGCCATATTAATTGACATATTGTGTAGATAGTCAGACAATAAGGTGATTGTGAGCACTACTGAGTATAAATACTACGAGTTTAGCGATGAGCCAATCCAAGGCATTAAATGGCTGTATTACGGGCCAAACCATACATATCCAGCCTGTATGATTCACGGTACAAAACTCTTTGTAGATGAGTACTATTTTGAATGTAAGCAATGTGGACAAATCTTCCAGATTCCCCATAACTTTAAGACCACCAAAGAATATATGAGTTTTGGAGAGGAACAGATAGCCGCCGCGCAGAGAAAACGGGGTGGCATCAAGACTGTTCGCGTAGACTCTGAAGGCAGAACAATTTTAGCTGAGGAACATAAACAGCTTGATCCTCGCTACTTTATTGACGCACAACTGGCTGATACTCAGAAGGGTCTAGAGCTCATTGTTGAGGTTGGGAAGCGCAACGACACTGGTCAAAAAGTTCAGTTATTTGTGGAGCCGACTCAGCAGCACCTGAGTTCGAGTACGACAGATAAAGCCAAAAACCAGGCAGGCATATTTACGCGTATTACGGCCCAGTTCAAGAATTCATCGACGACTATTGAGCAGAAGTAGCTACTCAGCACCCAGAGCTATTTGATGCGCCTAAAGATACCCGTTCTTTTTGCTTTTCGCTCAGCTTTTTGTTCTCGCCGCGCTTCGCGCTCAGCTTCATATACATCATCCGTCGCCTGTTCCAACCGTATGCGGCCTATAGTCTCCTGCACTTCTGCCGGCAGACCTTGCGTAGACAGCCGATAGAATGGCACGTCCATCTGTTTTCTATGATCATCATCTGGCACCATTTCAGCATCCACTGATCTCGGGTCGAATGTTCTTTCAACTAGACCTAACAGCACCAAGCCCTCCAGTACATCTTGAACTGTGTCTCCACGTTCATTTGGTGTGTGGGGCTGAACACTTCCTCTAACACCAACTTCTATAGCGTGTCTCCCGTTAGAATCAACAAGCGTTGAATCATAGGGCCCAAATTGGTTCACTATCAGTCCACCAAGCACCGTCTTTGGTCGCATGCCTAGAGCCAGGCAGGCAAGCGTATCCCTAACATCTTGCATGGCTCTGCCTTCAAATGTGGCAAACTCGGGGTTCGATGCGGCAGCTTCTTCTCGAAGTATAAACTGTTCTGGCGTTTGGGTAGCATGCCGAGCGTCTAACATAATGATAGTATTGTCCTATCAGGGAACAACTTATGCAAGCATGAGCGTCTTACATCATAGATTGGGCGACACTACTTCTTCGGCTTCCGCTTCCAGTTCTCACCCAAACCATCCTCCTCGCAGAGTTGTTTGGTCAGTTCAAGCAGCGCATCAACGAGTTTGTCGATGTCAGGCGGATCTTTACGAACAGCCCCGGCTATATAGATACCTCTTGGCTTCTTGTCTTTGATGGCATGACCCTCCTTCAATGGTCGCGATCATTGTCGCGCTAAAGGGCGCCCACACCAAGAGGACGCGCTGAAACCACAACATCTGTGCAGGAGTTATTTGCGAGACCGATCTTCCCAGATTTGTGTAGATATAGCCGTGAAATATCTCTTCGCTCTAGACGACGAAGACCAGTGTCCAGCCGAACTGTACTTGGTGGGATATTCGTTCCTTTCCACCAGACCAAGAATCGTGAAACTGAAACGTTGATCTATATCTGTTCCGACTCGAAGTGTTTCACACTGGTGAATAGCACGAGCATTATTCAGTCGACCTATCTGACGATGCTTCATATACAAGTTCGATCGCCAGCTACGTTGATTAATACTCACTCCCAGATACTCGTCAAATCTGAACAGTGGATATTTCTTGAGCAGACGTTCTCGAAGATCATCAGCAGCGACCTTCAGGCCGGTCATTGTCTGTGCTAGCGGTGGGAATGCGTATTCCCACCCATCGTAATTTCCTTCAACTATAACTTTCAGAGAAATGCTGATCGTTGGTCTGCCTCGATTATGAAAATGTGACATGACTCTGCGAAAACCATCTCGGACGCTTCCTAGAATTGCGAGGATCATTAGTATGATTTCTCGATTTGACCACAGTTGTCTTATGATATCAAACAGCTTGGTGTACCCGCCTCCTTTGGGGCCGAAAGGCTCAGCCACAGCCTTGACACCGTTCTGCTTGAGGTAAAGTACGGCCTCTCTCGTAAGAGAGTTGCCGAATTCTTTCGAAGCGAACAAGGTGCCATTGGGAATGGGTAATACTTCAACACGGCAATAAACCTTCCGAATCTCAACATCCATATTACTAGTAACTCATGGTGATCGCTTTCCGGCAAGCATAAGGTTCTAGGTTCCTCCAGGACTCACTACCTAGAGGTTGGGAGACAAAAACCCCAGAAACTCTTTTGCCATGAAATGAAAATACACGCATGTCCATGCGTGTATAGATGTGGTGGGTGATGAGGGACTCGAACCCCCGACCCTCTCGGTGTAAACGAGATGCTCTAGCCAACTGAGCTAATCACCCGAAAATTGTGCGTTTGGCTGGTGCGCGAGAGAGGACTTGAACCTCCACGAGCAATGCTCACTAGTACCTGAAACTAGCGCGTCTACCAATTCCGCCACCCGCGCATGCACCAAAATGTCAAAGAACAGAGGTTATCTTACCATATGTGTCCAATCTTACAAACACTAATTATAAAAACTCAGCATCTTCATGACCTAGAAAAACGTAATTAGTTTGCTTCGGCCGGCCATAATCTTCTACAATACAGCTATATCTAAGAGAGAGGCATTTCCATGGTGGCACTAGTTATTATTTTGATCATCATTTTAGGGGTTGTGATTGCAGCTGGCCTGCGGGTAATCAACCAGTATGAGCGCGGTGTGGTGTTCCGCTTGGGACGTGTTCGCCCAGCCGTAAAAGACCCTGGTTTACGCGTGATTATTCCATTTGTTGACCAAATGCGTAAAGTTGCACTCCGCATTGTGACGCTACCAGTGGATTCACAAAAGATTATTACCAAAGACAATGTCTCAATCGATGTTGCGGCAGTAGCATATTATCAGGTGACCGATCCGATCAAGTCGGTGGTTGAGATCGAAAACGTGATCTCTGCTATCTACCAAATTGCCCAAACCACCGTACGTAACGTGGTAGGCCAGAGCTCGCTCGACGAAGTATTGAGTCAAACGGCCAAGATTAACGAAGCGATCAAGGGTATCTTAGACGACGCCACCGAAAAGTGGGGCGTGTATATAAGCACAGTGGAGCTCAAAGATATTACGCTACCCGAAAGCATGCAACGAGCCATGGCTAAAGAAGCTGAAGCAGAACGTGAAAAGCGTGCCAAGATCATCGCCGCTGAGGGTGAACAACTTAGTGCAGCAAAGCTTGGTGAAGCAGCCGATATAATTGCTGCCCACCCAATTGCTTTGCAGCTTCGAAACCTACAGGTGCTCAATGAAGTTGCTGCAGAAAAGAATAGCACCATCATCTTCCCATCACAGTTCATGGACACGGTCTCGAGCGTTAAAGAATTCATGGCCAAAGAGAGCTAGTCGTTTCCATCTTTCTCCTGCACAATTATCGCCAAGAACCGCTACAATATACCGTACATGACACAAGATGAGGCCTTGGCAATTTTGGAGTCTGGGCAGTCGGCTCTGTTAACGGGAGCGGCTGGCACGGGCAAGACCTACTTGCTGCGCAAGTTTATTAAGCGTGCTCGTGAAGATGGCAAAGCCGTTTCGGTAACAGCCACCACGGGCCTGGCTGCAACACATTTAAATGGTGCCACTATTCATGCGTGGTCTGGTATCGGTGTACACGATGAATTGCCAAAAAAACACCTACTCAAAATGGGCAAGCAGCGCCGAGATATTATTACTAAAACCGACATTCTTATAATTGACGAAATCAGCATGCTGCACGATTTCCGCCTTGATTTAGTCGATGAAGTGCTGCGACACGTGCGCGAAGTAGATGCGCCGTTTGGCGGTATACAGGTAGTTTTGTGTGGTGACTTTTTCCAGCTGCCACCCGTGAATCGCCAAGAGAACAAGCAAGGTAGCTTTATAACGGCCTCGAAGGTGTGGCAGAACGGTGGTTTTGACGTGTGTTACCTCGAAAAGCAATATCGACAATCCGAGGATGAAACATACGAAAGCATTTTGAATGGTATACGTGCCGGCGTGCTCACGCGCAGCCAACTCGACAGCTTACAGGCCCGCGCTAACGCGGTCGACGACCCATTTACCACACGCACTCGGCTGCTCACCACCAACTCAGATGTAGACGCGATCAATTTGGAACATTTAGAAAAGCTACCAGGCGATACCTACGAATATGCCATGGAAACCTCTGGTGGCAAGGCCTTCATTGAAACCCTCAAACGGTCATGTCTGGCGCCCGAGCTATTGCAGCTTAAGAAAGGGGCGAGCGTAATGTGTATCAAAAACAGTCCCGATAAGAAATATGTTAATGGTTCGCTGGGTGTTGTAGAGGATTTTGAAGAAGTGACGGATTATCCCATGGTACGTCTCAATAATGACCGGCTCATTACCGTTCGACCCGACACGTGGGAGCTGCGTGATGGCGAAAAACTTCGTGCCAGCTTAACACAGCTGCCACTTCGTTTAGCATGGGCGATCACGGTTCATAAAAGTCAGGGCATGACACTTGACGCGGCACGAATTGATCTTCGAAAAGCCTTTGTGGAAGGCATGGGCTATGTGGCCCTCTCGCGAGTGCGCGGCATGCGTCACCTAATATTAGATGGGCTTAATGGCATGGCGCTACGCGTAAGTCCGCTGGCGCGTGAGATCGACACCGATCTACGTCGCCGAAGCGCACAAGCGCTAGAACACCACCAGCACACTATTCAAGCATGGCACGACAACGAGAAGCTACGAGACGTGCAACCAAAAAAGCAGAAACCTGCAAATTCGAGCTGGTCCGACAAGCTTTCTAAAATGCGTGAAAAGTATCCGAATGCCTATCAACGGTGGTCTGCGGAAGATGACAATACACTACAGACATTATTCGATGACGGCGCCACGCTAGAAAAGCTCTCTAACGAGCTTGGGCGCCACGAGGGAAGTATTACGAAACGTCTCGAGAAACACTACGGTGAAGACGTTGTTATCAGGCGAAAATAATGTTGGTGGCTCCTCCCAGACTCGAACTGGGGACACAAGGCTCTTCAGGCCTCTGCTCTACCAACTGAGCTAAAGAGCCACACTAACCCCGCCATTTTACACGTGTTAACAGATATAATCAAGCACTCAAGGCATCGCTGGTCGGTGCTTGTTAGTCGAAATAGCCGGCGGCTGCAGCCTTTTGGAACTCAGTTGAGAAATCTTTGTCGGGGTTTTCATATATCCAGCGAACCATCGAATTAAAAGCAACATATTGTTCGGCTGTTAAAACTGGCATGGTCACTTGCTGCTGTTCAGTTGTAGACGGAGCGGTATGTAATGTGGCTGTTGTGGCTGAGGCGACTTCCTGCTTGCCTGGTGTATCATGATTGATTTGAGTGCCTACACCAATGCCGGCGGCAAATATCGCGGCACCCAGCGCAACAGCACCAATCACACGACCGACGCGTCGTTTTGGCTCGTTCTGATGTTCAATCTTTCGAAGATACTTAGCACGACCAAGTAATATAGCCGAATACGGTACATTGTTACCATAGTCTCTACGGTGGCTACCTTCGAATACGAACTGTTTTTTAAATAGCAGCTGGCGTAATTTTCCTGGTTTTTTGTGCTTCTGTTTCCGCGCAGGAGTGACTGGCACATGAGCCTGTTCAGTCGGTCCAACGGGCTCCTGATAAGCGTCTGCTTCAAACATGGCGTTCAGATAGTCCACTGAACTTAAATCAGCATCTTGGCTGTCCTGGTTTTCGTCTTCAGGTTCCTCGTGCTCTTCGTGGTCAAAACCTTGCCGGTATTCTTTGAAGGGAATCTTTCCTGAGGTTGACCAGACATCAGGCTGCTCATCTCCCGATTGTTTTTCACCCCACTGTGGTGTTGTCGTGTTGGCGGTTTTCTCTGCGCTCGGTTTAGGGAAGGGATTGCTCGATGCGTTGTTTGCACCCTGCTGTTGGTCGCCGTTCTGCCCAGCATTCATCATTACAGGCTGCAAGTTGGTCTGTTCGGGCATATCATCGAATAAGTGAATTGTGATTTCATCATTTGCTCTGGTTACTGCGGCCTGTGGAAGTACCTCAAGCACCTCAATATCTAAGTCTTTTTCTTTCAGCTCATGCTCCGCTTCACAAAGCTCATCTAAAAAGTCTTCTTCCTGGGCGGCTTTAAGAATACCCCGAGATTCGTGTATCTGCTGTATACTAACGGTCTCACCAGTCTGCTTATGGTTCATACATATACATAATGCTACATTATGGACGAAAAAGCAATTAGTTGCATAAGATTAACGAGTAAAAATTGAATACCACTAAGCGTTCTTGTTAGCGCGCTTGCGCTTGTTTGGGTCTAGCTCGCGCTTGCGTAGGCGCAAGGCTTCGGGCGTTACTTCGAGCAGCTCATCGTCTTCAATAAAGCCGAGGCATTCCTCAAGGCTCATAATTTTTGGAGGTGTTAATTGCACGGTACCGTCGCTGCTACTGCTGCGCATGTTGGTCAAGTGCTTGGCCTTACAAACGTTAATTTCCATGTCGTCGTGGCGACGGTTGAGGCCAATGATTTGCCCGGCATACACCTTTTGACTTGGTTCAATAAAGATAGTGCCGCGGGTTTCGGCCGTTTCGAGGCTGTAGGCCATGCTGGTGCCCGTTTCCCAGGCTATTAACACACCGTTACGTAGTTTCTGGAGTGGTGCCCCGAGCGGTTGGTAGCCGATCATAAGGCTATTCATGATGACGGTGCCGCGGGTAGCAGTGATAAGTGCATTTCGCATACCAAGGAGGGCACGAGTCGGAAGTTCGGCCACAAGTTTGGTCATGCCTTTGTTGTTGGCGAATTGCTCTTTAACGGTAGCACGGCGACTGCCGAGCTCTTGTTGTACAGCGCCAACGTATTCGGCGGGTACTTCAATGATGGCTTCTTCAAGCGGTTCCATGGTTTGGCCGTTTTCTTCGTGAGTGACTACATAGGGGCGGCCAACTTCAAATTCGTAACCCTCGCGGCGCAGTGTTTCGATCAGAACAGATAAGTGAAGCTCACCGCGACCAGCGACTTCAAAGCCAATACCATCTTCTTCTACACGCAGTCCCACATTCGTTTCTAGCTCTTTCTTTAAGCGGTCGCCAATCTGGCGGCTGGTACTAAACTCGGCTTCAGTACCCTTGAATGGGCTGGTGTTAGGTCCCAGATACACCTTAAGAGTGGGGGCTTCGACTTCCATGACGGGCAATGCTTCGGGGTTGGTGCTGTCGGCAATCGTTTCGCCAATCTTCGCGTCGGCAATACCGGTTAGTTGCACAATGTCACCTGCAACGCCTTCTGGTACCTCAGTTTTGCCGGTGCCTTGGCTAATCATAACCGCGTCGACTTTGGCTTTGGCCTGTGAACCATCAATCTTACAAACAGTTACTTGTTCGCCCGGCTTGATGCTGCCGCGGTTAATGCGCCCAATGGCATATTTACCCTTGTAACTGTCGTAAGATAGGGCAGATACGAGCATTTGAAGCGGCTTGTCGGCTTCAACATTTGGCGCAGGAATTTGATCACGAATCGCATTGAAAATTGCAGAGAGGTCGGCAGCTTCGTCGGGGTTACTTGGTGGTGTTTCCCATGCCTTGCCACTGCGGCCAATCGCGTAATAAATAGGGTAGTGGAGTTGATCTTCGTGAACGGCGAGTTCCAAGAACAAGTTTGCTAATTCGTCTTCAACCTCAGCAATGCGGGCGCCTTGCTTGTCGATCTTGTTAATAATTACGATTGGCTTGAGCTCATGAGCAAGGGCAATGCCGAGCACGAACTTGGTTTGTGGCATGGGCCCTTCTTGGGCGTCAACAATCAGAATACAGCCGTCTGCCATGTTAATGGTACGCTCAATCTCGCCGCTAAAGTCGGCGTGACCCGGGGTGTCGATAATGTTAATGCGGTAGTCGTCGTACTGTACGGCGGTCACCTTAGCAGTAATGGTAATGCCGCGCTCGCGTTCTTGATCGCCACTGTCCATGATAAGTTCTTGGCTCATCTCGGCCTGGTTGTCGCGGAAGGTGTGGCTTTGTTTTAACAGGCCATCAACCAAGGTGGTTTTGCCGTGGTCAACATGGGCAATAATGGCAATATTTCGAATCTTACTAGGGTCTTGGCTCATATGTTCTCGATGTTTGAAATTAAAAAGGCGCTCTCATGTAATAGCGCCCAAACGTTAACTATTAGCTAATACTATAACATAAGCGGGGTTATTTGGGAATCATATTATCTTGTGCGATGTTAGACGGTTTCATCGGCCATATGTGGCTGGTGAGAGATAACGGTAATAGATTTGTTCGTGCCTGACAGCCTGCGCAATTTTGTTAGCAGGCTTGGCATACGTGGTACTTCGATGGTAATGTTTGCTGCTTGGTCATAATAATCAGATCGTAAACCATCAACAACACGTTCGGCGCTATGTCGTGCTAGTTGGTAAAATGCCTCTTCGCCATCGGACTTTCGATCAACAATCAACCCCGTTGTTAGGTTGCCGTCCGAATCATAATCCCAGGCAACAAATGATAAATGTTTCCGGTGAATATACGTTCCGATTAAGGCGTTTCGCACAATATCAAAGGCTGGCTCTGTCTCAACATTTGTAATTTCAGGTACGCTCATACCATAGCGTTTAAACACAAACTGTTTGAACATACCAAATTGATCATCGGGCAAATAGAGCTGCCCAGGCAACGCTTCATGCATGAATATATTATACAACTAATCATACATAATAGCAATTATGGGATTACTATGTTTTAGAACTTTATGATTAAATATGAGAAGCGTGATCGTCGTTACAATTCATGCGTCACTCATTCGGCGAACAACATGAACAGACATATAGGATCACTGATGAATGAGTTGGTTCGCGTTTCGTTAGGCCACTAGTCGAAGCCTCGAGGTGCGAACACTCATTAATTAACAAGGGAAGCTTATGAAACATCAAGGCAAAACCCCCGAAGACCTCAAAAAGGAATACGGCTGGAGCTACGATGAACACCTGAAGCATTGGCGATCATGGGGTTCATGGTTCAGCTGGGGTAGTCCCGTAGGTCTCGGCCTGTTCTTCATATCTATTGCTGCAACGCTGTGGATATTGAGCCAGGCTTTTGGCTGGAGCAAGTAGTTCCGTGCCTCCAAATAGCACCGTCGTATGGCGGTGCTATTTATTTGTGGAGCGAAGGGTCGAAGAGGTCTAAGAATTTCGCAGTTCTTATTGAAGGATTAGTTCTATGTGCCTCTTCCACCGTGAAGAAACGTAACTCAATGCATTCTTCTGATGGCGTAAAGTCTAAATTTTTAAGATTCATTTCATAGACCACATTTGCAGCGTGTCCTTCATGACCAACTTTTGGAAAGGTATAAAAGTACTTTGGAGTTGGTGAGACGTACGTGACTTCCAGGCCTGCTTCTTCCATCACTTCACGTTTCAGGCCATCAATGGGTTCTTCGTTGTGATGAAGCCCGCCACCAAGCAGCTCCCACTGACCATCTTCTTCTTTGGCGAGTAAAAAACGACCCGCTTTATCGATAACGATACCTTTTACGCTGATGCGATAGTGATTTTGATCGTTCATATTGTTAGCTCCTCAATAATTTTTGTGATGCGTCGCTGCTTGGTATCTTCGGCCTTGGCATCACTTACCTGGCGGGCATACTCTTTACGTTTGGAATAGGTTAGATCGTGAAAAACTTCGCTTAGGCTTGCTTGAATGAGTGCCTTAGTAAGTTCTGCGGGCATGTTGACTTCACGGTAGCTATCATCTAATTCGAGCGTGACAGTTAATCGATCACCAGCCTTAGTGTTCGAGGCTTCTCGGTCTTTTGCAGGGAACACCACTAGGCATGTACCGTCCATGCCAGTGGCAGTGCTCTGGTACGTATAGTTGTTGATAGTGACTTTAAGAGGTGCACGCTTATTGCCGCCAAGCTTTGCAAGCTGTTCATCTGGGATCTCAATGGCGGCGTGGTTGCCCAATCCTAGCACAGTAGTGTCATAAGTAACTTTCACTCATTCAATGATAGCAAATATATGGTTGTGCAGGGATGATGTACGTGAAATAAAAGCATCACAGCGATGGCATGAATTGACATATCCTATAATAAGTTTAGAATCATTTTCATGAAATATCGTTATCAGACTACAGCTTCGGTTCTACCACTGCCGCGACCACTATGACAGTCGGGGCCTGATAGCAATAACTAAACAACAACGCACAGACAGTCCCGACAAAGGGGCTTTTTGATGCCCAAAAGCGTCTGCGGCGTATTGGAGACATGATGATTGAGGCAATTAATGACGTGTTGGTGCTAAAAGTAGGCACGAATACACTTATTGAAAAACAGGCAGATGGTTCAGAGCGGCTCGATACTGATTCGTTTGAGCGTATTGGCAGGCAAGTGCTGGCCCTAAAAGAGCAGGGACGGCACGTGGTGATTGTGTCCTCGGCGGCAATTACCGCAGGAATGGTGGAGACCGGCCTGCAATCGAGGCCTTCCAAAGACACCGAAATGCCCGAATTGCAGCGTTTGGCCAGTATCGGCTGGCGGCTTGTTCTAAATAGCTGGGGTGAAGCATTGCAGCCCTCGCACATTGGCGAGCTATTGCTAACACGTCATGAGCTTGAACTAGATTCTGAGCGAGACGAAGTGCTACGGGTTACACACGCTCTCTGTGGGCATGGCGATACGCCAGTCGCGAACGAGAATGATGTGATTGCCCACCAGGAAATTGCCTTTGGCGATAATGATACGTTATCGGCATTGTTCGCCGCCCAGATTGGTTACTCAGCACTGTTTGGTGACAATGTTCGACTCATGATCCTCAGCGATGTTGATGGTGTTTACGAAGATGTTAACGACCCTGGCTCGGTTATACGTCGCATTGAGAACATTGATGAAATTGAGCATTTGGCGCTTGGCACAAGGCACGAGAATGGCACTGGTGGAATGACCACGAAAATTGGCGCAGCACGTATTGCTATGCCAGCTGGAATAGACACATGGGTGGCTAATGGGCGCGCCGAAAACGCCATTGAACGCGCATTAGGGGGCGAGATCGGCACGCATTTCGTGGCTACTTAACCATATACATTTTGCCTAACTATGGATACAATGAGCTGATAGTATCTAAGAATACTCAGTTCAACGAAACTAGGGCTATGGCGAAAACAAAAACAAAAACAAAAGCAAAAGCACGCGTAAGCAAAAAACTACACACCAAACGACTGTTTAACTTTTGGATATACTTTTTTGCTATCACAACACCTTTGTTCGAGTTGACGCAGGCAGCACACATCTATCAGCACCAGAGCTCTAAAGATGTATCCATATACACCTGGGTGTACTTTATTGCTTCAAATTCGGTCTGGTTACTGTACGGCTACTACTACAAACTCAAGCCAATCATGCTGATGTACGCGCTGTATACGGTTATAGAGCTAATTGTGGTGGTTATGATTATTCTGTATCGGTAGTATAGCCGAGTAAGAGTTCAATGATTCTGAGATTGGTGCGCAGGGCGGGAATCGAACCCGCACGCCTTTCGGCACGAAATTTTAAGTCTCGCGTGTCTGCCTATTCCACCACCTGCGCGCTATTTTGTCAACTTTATCAATCTTGCTTTTTTATTACGACCACGGTGGGTTGGCTGCAAGCTATGACAGTTGGGGCAGAGAATCCGTAAGTTCTCTATGCGATTATCGTATCTGTCTCCATTGATATGGTCAAGTTACATCGCTAAGTATGTCTAGAACACCTGCTTCCATTCTTTTCTGCCACACAGGATCTTCAAGGGCAGCACTTATTTGTGACCATGGTGTGATGTCTTTACTGGGGTTGGCCCAACGGGTCGTCGCATCTACGCCTTTTTCTTGTGTGCCGGCAATAAGGTGTCGGTAGAGATCGCGCAGCGAATCGCGGGCTTCTTTGTTGTTGCCATCGCGTTTAGCAAGTAGGTGACCAGTATCCTGCGCAACTCGAAGCGTTTGCTCGAGCCCCTGTAACCCATGCAAGGCAAGTGTGCGCATTTCAAAGCCTTGCCTGGCACCAAGAGCCATCTCGTGGGGAAAGCGTCGCATAATGCCAGCATGACCTTTTCGTTCCCAGGTGCCACGCTGCTTTATTCTGTCTGGCGTGGTGCCGCCGGAAAGTTCTGTGGCCATAATCGCTAACCATGCTGATCTGTTACACGCTACATTACCGAGGGTAATGTGCAGGGAATAAAGTTCATCATCACGCAAAATGCCTTCTTCAAACAGGCCGGCCGTTACTTGTACGAGCTCCTCGGACTCTGCCTTTGGACGCAGGGCAAATTCTGCAAAGCCATCGTTCCCTTTGGCAATGTCTTCTCCGAACACATCGTTAATGCGTTCTTTGTACTCTGTGTCGACAGCTTCAAAGCCCTGCTGTACACGTGCTTGTTCTTCGGCGGAAAGCGTATAGAATCCATTGCCGCCAGCCATTATCTCGCCCGCCTCAGGGTCGACGCGCTCCAGCATATAGCGCCAAGGAAGCTCTATTTCAATACCAATAGTGGGTTTGTTCATATAATTCTTTCCTAATGCCTCGCTCGCTAACAGTGGTATTTTTACCATACCACAGACACGATTAAAAAATACAATATCTTACAGCTATAACTCAGATTATAATCAGTATATGAAAAAATGCTCCAAGTGCACGAAAGTTAAAAGCAAGAGCGACTTCTTCTTCAAAGATAGGAGGCTAGGAAAGTTTCATGCTCAGTGCAAAGCTTGCTATAGAGAACATCGAAAGACATACCACAAACACCACTACGAGAAATATGGTGATGCTTATCGAGCGCGCGCCAGGATAAGACGCACCAAGGCAAAGAGGGAGTATCGTGTGAATATGCTTGAGTACTTGGAAGACAAGGCTTGTGCTATTTGCGGTGAATCGGATTTAGTTGTACTTGAAATGGATCATATAGACCCAAGTTCAAAATTTTTTAGTATTTCTCAAGCTGTAAAACTAGGCCATAGTTGGGCAATAATTCTTGAAGAGTTAGCAAAGTGCCGTGTATTGTGTGCAAATTGCCATAAGCGTCATACGGCTAAACAGTTCGGCTGGTATAAGTCATAAATGGAGGCGCGTACCGGATTCGCACCGGTGTCCCAGCTTTTGCAGAGCTGTGCCTAAACTCCTCGGCCAACGCGCCATTTTATGCCGCCACTATTATAACGTAATAGAGGATGCTATCCTATTGCTTCTTTGAATCGCATACTATTCCTAATACTGGACAAATGTAAACTTGATTCATCGGGTCAAAATAGCTATAATCCTCACCTGTTAAGCGGGTGTAGCTCAGTTGATAGAGCGCTTCCTTGCCAAGGAAGAGGCCACGAGTTTGAGTCTCGTCACCCGCACCAAACTGCATTTTTAGCGCCTTCGGGCGCTTTTCTGTTTAATTGGGTAAGCTCGTTATAGGGGTAATTTACGCTAAATGTGAGCTTTTTGCCGTTAAGTTGCAAGTTAGAAAGTAGGAAGCCAAGAAGCTTAGATTTTTGGGCTTCATCAGCACGTATAAAAGTATTTGACACATTGAGATTATAGTGTTAATGTTTATATGTACTAAAGGAGTTAAACATACTTATGATAGTAACAATCAACCGCTAAAGTCGTTCACACAGCTTTGTGTAGCTTTGCTATTTGATTGTAATTCTATCAGTTAAACCCTTTTGAGAAACCGAGCAGTTGTGTGGCGATATACGTCAAACACGCTCGGTTTTTTAGTTAGGAGTTTATATGTTTGCCCTGCAACACATACACAAATCGTACAGAGATAAGCCTGTACTTGAAGATGTAAGCCTGTCGGTTAACCCTGGCGAGGTCATTGCTCTTATTGGCGAAAATGGTGCTGGCAAGACAACCTTACTTAAAATAATTCTTGGTCAGCTAAAGCCAGACAGTGGCAGTGTTGCCTTACATCACGAAGTCATTGGTTATGTCCCACAGGAAGCCGAAGCAGTGGGTACTATTCAAGATAGCTTTGATAAGTATGAGGACTGGAAAATAGACTACGCATTAAGTCTAGTCGGGCTTGAAAGCGTCCCAAAAACCAGAGCCATTTCTAGTTTAAGTGGTGGTCAGAAAACACGCCTGGCACTTGCAAAAGTACTTGCGAGCGACCCAGAACCTACTGTGCTACTGCTTGATGAGCCTACCAACAATCTGGATGTTGACGGTCTGTTGTGGTTAGAGCAATTCGTCAAGAACTTTAAGGGCGGTATTGTACTCGTCAGCCACGACAGAACCTTCATTAACAAAGTTGCCACAAGTATTGCCGAACTGCATAAAGGCAAGCTCAAGCAATACGGCGGTGATTACGATTTTTACAAACAGCAAAAGGAAACTGAATATCAAACCGAGCTTGAAAAATACGAAGGTAACATTGAGGAACGTAAGCGGTTAGAAAAAGCTATTAAAGCTCAGAGCGATAAGAGCCAGCATATCCACAAGAACATAAAACGCCCCGATAATGACAAGGCACAACGGGACTATTTCAAAAATCGTTTAACTGTTAAGTTCGGTCAAAATGCCAAAATGCTGCAAGGTCGGCTTGAGCAACTAGAGGAAGTTGAAAAGCCAGAGTCCAGCAAAAACTACAAAGTTACACTTGCTGGGAGTGTTCCGCCAACTAAGCTGATCGTAAGGGCTGAAAATGTCAGGAAAGCATACTATAAACGAACCCTTACATATACTGACTTTGAAATACGAGGTACGGAAAGGCTGCATATTCAAGGCACTAATGGCAGTGGCAAAACTACGCTACTAAAAATCGCTGCTGGATTGCTTGCACCAGATAGCGGGAACATTGAGCTAGGACAAAATATAAAGTACGGCTACTTTTCCCAAGATGTAAATGGACTGGATTATAGCCTGAGTAATTTTGAAAACCTTGATACTACAGGGTCAAGTTCCACAGCTATTTACCGTGAAGCCAGAAGTCTAGGGCTAGACGAAAAAGACCTTAGAAAGAAGCCAGGTGAGCTGTCACGAGGGCAGCAAGCTAAGCTTAGTTTTGCAAAACTATTACTATCGCAAAATAATCTTTTGATTCTTGATGAGCCAACTAATCACTTAGACTTGCCTACCAGAGAAAAGATTGAAGCTGCATTGCAGGACTATCAAGGCGCAATGTTAATTGCTTCACACGACAAATACTTCTTACGTCAAGTTGGCATAAATCGTACAATTAATCTAGATAAGGAAATCAAATGAAACAAGGAACACTTATTTTGCTTTGTGGATTGCCAGGTGCAGGTAAAAGCACACTTGCCAAAAAATTGGCCGTGGAACTGCAAGCCACTGTGATGAGTCCAGACCAAGAAATGTATGAACGCGGTATTAGTTTTTTTGATGAGAAAGCTAGAGCGGAAATTGAAGCTGAACAATGGCAAAAGGCATTAGACCAAGCAAGGTCAGGTAGCAATGTAATACTGGAAAACGGATTCTGGGGACGTGAGGAGCGAGATAAGTTACGTCTTGAAGCTCACTCTTTAGGTCTAAGAATAGAGTTGCGCTACCTTGACGTGCCGTTTGAGGAGTTATGGCGTAGAGTGGACGCTCGCAATAAGAAAGAAAATGACAAAGACGCAGTACTCACAAGAGAACGCCTTGAACAATCTGCTAGCCAATTAGAGCCACCCGATATGGCAGAGCTTAGCCTGTTTGACTAAAACTTAAGTTTAGAATACGCAAATTATCCGGTCGCTTTAGTATCGGAGGTCATCATATAGTTAGTTTGTAAAGGACTATAAGATGAAAACAGCACACAATGAACCAAAAGCATTATTAGTAGCAAGGGTGTCGGACGTAGAGCAACGTAAAGCACTACCCGCCCAGAAAAAACGCCTATATGAGTACGCTAAACGCTGCCGTTGGGTTGAAAAGCAAGACTTTAGGTATGTGGAGTTTGACGAAACAGCCTACAAAGAAAACCGCAAGACCTTTAATGAGTTGGTAATTGAGCCATTACAAAGTGCCAATGCACAAACTTTTGTTGTGTTTGACAAAATTGACAGATTCAGCCGTGAATCAACTTCCAATGAACGAGCTGCACTGACAAAGTTGTTTAGGCAGGGCAAGATTGAAATGCACTTTCCTAGCGATAACTTATTCATTCATAAGGATTCCCCTGCACCTGATTTGTTCCGCTTAGATATAGGTATTGCGCTTGCTGGCTACTACTCAAGCTCCATAAGGGACAATGTTAAGCGCAGGTTTGAGCAGCTATTAGCTGACGGTGTTTGGGTTCATCGTGCGCCTGTAGGTTATAAGAATGTGCTAATACAAACAGAAGTGTTATCTAAGCCAATAAAGGACATTCACGAGGACACAGAACGCTCCCATTACATTGTAAAAGCCTTTGAGTTACGTGCGCTGGGTATGCCGTACAGTGTTATCGCTAAAGAACTCCTCAAAGCTGGCTATACAAGCCGTAAAACAGGTAAGGCCGAACTTACTAAGGCTGGCGTAGAAAAGATTATCAGCAATAAGTTCTACTACGGCACTATGGTTCATAAGGGCAAGGAGTACAAACACAAGTACAAGCCTTTGATAGACAGGTCTTTGTTTAATAGGTGTCAGTTGGTTAGAGATGAGCGCAAGTCTATGAAACGTAAATGGGACAGTATGGACTTCACTCTTAAAGACGTTGTGAGTTGTGGAGTATGCGGACGAGCAGTATCGCCATTCAGGTCAAAGCAATGGGTATACCTAAATTGTGCAAACCCTACTTGCAAGAATCCTAATACAGCAGAATCCTTGGTTATGGGGTCTATTGAAGCTGTTATCAAAGAGATTACGCTTCCAGACTACATAGTTAAAAAAGTTGCGCAAGAATTAAGAGCTAATCACAAAAGCCAGCAAAAGCACTACGCAGTGTCTGTAGCCGAAGCAAGACAAGAGTATGACACAGTAGATAAAAAGCTCAATATGTGGTGGGAACGCTTGGTAGATGACCGCATTGAACCAGATAAGTATGACGAGGTCGTCAAAACTCTTACGAAGCGTCAAGAACGCCTAAATGACAAGCTAGATATTCTAACTAGGGGCAATAAAGACTTGTTACTAACTTGTTCGTATCTGTTAGACCTAGCAAATAGAGCCGAAGAACTGTTCAAGTGTGCTGATGAAGCCCAAAAATCTAAGCTTCTTGGCTTCCTACTTTCTAACTTGCAACTTAACGGCAAAAAGCTCACATTTAGCGTAAATTACCCCTATAACGAGCTTACCCAATTAAACAGAAAAGCGCCCGAAGGCGCTAAAAATGCAGTTTGGTGCCAGATAGCCAGCATATTCCAAACAATAAATGCCACTAATGTAGACGTGTACAAGCTTGAAGCTCTGGCACAGCAATTTAACCTAGCGGGAGATTTGCTCCAAGCATAAAGCTGGAAGGTAAATCACAGCCTGTGCAGGTTCTGTTTAATGACAAGTGCTTGGTAGCGCTTTGCTGCTGCCAATGTTGCTAGGCAATAACAGTGAGGTATCAGTGAGAAAACTGTAAGCCGACTTTTTATTATAAAGGTTTATTAGAACATAAATCGGCTTGACTTTCCATAAGCATTAGCGTATACTGTAGGTAAGTGAAAGTGACTCTTACAAACAGCGTTTAACGGAGCGTAGGTGTGCTTCGTTACTCCTAAATAAAAGCGAGCCAGTATGCCGACTGGTCTGTTCGCTCTATATAAAGGTAGGGTTAAATGAAAACTCAATATGATGAGTCCCGACACAAAAACCTGCAAAAAAACATTACGGTAGAAAGTCGCAGCAAAAAGCTAGACAAATATGCGAAGCGTACAAATTATGCTCCTGACACCCAGACGGCGGTTTTAGACCCGACTTTACAGCGTAGAGTCATAAACAAAATAGAGATTAAGCTAAGCACCGAGCAGTTCAAATGGATACGCTGGCTTTTTATGCAATACGGCCAAGTAAAGCCAGGCTGGTTGCGCAGGAAGTTTAAGCTTAATCAACGGCGCAAGAAACTATTGAATGACATATTGCGGGAAGCGCAGCTAGACAAAGTGATGTGCGCTCAAGCTCGTGGTGATGAAGACTGGGTTTGCATACTTCATTCTGTATGGCACGAGGTAAATGGAGTTGAGCTATGCAGGTAGAACTCTATCTTGAACAAGTAGAAGTATATAGTGCCCCTACAAGTTTAGACGAAGGCACATACAGAGTTAAGGTACATATAATGCCAATTGACCTATACTTGGATTTCAAGTTTGTACTATTCCACGCACATAAGGGTGAATACGGCCTGTATCCTGGGAGCTATAAAGAAAAATCCAGTGAACGCTGGAAAGATAAGTTTGAGTATGGCAAGCATTCATCTTTCTACGGGTTCTTGTTAGACAGTATCATTGACGAGGTTGAAAGTTACTCTGGTGTAATTATTAACCGTACCCATAATGATAAACATTACGCCCTGCAAGAGGATTCGTGACAGTTCACGTAATGAAATGGCACTATTACGTTATGTATAGTACTAGATTTGTATAGTACTAGGTCTGTATAAGTAAAAGGTATGTACCTAGTACAAGGTATATATAAAATAACACAAATGGGTTTTGCGGCATTGTCAGAAAAATCTGTAGCCTTAAAGCTCAACCAGCGTCAGGCACTATCGCACTATTTGCTCACTGTTATCTCACTGTTCTTTGCGTTTTAGAGTGTTGTCTGCGTCTGTGCCAGCAGCAGCGTGTAAGTTCCTAATCATAGCGTGAACTGCGTGTTCAGTTGGCGGTCTAGTGTCCGACCAGTCAATGGGTGGCATATTCTTTAATGCTCCTCAAATTTTTTTACGCAGTTCTTCCACATCTATAGTTTAGGACATTTCATATAGGGCTGTAGAGGGCTTAAATAAGTATTTCCTGCCATTTTTAACTTAAGCAGGATTTACAGGAGTAAATGTTGTATAGTTATTCGTAAGCAAGCTCACAAAATATGGACACGAAGCCCCCTGTAATTAGTAAAGATTTTGTTACCGAAGTAGCCAAGTACTTTATGGCTTTTTTGGAAACAGATTTCAAAAAACGCACACAGCCAAAGCGTAACCTTACAACTAGGGTAAATAAAGGTTTGTCTACAGGGCTTTATCTTGATAAGTACCCGACCCTCTATAGAGAACTTTATAAAAACTTCATAAGTGGTTTTGCAAAAGAAAGTTTTGATGTAGAACTTGGTAAATACACCACTAAGATTTCTGATAGATTAGTTTCTTTACTTGAACAGCGAATTGACCAGCTATCCGATGATGAAATTATTGACACCCTAAAAGAAATCACGAAGGAAATAAATCAACTTAGGCTAGATAATCAAAAGGATTATGATAACTATTTTGAAACTTCTCTAGAAGTTATAAAGAATAAGTTTGATACAAAGGTTATCGCCCCGCTCCTGAATGACATTGAACAATCACTAGAAGCTGCTGGATGGAGTGCTGAAAGTAGCTTATACCAGCTTGAAACGGACGCTACTGCAAAGGTCTATGCACTTGCAGAAGATAGTATAGCTACAGTCCTAGAGGAGTTCTTTGCTGCTACACAGGATTCTAAGTCCCTTTCTAAAGCTTTGGCAGGTATTTTTGACTCACTTGCAGTAAAGGCTGCTCTAAAGGAGTTTTTCAAAGAGTTTAGTGCGTCAGACGCATATGCTGAAATACTACAGCTCAACCGAAATAAAGATATGCTTGATAAAACAGAGTTATATGTATATTTCGGCGAGATTGGCGTTAATAACTTCTCATTTCCATTATTCTATGTACCTATCTCTGTGGAACAAGAGGATTCTAAACTCTCAATCAGTTTTGATAGCCGAGTATTTGTGAATATCAAAGCCATTGAGTTTGTAGTTCAGCAAAACAATGTCGCTACTTCAAGTAATGAAAGTGTTGGTGGTACGTTTGACCGAATTATCTATTTTGAAAATAAAAAAGATTTATTGCCACAGTTACAAAAAATTGTAGATGATGTTCGGGACGTATTGGGACTAACTAAGCCCGTAGACATTAAAGAAACGTCAAGTCAAATTGCTAATAATATGGTTACACGCATATCTAATCGTTTACAGCTATTTCTCTTTGATAAGTCTGACGAATCCTTAATAAATGATTATGAAGAAATTATTGAAGACCAAGGCGAACTTACGGAAGCCTTTGCAGAACTGATTGACAGCTTCGTTACTGAAAATCCACAAAACTTTATTGAAGACGTTGCACAAGAATGGGAAGAAAAAACAATCTTAGAAAAGCTGATTGTTGATAGCCCTATAGCCTTAAATGAAGAGCAGAAACAAGTTTTACTAGCCCTGCAAAAAGACGACTGTAAAGTTGCAATACTTGAAGGTCCACCAGGAACTGGTAAAAGCCATACAATTACTGCGATTGTTTGTAAGGCACTCCTGGAAGGTCAATCTGTCCTTGTGCTTTCAGACAAAGAAGAAGCTCTTGATGTAGTTCAAGACAAGATTACTGACACATTAAGTACTATTAGGCACGACAAAAACTTCCAAAATCCTATTCTGCGATTAGGAAAATCTAGCCGAGGTCTAGCTAAGGTTATTGAAGGACAAGCACTAGAAAAAGTGCGTGAACATCTTAGAGCATATAGAAGTAGAGTTAATGATTTTAAAACTGCTGAAAAAGAAGCAAAGGACGAAGCCACAGAATCACTAGAAACGGTAATTGGTGTTGGCGAAAAGATTAGTTTATCTGATGTTAAATCAGTTATTAAGTCAGAAGAAAAGTACACAGGCATTGATTGGGTTAGTGCCGTTGATGATGAACTAATTGAATCTTTCAAGGACGTACATAAATCAGTATTAGCCTTGAAACAAAGCAAAGTTTTGTATTTGATTCCATTCGCTAATTCACCAGCTTTATCAAACTTAGAGCAAATTATTCTAGCTACTGACGCATACGCAAAATCACGGCATTCATTGAGTAAAGACTTCGCTGCGTTTATCAATGGGTACAAGAAACAAAGTGTTGAGAATCAAAACCAGCTAAAACAGCAAGTAGATGATATAAATGAAAACCTAGATGAATGTATAGCTTATTTGAAGGAATCATCATATAGCGGAACTAAGTCATTAAGCAAAGCTAGTACTATAGCTGACGTATTTGCAGCAGAAGATAATTTCTATCGCTCTAGGGACACAGTAAATGCGGTCAGAATGTTTGCCCCTAATATCTACAACTCAAAAGATATTATTGAGCAATCTTTGAAATGTGAAGTAAGCCTAAGCGAATTACATACTTCACTAAATGACTTTATTTCAAAGCTACAATCTCTACGGTCTAGGCTTCTTGGCTATTCTGGCAAGAAATCTTCAATAGAAGCCCTTGTAAGGGAGCTTAAAACTCAACTTCCGTATCTAAACCTATCTTCGCCCGAAAAACACGTTACAGAGCTGGTAGGGTTCGTAGACACACTGAACTTTCTAAAGGGTAAATTGCAGCAACAAGGACTAGATGAAAGTTCGTGGAAACCTGTCCTAGAGCTATTGCTCCTGCCAGGCGATGAAGTAGAAAACATTAAAAAAGTATTAAATCTACTAAGTAAACCAAATGAAAATGACTTCATTAAGAGCTACAAGCTATCGCAACTCAAAGACATTAACAGTGCCATTACCGCATTAAGCAATGCTCGTAATTTGCAGGAAATCGCTCACGCTAACGAACAGGTGCTTACAATTATTAAATCCAGCGTAAATGTATTGTTATCAAGCCCTGATGAAGAAATCAAAAAACTAAAATCACTTGCTGGTGAGCTTGAAGAACTAGAAACTGCTCTAAATCATAGAAGCACAGTAGAGCAATTCATTTTCAGCTACCCTGATGTTGCACAAGCCATAAACCTTACAGAAGGCACTGAATCTGTAGACGCAGTTGATAAGCGATTCATAGATATGAGTGAAAGCGAACTAGCTGATTACCTGAATGATAAGAAAGAAGCACAGAAACTTGCCGATAAGTTTGAAGTTATAGCTACAGATAACTTTGCAGATAGTTCCGAAAGCCTGTACCTACTTAATGCAGCTAAAATGGCTAACATTTTAGATACTCGTATTATTGACTATGTAGACCACCACGCTGCTGATATTAGAACGCTGAAATCTATGCTCAAATCTAAGCAGAAGTTTCCTAAAGTTCTTTTCAGCGACTTAAAGCAAGCGTTCCCCTGCATACTAGCTGGCATTAGAGATTACGCAACGTATATTCCTTTAGAAAAAGGCTTGTTTGATTTAGTAATAATTGACGAAGCTTCCCAGGTTAGTATTGCCCAAGCTCTACCAGCTTTGATTCGTGGCAAAAAAATCTTGGTACTTGGTGATGAGAAGCAGTTTAGTAACGTAAAGGCTGGAAACGCTAGCGTACTTACTAACAGCAAGTATCGCAGTAACCTACTGAAAACTTTAAGGGCTTCAATTGACGCACAGGCTAAAGACTACAGTTCAGTTTACTCTGCAAGGGTAGATGAAAACTTTAATGTTAAACGCTCAATTTTGGACTTCTGTAGATTCATTACAAATTATCAAACAATGCTGAAAAAGCATTTTCGTTGTTACCCAGAAATCATTGGTTATTCAAACAAGTATTTCTATGACAATAACTTACAGTGTATGAAAGCTCGTTCATTACCTATTAGTGAAGTTATCAAGTTTACGCAAGTTGAGACAGAAGGTGTCACCGAACAATACAGGCTGACAAACTCTGCGGAAGCTAACTATATCCTAGAGCAATTTACAGCACTCAAAAACAAGGATTATGCTGGCTCATTAGGCGTTATTACACCACACAGAGAGCAAGCCACGTTTATTAACAACCTGCTAAATGACTCGGGGATTTCTGACTGGCTACACGAACACTCCCTAAAGGTGATGACCTTTGATACCTGCCAAGGCGAAGAACGAGATTATCTTTTGTACAGTATGGTTGAAAAAAGTGATGAGAATACACACCGATATATTTTCCCAATTTCAATGGAAGAATCAGTTAAGACTGGGAAGGAGTTCGGGACACGTGAGCAACGTCTAAATGTTGGTTTCAGCCGAGCAAAAGAAACAATACATTTTGTACTTAGTAAGCCTGTCAATGAGTATTGGGGCGAAGTTAAAACTGCGCTACTTTATTATGAAAATGCTCTTAACACCACTACTCATCAAATCGGTGGTACTGACGAGAAGTCTGCGATGGAACCTCTAGTACAGAACTACTTCTATCAGACCGAGTTCTACCAAAAGAACAAAGACCAACTAGAACTAGTTCCACAGTTCCCGCTAGGCGAATACTTGAAGTCGCTAGATAAAAATTACAGCCACCCAATGTATAAAGTAGACTTCTTGCTTACATTCGGTAAACAAAAAATAGTTATTGAATATGACGGATTTAATGAACATTTCATAAACCTAGATGAAGTAAATGAAAGTAACTACGAAAGTTATCTAAAAGCAGATGATGTTTATAGGCAAAAAGTACTTGAAGGCTATGGCTATAAGTTTCTAAGACTGAACAAGTTTAACCTTGGAAAAGAACCCATAAAGCAACTTGACGGCTTATTAGCCAACGTCGTAAAAAAAAAGAATATACGCAAGGGGCTATTGACGGTTTCTTAGCCGTTATTGAATCAGTACAAAAAGGCGATAAGCGGATTTGTAGCGTTTGTGAGGAAGTAAAATGGTCGTGGCTATTTCCTTTCAAAGGACGACCAGAGTGCTATCTATGTTACGAAAAAGTAACTGGCAAAACGTTGCACTCGTTTAGGCAGCAAATAGGTCGGCAAGAAAAATCTACTTCTAATAAAAATTGGTATCAGTGCAGCAACTGCGACGCTGTGACTGAAACTTGGTCAGGCAGATGTACTTCGTGCGGTGAATGGAATACACAGAAGACTGTTAGGTCTGCAACTAAACCTGTAGTTAAACGAGTAAAGTTTGAACAAGAAGTATCTATGGAATACATCTTGGAGTATTTGAAATATCGCTCTGTATCAAACCAACCTGCAAAAATCTATTACAAAGATGATAAAACTTTTAGGGTATTTTATAGCTTCACATTTGATAACACTTATTTGCATATACCAGGTACGAAGGGTTACAGTTATAAATATCGTCTTGACCGAATAAGAAATGTAGAACTATGACAACCGCCACAAAAACAAAAACATATTTATCAAAGTCAGATTTCTTGAAATATCAGTGTTGCCCTAGTTACCTTTGGCTTTGGAAACATAAACCAGAACTAGTCCCTACTGATGAAGAAGAAGCTATTAACCGTCGCCTAGAACAAGGTAACGAGGTTGAAGCAAAAGCCCGTGAATTATTCCCAGAAGCTACACTAATTACTACAAGAGGTAGAAAAGCAAAAGAAGACACTGATGTCTTAGTTGCAGAGAATGCTAAAACTCTATTTCAAGCAACAGTAGTTACTGAAACTGGCTTATTAGCAATGGCTGACGTAATCAAGAAAAATGCTGATGATACTTGGACGCTATACGAAGTTAAGTCTACAAACTCAATTAAGCCAGAGCATATATATGATGTTACTTTTCAACGTATAGCTTTTGAAGAATCAGGGTATCTCATCTCCAATGTACAAGTAATTCACTTGAATAAAGAGTACGTTCGTAGAGGTGCAATCAACCCTAAAGAACTTTTAATAACAATAGATGTAACTGAAAAAGTAGAAAAAATTATGCCTACAATCAAACAGCAGATAAATGACGCTGTGGAGCTTGTTAATAGGAGTGACGAGCCTAAATCCTGTAGCTGTAAATTAAAAACTAGGTCTGGTCATTGTCCGACTTTTCATTATTTTAATCCAAACATTCCCGAATACTCTGTTTTTAATATCTCTCGTATTAACGGTAAGAAATTAGGAATACTCATTGACGGTGATATTTATGATGTGAAAGACGTTCCAGCAGACTTAAAGCTTTCCGTTATACAAAAGAATCAAGTTCAAGTAGCGAAAACAAAAGAGCCTATAATTGATAAAGATTCTATTAAAGAGCTATGCAGCGAATTAGAGTTTCCACTTTACTTTTTGGATTACGAAACTGTATCTACTGCCTTACCGCTTGTTAGTGGTAGCTCTCCGTTTCAGCAATTACCTTTCCAGTATTCTTTACACGTAAAGAAAGATAAAAATAGTGAACTAGAGCATTTTGAATACTTAGCGACCGATAACGAGAAAGCTCCAATGGAAGGGTTGCTGCGAAGTTTGAAGGAAAACCTTGGCGATACAGGGAGTGTAATAGTCTGGAATAAATCTTTTGAAACTGGACGTAATGTAGAAATGGCTAAGTCGTATCCCGAATACTCCGACTATCTTACAGATATGAATAATCGTGTATTTGATTTAATGGACGTGTTTAGTAAACAGCATTATGTACATCACGATTTTAAGGGTAGTAGCTCAATAAAATATGTATTGCCGGTATTAGTCCCAGAGTTTAGCTATAAAGAGCTTGATATACAAAATGGACTATCAGCTTCTATTCGCTGGTATGAAGCTGTTACAGGCGCTTTAACCAACGAAGAAGCTCAACATATTTACAAGTCGCTAAAAACCTATTGTTGCTTAGACACGCTAGCAATGGTAAAGATTTACGATTACTTAATGGAGCTGTGCAAGGAATAACTTGTTAGTATTCGGTGTATTCACTGTACCTGCAAGTACACAGAACAAACTTAGAACCGTCCCTAAAAGGGTGAGTACAGGTCTTAATAGGTAGTACTGGTGTTTTTTCAATAAAGTCTAATGTGAACGTCTTATCGTGGAACTTTGTACAGGCGTCGCAACAAGAATAACTTTGAACTGTAAGACCTTTTGCGTATTCATTTAACTTTGCCATTTTTAGTGAATACTCTTGTGCTGTTTTTAGGTAAGGGGTTGGGTCATTACCTCTTGCTGCTTGATACTCTGCTGCTTCAAAAGTAGCAATCTGATGATTACGTAATAACTGTATAGTAGCCCACTTTCCAGTGTAGGATTTATCTATATTTCGCTTTAAAAGCTCTGTGTCGTTGTACATTGACCAAAGTACGTCGTAGGTATTAACTTTTGGTGTATTCCATTTCTTCTGTAAGAGCTTTTCGTGCCTTTTGAAATCATCTTTCGTAGCCATTAGGTAGTTCTTCATTCCCATATAAAAATCAACGTGAGCTACTTGTTCTTCCGTTAATGCACTAGAAGGAAAAAGGTCTTGCGTAGTTCTTACATAGATAGGCTTTTTACAATCTGAACAGTTCTTCTTGCGTCCTACTGGCTTGGATTGGACTACTCCACAGTATGGACATACATTAGAAAACGGAAGTTTTTGCGTGGGAACTACTGTTTCATTAGTGTTAATAGTATCTAGTAAACCAGCTTCATTATCACTAAACTCACGCTTCGCTGGTTTATAACCGTCATCTTCTATTCCGCCAGTTACGGTTACAGTAATTTTTGGTTCCTTTTGATTGTCCGAATTGAATAGTTTAGATAATAATCCCATAAGCTGATTATAGACTTTGTAGTGGTATAGGGGAACTAATAAAAGTAAAAGCTATTACTTCTAAACGAATGTAATAACATATATGTATGCGAAGTAATCCTTGGAAGTCACTACCATTTAGAGAACCTTATATTCTTGATGATGACTTAGCAGTTATTGAGAATCACAAAAACTTCATTGGCTTGCGACTTGATACGCTACCTGAACCTCTTGTAGGTGGTCTTAATAATGCAAAGGTAGTGTTCTTGGCACTTAATCCAGGTTTTACTGATTCAGATGTAAGCGTGAATATGAAACTCACTGCATTTATTGAAGGGTGTCGGGGTAATCTAAATGACCCCTTTGAATCACCATTCTATTACTTTAACGGCGGGCTAGAAAAAACGGGTGGCTATAAATGGTGGAGCGCAAAACTTAAACCACTATTAAATGCTGGCGTGTCCCTAGAAGCACTTAGAGATAAAATTATGATGATTGAATACTTTCCCTATCACTCAATTAACTACAAACATATCAACGCTTTTACTCCTTCACAGCTTTACTCCTTTGAGCTTGTTAAGGAAGCAATAAAGCAAAATAAAACGATTGTAATTATGAGGAGCAAGGCTCTTTGGCTCCAAGCTATACCTGAATTAGTCAGCCACAGTTATATGACACTAAGCAGCGCACAGAATGTTGTTATCTCGCCCAAGAATATAGGTGAGCTTAACTTCAAGGTGCTACTATCTGAATTAAGTTCTCACTGATACCTCACTGTTATTGCCTAGCAACATTGGCAGCAGCAAAGCGCTACCAAGCACTTGTCATTAAACAGAACCTGCACAGGCTGTGATTTACCTTCCAGCTTTATGCTTGGAGCAAATCTCCCGCTAGGTTAAATTGCTGTGCCAGAGCTTCAAGCTTGTACACGTCTACATTAGTGGCATTTATTGTTTGGAATATGCTGGCTATCTGGCACCAGAAACGAAATCATCGTCATCAACGAACCCTTGCCAGGGTTCGTTTAGTTTATAGGTAACAGTTGACCCCTTACGAAAGTCTTTTTCGCCCGGTGTAATCGTGAAATTAGAGAAGAAAACACGCAGTAGAGCATCCATGGTCTTCATGTCGCGTATTTTACTCAGAATAACGGGAGTCGACTCCAGGAGTTTGAGGTATTCCTCGAAACTTGGAATAGCGCTCTTAATTTTGTCGCGTGAGTCGGCTGCCTCCTTATAGTCTTTCTTGAGCTTTTTAATTTCCTTAGCATATTTTGCCAGGTCGTAGTGGTCTTTTAGCTCGGGGTTCTTTATGATGAGGTCTTTTACCTCCTCATATGATTTCTCTTTGTTGGCAATGAGCAGCTTTAGTCTTGCTATGGCGCTAGTAAACTCAGTCGCCTTACGGTTAGCCTCTTTTTCAGCCTCCTTCGCGTAATAGGCATAGTTGCTCTTAGTAACGAATAGGTATTGCCTAAAGAACTGTTGCGCAGCCTCTATGACCAGCCCACCGCGAGCAGATTTATTAACCATAGAGCAGCCTTCTGTCTCGCATTTATAGTAGTAGCGAGCATGGATGATTTCCTTAGTAACTTTGTCTCGTTTTGGTATAAGCATTGAGGTAAAGGTCTTATTACACATAGAGCAGTAGACCATACCACGAAGCAGGTCAGCGCCTATATCACCGCTCCTTGGTCTACTAATTGCCAATACCTTTGATGAGTTCAGGCTATCTATCTTATTTATCCTGAGGAATTCATTAACGGTTATCATCGGCTCAAAGTCGTAAGCCTCAACTAGGTCGGTCAGGTTTTTGCCCCATTTGTGTACCCCGGCATAGTGAGGGTCTCTGAGTAGCTTAGACACATCATCTTTATCCCAGATGTGCTGCACATATTCACCACCTGCGCGTTTTTGGACCGTATAACCCTGCTCATTTATCCATAGTCGGATATCCTTCTGTGATTTACCGGCGAGCGCCATGGCAAACATCTCTTTAACCTTGGTGAAGTTGTGTGGGTCGGGTTGGAATGCGCGGTCAATATCTACAATATAACCATGCTTGAATTTGCCAATAAACTCAGTTCTTTCCACGACCGTTCGCTTATTGCCTCGGTCCACTGACTCCGAGAGGTGCTCTGAGTATTGCTTTGCCATGACGAAAGTTATGCCCAGGAGCATTTTGCCAGCAGGGGTATTCTCAAAAGTAAATGTACTAAATCGTAGGTCCTTAATTAGACCTCTATCTACAAGGTCAATGATTGCACCAGCCTCTTTCATATTTCGTGAGAGCCTATCAGGATGCCATGCAATAACGCCGTCAATACGACCGTTCTCAATCTCGCTAATCATTGCATTAAACTTCACGCGCGTATCAGCTACTTTTGCTGAGAAGCTTTCGTCATAGACCTTTACGATATTAAGGTTATTAGGAGATACGACATTCTCCATACACTCTTTAATTTGGTCCTCAATAGAAGACGCCTGTCTGTCTTCGCTAGTGGTTGACTTGCGAGCATACAACGCATAGCGAACAGTACCAGTGTCAACATCAGCCGGTGACTTTGGTTGACCTGCTTGGAGTAGTTCTAATAATTTCTGAGTATTGTTTAGCTCAGCCATAGCTAGATTATATAATCCTTGCTCACATAGTTAGAGCTCACTTAGGCTTATGTCTACAAAATGATTTTTATGCCGTCCTTAATCAAGAATGGCTTAGTTTGTGTTTCTACCTTTGCGTAAGTAGCAAGGATACTTAGGAGTGCGACCACTCCTATATCCCGGTTGATTTGTGAAAAAACGGACTCCACAACGACTCCTCAAGGCAATTGCCCTAATTAGTCCGCGTGTAAGCCCGTTTTATGCCGAGTCCGTGTCTCGTTTTTACTTACATTCCATGTATGTGTGCAGCCCCGATAGTTTAAGCGGGTCGTCTCCGCGATTAGCTGCTACATGGAATACGGTTAAATTTTTAATGTGTATTCCTAGTATAGCGCAGTCTTAGTTTGATGACTTAGCAATAAGCAGACTAATGCTATCTCCTTCTTGCGTTAGGCTACCAACTACAAATGAGTCAACAGATTGCTTGTCATTAGCTTTGTTGGGGTCTAGTGGCTCAAACAAATCAGATGCTTTGCCGTTAATGTCAGTAAGAGCTTGGTTCTCAAAGGTGGCATCGACTTTGTAGCCCTTAGCTTTTAGCTCCTTGTAAACTACCAGACCCTCCTTGCCCTTATAGTCGTCTGTGTTTAGCCTTGGCAATGTTCCAGTGTTGTTTGTACTATTGGCGGTTTGCTGCGTATTTGTATTGGTTGTGCTGTCCTTGCCGCTTTGACCAAGTGAACCTATTGCCCCAAGGACAACAACAACGATTACCCAGAACCACCATTTCTTAAAAAGCTTTTTATCTTTCACGATATGAACCTCCTATTACTTTGTTATTAGCAGGTCCATTCCATAAAAAAGGACGACCCGCAGGTCGTCTAAACCAGTACCAGCTTACGCCGAATACTATTACGCGAGTCGCCCATTTCTTGGCGCAAAAAGCGTATTTTGAAAGTTGTTCCCAAAAATTCGGTATTGCTTTTTTCTGTCCAAAAAACGCTTGGTAAAATCTACCCCCATAAATTCGCTATTTATACAGCGGAGTACCTTTAACAGGGGTCAAAGGCGACCCGCCCCCCGTTTTATGCTTATTAAAAGTGCTACTGCTTTGGTTTGCGGTGATAGGTATCTATAATCTTATGAAAAGGAGTTTTATGGCTGAACGCGGACCTATCCAAGATGTGAATATTGAACTAGGAGATGATGTTTCGAGGATGCTCTACGAAGCATCAAAAATGACACACGATAACCGACCAGGGTTATTGGTAGAGTTTCATGAGTCATTCTCAGGTCTACGGGCTATCCCTGCAACTGCGCTGAAAGACCTCGGCAATATGTATATGAACCTAGCATTTGATGGCGTAGGCACTAAAGTAGAAGTTTCTGAACGGCTTGATGACCACTCGGTTGTTGCGCATGACTTATTCGCTATGGTTTGTGACGATGCGGTAGTGCGTGGCGCAGAACCAATTGCCATTGGCTCAATTCTTGATGTTAGGCAGCTTAACGACACAGAACACACTCGCGATGCTGTACGGCAGCTTGGACAAGGTTATGTAGATGCGGCAAAAGCTGCAAGAGTTGTGGTTGTGAACGGCGAGGTTGCCGAACTGGGTGATAGGGTTGGTGGTTATGGTGACTTTAACTATAACTGGGGTGCAGCAGTCTTATGGTTTGCACATAAAGAGCGTATGTTGACTGGACATCAAATACAGCCTGGTGACACGCTTGTTGGTCTAGCTGAGCATGGTTTCCGTTCTAACGGGATAACCGATGTTCGTAAAGCGATGCTGGAACACTATGGACCAGAATGGCAACATGAAGTTATTGCAGAACTTGGTGAACTTAGCCTGGGTAGATTGGTGCAAAAGCCATCGGTTATTTACTCAGGTTTTGTCAGTGAATTAACTGGTGGATACGACATTGAAAAAGAGCCAAAGGCAAAAGTGACTGGCGTGGCACATATAACTGGCGGCGGTCAGCCTAGCAAGTTAGGACGAATGCTTGAACCTTCTGGCTTAGGTGTTACGTTAGATAGTCCGATTACACCACCAAAAATAATGCTTGAAGTTCAGCGGTTACGAGGTTTTGATGACGAAAAAGCCTACGGTAAATGGCACATGGGTTCTGGAATGGTTATCGCTACACCAGAACCTGAAAAGGTGTTAGCGGAAGCTGCACAAGCAGGTGTCGTGGCTCAAGCAATAGGTCAAGTGACAGACGAACCAGGTATTCGCATCAAGAACCGTGGTGCTGTCCAGAATGAAGAGTGGCTGAGCTTTTAAAAGCTTTGGTAAATTCAGCCCCAAAAATTGGCTATTTATACAACGGAGTCTCACCAACAGGGGTGCTATAATGTAAGGGCTGCCCTGCGGAACAAAACGGTAGGAGTAACAGTTCGCTGTTGCATCTGCTGAGCAGGTGGTATCTCGCCATCATAGTGGCGTTGGCTGGTCTGCCAAGTATGTCCTTTGTTGGACATATGATGACCAGGAGCGAAACTACTGTTGGTGTAACACGCATTAAGGTCGCTGGCGGTGACACCCAAAGCTTTGAGACGACCACTTACAAAACTAATAGCGTGAAGGAGACGGGGGTTTCGATGCAAATCGCACAACAACCGAGCAGCAATTTGTGTTCTACCCAGGGGTCAGATGTGAAAATCGACCACTGCCCTGCGGAACAAAACGGTAGGAGTAACAGTTCGCTGTTGCATCTGCTGAGCAGGTGGTATCTCGCCATCATAGTGGCGTTGGCTGGTCTGCCAAGTATGTCCTTTGTTGGACATATGATGACCAGGAGCGAAACTACTGTTGGAGGAGACCTATATGTAACCGCCCTGTCTAACAGCTCAAAGCGCATTAGGGTGTTAAATAATATGCCCAATGCAACTACACGACTACAACGAATAGCAGAGAAAGACCAGCTGAATAATGCCTGGAGGTCTTTACGCCGCAATAAGCTTTCTTACGGCATAGACAATACGACCATCCAAGCCTTCAAGGCTGACCTTGACGCTAACTTGGATAATATCCGAGACAAGCTCTTGTCTAAGGGTGGTTATAAGTTTTCTAAGATTAGAGGCGTGGCAATACCAAAAGGGTTTACGGGCAAAAAGCGACCTATCCGTGTTGCAACCGTAGCCGACCGGGTGGTACAGAAAGCTATTGAGATTGAAATACACGAAGTGCTAGAGAAGGCTTTCAATGTCCATAACGATGCAAGCTATGCATACATTAAGGACCGAGGGTTACTAAAAGCGATAAGCGAAATAAATCGGCTCATTAGTGAGGGCTATACGGTCTGCTACAAGGGAGATATTAAGAACTACTTTGGCGAGGTTAAGCGTGACATACTTTTGGACCAGATGGTCTTTCCGGCGCTATCCAAGGACACAACACTCAATGATTTAATAAGCGCTAGTCTCGCCCAGGAAATAGGTAACATTCAAGCCTTGCGCAAAAAGCATGGTTCAAAGGAAATATCAGAGCTATTCCCCGACCTAGAGTATGGTATTCCCCAGGGTGGTATATTGTCGCCGTTGTTCTCCAACATCTACTTAAAAGATTTTGACCGTGTGCTATTGGACAAAGGTTTCAAGCTCATACGGTATGCAGATGACTTTGTGGTACTAACTAAAAGTCTTGAGGATGCTCTTGAGGCTGACAAAATAGCGAGAGAGGAAGTGGCAAAGCTGCAACTGGAATTGTACCCGCTGCAAGCCCGGACTATTCTGAAAGCCAAGAAACACAAGAGCAAATCATATGTCTGTAATACTGATGATTTTGAATTCTTGGGTATTCATTTTAAGGCGAGTAGGCTTTATCCGTCAGCCGGGGCGTTCAAGAAAACATCAACCAAGATTAGGACCATATTAAAGAACAAAAAGTACATGAATAAGTCTTTGGGCTACAAACTGGAAACATTGGAGCGCATATGTAATTCCTGGGCAAATACATACTGGTTTACATCAGCTGATAAGGTAGTTAAGTCGAGTTACTTCAATATCAACCTTGTGTATACAAGAGCCATTGAAGAATTGGTAGATAGCTTTGGGCTGAGCTTTAAGCATCCTGACCGAACATTCCAGAAGAAGTTGAAGGCACTAGGTCTCAGTAAGTTCGAGACCAAGCTCCAAAGTGTTAAAGACAATATAAATACGAACGAGGATAAGAAGCACCTAAAGGAGCTTTTTACCAAACCCGAAGCTAATAAATAACTTTTCCTAACATCTCCCGTGGTTCGGGTATTGTAAGAGCTCGGAATATGTTATCATCCATGAGCGAATTGAAGAGTTTGAGCAAATTCTGTAAATGCGCACCAAATGTTTGAATTACTGAATTAGAGCCTGAATGGGCTTGTTTCGTCTCTCAAATAGTGTCAAACGGTTATCTTTTTCGAATAAGATTCAAAAGGGTGCTAGCAGCTTTTCGAATTCTGCTAACTCGATTTGCATTATCATCAGTTTCTTGAGAACTATCCCAATTTTCTCCATCAAAACCGTCATATTTCGTTATTTGCATAAGTTCCCAGTCGGCTTCAGATAGTGGTATAGCACTCTGTAGTAATTCAAGCAACGCCTCAACCTCTTCTACTCCAACTGGCTGGTCATTAATACCCATTTCAACTTCTAAATTTAGATTTGCGACTCTCTCCTGTGAGCGAGCAGCAGCCTTGTCAAAATAAGCAGCAGTTTCTGCTCGGCTCATTCCTGTAAAATCAGGCATTGGTTCGAGTTGTCTTCGCAGCTTCAATTCTTGTTCCCAATCTTCAGAAACATCCCTTCTAGTTACCAGACTGCTGCTTTCGTGGAAGCTATAAAAAATTATTGTGCCGTCTGAACGATCTGGTCTTTCTTCAGTTATATGAATCCTATAAAGTGGCCTGCCTACTACCTCATCATCTGTGTGTTCGGGGTTATTTTTTCTTACTATAATTCGGAGTTTTGATGAGTCCCTACCCTCAATGAGTAGACGGACATCAGCATGCAGCGGACCACCATCTTTGTGATCAGCCTGAATGCTGACCTCCATATTTTGAAGGAACAGGTTTTCCATGCCCTCTCTGAAGATAACTCCTGCCTGAACGGCAGCTTCGTAGCTTAAAGTTTGTTCTTCGAAGGGCACTACGAAAGTGTCTAGTTGATTTCTTGCATCAGTTGGTTCTGCCATAGATACTTTAATTTTAACACAACATATAAAGGTATATAATGCAAAGTATTTCCTCTAAGGTAATCTATCTCAAGACATCAAAACGTATCTAACGTAGGATGCATAGTAGTCGAGTTACCTCTTAGTTTTCTGTGTCTGTCATTGTATCGATGTTTTCTTTGAGAGCTTTTCTGCCAAACATGCGAGCCAAAACACGCTGTCGTGGCTGTATTTGCTCCATTTCTTCAACAGCGGGAGGTAAGGTTTCCTGGCTTTCGGTGTGGCTGTGGTGCTGGAGGTTGGATTTCGTTGGTCTAAATAAGTACGCTCCGTACAGGCCACTCGCAACTCCAATGCTATGCTCGAGCATTTCGGTATCGAGGCCCGAGTAACCCTTGCTTTGAAGGATCTGCGTTGCAATACGGGCACTCGCACTAGTAAATGCCAGGGTTGATGCAGTTACATCCAGAAGCAATACATGCCTCGTTACGTCATGCTCAGTTTCGGTAAGGGGGGCGTGAAAATAACGGTGGTATTTTGAACGTATGCGCTTTACGAGGGCAGTACCGGCGGCCCATGCTGATGTTGCTGCAACACCCGATGAAAGCCAACTGACCGTCTCCATCACTTGGTTGTCTGATTGCCAATCGGCTACGCCGGTTGCCTCTGCTAAAGCTAAGCCCGCTGCACCAAGCGCTAACCCCGATAGGGCAGTATAGATTCGCTTGCGCTTTTTATCGTTAATATGATCATGCTCATGGGCGTGTGTAATCTGGGAATTAGCAATAACAATTTCGGCCGTACCATGCATACCATCAACCGCAACACTTATATTACCGGTCAGCAAACCCGAGGCAGCTTCAACTACACTAGCGGCACCGTTGATTTTTGGATACATACGGACCCAATAAGAATCAACAATGCTCGTTTGCTCAACCACGGACTCATCATGGCTAGTAGGCGCCTCAAATTGACTATTCATAAATAATATTATACTACAAGTTTAATCGTTGCGATATACGCTAAATCACGAACGAAAAAGTCGACACTACCAAAAACGAAAGATGATCATTGCCGCGAAAGCGAGTGCCCAAAGTATGGCGACAAATATGTCACCCCCACTAGTAACAAATGCATTGAGCTTAACTGCCGATACCTTTTTAAGAGGTAAAGCAGCGTAATGGAGCCTAAACCAAGCCCAGTTCATTAGAATAACGGCGCTGTAGCAAAACAGACAAAACATACAGATGTATCCAATGCGGTACGTGCTTTGCCACAGGTACCAGGCCCCAAAACCAAGAAAGAACACCGAGAAAAAATGAAAAACGTATCGCAAGCGGGAGTGCAAAATGCTTCCGGTGGCTGCCGCCAAGGCGACGCCAAGCGTGGTAGCAAAAAACATCATACAAATGAGCGAGTTTGAAAAGCCGAAAACGCGTGACTGCCACGCATTAAAAACGTTCGAGCAGCTAAAAACGGCATTTATATCGCAGGTAAGACCAACGTTAGGATGCAGTGCATTATTGATGCGTTCAATGGTCTGTATTAGGGATGATATGAGGCCAACTGCCGAACTGCCGGCGATTATCCACCAAAGACTTTGCTGTTTTATTTTCATACCTTAATTATACAACGCTCGGCAAGGTATGTGATTATGGAGAGCAGAAGTACCAAGTTTGTTAACGTAAATGGTTCTTTGATATTCCAACCAGTGCAAGAGCATTTCAAAGGATATCATCTAATGGTTGATACCCCTCGCTCACAGCAATCTCTTCGACGACATACTGGTCGTGATTCCAGCAGACTTTTCTGGCTTTTGCAGTTGGTTTACTAGTTATGATTTTGTATGAGTTATCAACCACCTCAAGCGCAGCACAGTTGTCGAGGGCGATTGCCGTTTTTCGAGTAGTTCTTGTCATTCTTCTTAAATCGGTTTGTCTGGTAGGTTCGCTGTCGTAGTGTGGGCAGTTGAGCGCATCTATTAATCCCAGGCCCTTAACGTTTACAAAATTGTTGCTTTTAAGCTTACGAGAATCTGAACTGCCAGACGTGAACCAGCAGATTGAGCCTGCACTGATACCAGATAAAACGATTCCTTTTTCATAGGCTTCCTTAAGCATTTTATCGACGCCGAGTCTCCTCCAGATTGTCATCATACGAAGCGTGTTACCGCCACCAACATAAATAGCGTCGTGTGATAGGATTATCTTTCGTATCTGCTCATGTGCCAGGGCCTTATCGGATAGATTCAGCACATCTACAGTAGTGCACCCGAGGTTTGTAAAGTGTTTCTGAACTACTTCGGCATAGCCGGCAGAATCACCACTTGCCGTCGGCAAAAAGAGCAATGCTGGGTGCTTCTTATTTGTTAACGTAATGATTTCTTGATCAATGGCTGTTGTCTCTACGGGATAAAAGCCACTACCATCTTCCTTTGGCCGTCCCATTTCACCGCCACCAATAGCTACTATCTTTCCCATGATATCTGATAATCCTATTGAAAAGTATAACACCCATACTGTTGCAAACCTTTGTGTTCAGGATTGGTCCATTTGTTACTATAAAGACATGAGTAAAGCCGACGAACGACGCGACATTACCGTAGACCAATACGTTGCTTCATTGCCAGACGGAACACTTACGCAAGACACCAAGACTCTCATTGCAATCATGGCACGGATCAGTGGCGAAGAGCCGATTCTGTATGGTTACGGTACTATCGGTTTTGGCGTGTATCGATATGAATATACCAGTGGTCGCAAAGGTGAGGCACACACCCTGGCCTTCTACCCGCGGAAAGGTAAAATAACGATTTACATAATGGACGGCACGGCCCGATACGCAAAACTAATAGATGGCCTCGGCAAGCATACAACCACGGGATACTGTGTGTATATTAAATCGCTCCAAGACATAGACGTTACTGTGCTTGAGCAAATTCTGAAAGCATCCTTTAATAACATTACGGCAAAATCAAAAGACGGACCGATCGATCGTATTCTGTGGCAATCTATAGAATTTTGACTTTAGTCATATATAAGTTTATAATAACCAAATATGAAGAACATAACTACCGAACAGCTCGGGGTAGCGTACGAAGAACTTGATAGTTTGAAGTATTGGGAGTCGGTAACAACAACCAATGTTGAGGTGCAAAAAGACTCGATTGAAGCCACTCAAGGTTGTTTAAGGCAAGAGGTTCGTGATTTTGGGCAAACCTCGAAAACGCCTTTCGAATGTCCTGTGGAGAGTTGTGGCGCTTGCTTCGATAGGGGACGATTAGTAGTTGCCAATGAGACAACTTGCGTAAATCCTGCTTACCAACGTCCAGATAGTAAGTACTAGAACCCCTCGTTTGGGGAGCCTAGGCTTTTATGTCAGAGCATGTCTGTTAGTCGCTCTTAGGGTGCAGCACTTCACGAAGGTGGGTGCCCCAGTCGTAGTCATCAAAGCGGATAATGTGAATGAATTTGTCCTCTGACAGTCCTATCAATACGGGCGAACCATTGGTTGGCCAATCTGTGAGATCAAAACCATCACGTGTTAAGCGGTAGGGTCGCTTGTCCACTCCGTCCATTTGGACTTCTACTTTGGTGCGCGCACTAATAACTGCAGGTTTTTGCAGACTGTCGGTCAGATTTGAACGGTATTCATTGGAATGTACCATTACGTAGCCTTGCACGTCGGGGTCGAGGTATACGCCACCAGCCGATGCTGCATAGCCCGTCGAACCAAGCGCCGTTGCAAAGATTAAGCCGTCGCCCACATATGATGTAAACATGGCATTGCCAACTCGGTAATGGGCGTTGAGTGCCTGTGCTGCTGCCCGTTCAATAACTACTTCATTAATGGCATTGGTTATTAAGCTAGTTTCAGGTACTTCCATTTCAATGGTTGGCACCGACTGTACTCTAAACTCACCATCAGCCAGCTTCTGTACATGTGCACTTAAGTGTTCACGACTCGCGAGCGTATCCATTAAAAAGCCAACTGTGCCAATATTTACGCCCGCAACAGGGACGTCGGGCAGGGCATGTTTGTGTAACTTCTTCTGAAACGTGCCGTCTCCGCCCAGCACAATAAATGCATCAGCTTCGGCTAGGTCACTCACAACCTCGATCGCTACTTCGCCCAAACAGGCAACTAACCGGTCTGTGACCAGCTCACTACGCTCGTTGTGTTCATCGGCTTCAATAAACACACGTTCAACTGGGGGTCTCAATTCTGTCATATCAACAGCATAAACCAAATAGTTAGTGTAGTCAATACACTAAATAGATTGCTTGCAGCTTGCTTCAGGCTTTCCTGGTGCTTGTCTAGTGTAAGCATATACCTTTTCAGACACACCTGTGCTACGATGACGGCATATACATAACCTAGGAAAAAACCATGGCAAAACAAAAGGCATCGACCGTACAAGCTGATCAGCAAGGATTGTATTATTTGGTACTGGTAGCACAAAAGATAGCACTCTTGGCTGCCGCCGCGGGCACAATTATTCTATGGGCCACACTTATTGCTACCGCTCAAAGCCTTATGTTATTAAGCGCTGGCCGAGTTGCTCCAGAAGCAAACATTGGAGAGGTTAATCAAAATATTTCGTTGCAACTTGATCGGCTGACAGCATTTGCAGCAGTATTATCTCTGATCGCTATTGTATTTAGTCTGGGGTTGTTAGCTTTCCCGCGCGTCAAGAAATACAGCAAACAGCTTGTGCTCAGCGGGGTGATTATAGGGAGTTTCTGCTTTGTTTTGGCACTGTATTGTCAGCCGATCTATCGCTATATAATTGCGCATGTCATTTTGTAGAAGAGCACGCAAGCTTGCTGAACACGATCAGTCTATCTATAAATTTCCACTGTTTTGCACCCCTTAATGGTGCTATACTTGTTACTAGTGAATAAACAGGGGTAAACGTTTCATGACAGTACTTATTGTTATCGGTATCATTCTGCTGGTTCTCGTATTTGCGGGTATCGGCATATATAACGGTTTAGTGAAGCTTAAGGTTCGCACAGACGAGGCCTGGAGCGATATTAACGTGCAGCTTAAGCGCCGTCTTGACCTGATTCCAAACTTGGTTAGTACCGTAAAGGGCTATGCCAAGCACGAAGCAGAGACGCTCGAGAACGTTGCTAAGGAACGCTCAAGTGTTATTACCGGCAATTCATCGGTCCAAGACACCGCTGCTGCCGACAACGCCATCACAGGCGCTCTTAAGAGCGTGTTCGCCGTAGCTGAAAGCAACCCAGACCTGAAGGCTAGCCAGAACTTTGCACAGTTGCAAGCTGAGCTTACCGACACCGAAGACAAGATCCAAGCTGCTCGCCGCTTTTACAACGGTTCAGCCCGTGATCTGAACATCAAAATTCAGACCTTCCCAAGCAGCATTATTGCTGGCATGTTGCACTTTACAAAGCGAGACTTCTACGAAGTTGACGCTGCTGAAGCCGAAGCTATCCAAAAGCCAACCGAAGTAAAATTCTAGGCTCCCACCAGCCAGCCTGGGGTCACTAATGTACAAAGAAATTGCTGCTAACAAGCGCAAAACTGTCTTTATGATGGTTATCTTTGTGCTCCTCGTTGGTGGCCTTGGCTGGGTGTTTGCTGAGTTCTTTCATCAGCCATCATTAACGCCATTTGTTTTGGCGGGTGCACTTGTTTACGCTTTTATTAGCTACGTGAGTGGCTCCAAAATGGCATTGGCGATAAATGGAGCCCGCGAAATCCAAAAAAGTGACAATCCGCGCCTCTGGCGCACAGTTGAAAACCTGGCCATTACTGATGGCCTCCCCATGCCCAAGGTGTATATTATTGATGATCCTGCACCAAACGCTTTTGCAACTGGTCGCGACCCAAAACACTCAGCAGTTTGTGCTACAACAGGTTTGCTCAATATGATGAGTGATACCGAACTGGAGGGTGTCTTTGCGCATGAAATGGGCCATGTAAAGAATTATGACATTCGGGTTTCAATGATTGTGTTTGCGCTAGTCGCCGTGGTGAGTGTGCTGGCCGACATTATGCTACGTGCCACGTGGTTTCGCGATAACGACAACGACAGTGATAACAGTATATTTTTCATTGTCGGTATTGTGGCTGCGCTGCTTGCCCCATTGATTGCTTGGCTCATTCAACTGTCGATATCGCGCAAACGTGAATACCTGGCCGATGCCACCGGTGCCCTAACTACGCGATATCCAGAAGGTTTGGCAAGTGCACTGCAAAAGATTGAGAAGTCTGGGAGCGTTATGAAAAAACAAAACTCCTCAACTGCCCATTTATTCTTTTCAAATCCACTTAAAAAAGGAAAAGTGAGTAATCTCTTCAGCACCCATCCTCCAATCGAAGATCGCATTAAACGCCTACGGGCTATGGAAAACAATGGCAGCTAACAAGAAGTCAAAAAAACCGGTTAAAAAGTCATCTAAGCCTGTTGATGGTACTCGGCTCACCGCCAAGGGCAAAGTCCAAAAAACACCCGCCAAGGGCAGCGCTAAGACGGCAAAGGTATCAGAGTCGCAAGAACTCAAGGTCCGAAAGTTGAAACCGTCACGTTATCAGTCATTCAAGATGAGTCGGCGCATTAAGCATCAGAGCAAGCCATTGCCCAGCGCCTTTAAATTACTCAAAAGTACGTTTAAGCAACTCATTAAGAATTGGCGATTGTTTGGTGGCATCACCTTAATTTATATCGTGCTTAACATTGTTTTGGTGAAGAGTCTTGGCACGGGCAATAATATTAGCGAGCTGAAGGGGACATTACAAAGCGCTTTTAGCGGTAGTGCGGCTAACATTAAAACTTCATTAACCTTATTCGGGACCTTGTTAAGCAATGTCGGCAGCAGTGATAGTTCAGCTACCAGCACGTATCAGACTATTGTGCTACTCATTGTCAGCTTGGTTCTGATCTGGGCGCTACGCCAAACTACGACCGAGAAAAAGCATGTACCCTCGGTCCGAGATGCCTTCTATAAAGGTCTCTATCCACTCGTGCCATTTGTGCTGGTTATTATTGTTATTGAGCTGCAGTTTATCCCGCTGCTGATTGCTAATTTTTTGGGGAATGCAGTACTTGGCGGTGGGCTGGCGGTTACCTCTATCGAGAAGACACTGTGGATCCTACTCTGTATTATCCTTTGTATTTTATCGTTTTATATGGTGGCATCATCGTTATTCGCACTCTATATTGTGACATTGCCCGACCTTCGCCCAATGGCTGCACTGCGCTCAGCCCGCGAACTTGTACGGTACCGTCGGCTGGTCGTGCTGCGCAAAATTTTCTTTCTGCCACTTGCCATGTTGGTGATAGCCGCAATTATTATGGTCCCACTCATTATGTGGGTGCCTGTTCTGGCCCAATGGGTGTTCTTTGCTCTCAGTATGGTGGCGCTCGCAGTTTTTCATGGATACATGTACAACCTATATAGGGCACTCCTATGAGTAAGCTCACGCATGCGCAAGCCGCCGAGCGTTTAGCAAAGCTACGCGAACTCATTAACGAGTATCGCTATAAGTACAATGTGCTGAACGAGTCGATCATGAGCGAGGAAGCTGCCGATAGCCTGAAACATGAGCTGTCTGAACTCGAAGCGGCGTATCCTGACCTAATCACCTCTGATTCACCGAGCCAACGTGTGGCGGGTGAGCCCTTGCCGCAGTTTACCTCGGTCGAGCATCGCTACCGCATGCTCAGCTTGCAAGATGTGTTCGATGAACAAGAAGTGCAAGCCTGGATAGATCGCATCAGCAAACTAGTCGATAATCTGTCGTCGCTTGAGTATTTTATGGATATTAAAATGGACGGTCTGGCCTGTGCGTTGGTGTATGAAGATGGCCTGCTAACAAACGCCATTACTCGAGGTGATGGCTTTACGGGCGAAGATGTGACTATGAATGTGCGTACCATTGAGTCGGTGCCACTGCGCTTGCGTCAGTCTGGTGATGGCTCGAATTTCTTACAGGGGCGAACCGAAGTGCGCGGTGAAATTGTTATGTACAAACAGGACTTCGCCGAGCTAAACAAGCGCCGCGAAGCAGATGGTTTACCACTGTTTGCCAATCCGCGTAACACGGCCGCAGGCACCATTCGCCAGCTCGATCCTAAACTGGTCGCTAGCCGACCACTCCACTTCCGAGCCTATGATCTGATTCGCGAAGATGCTTCCGACGTGCCGACCCACTCATTTGCTTATGCAACTCTTCGCGAACTTGGTTTTTTGGCGAACGACAAACCTGGCATGGCCACCTCAGCCCAAGAAATTATGGCTTTTACCAAAGCCTGGGAAGAAAAGCGTCACGATCTGCCGTTTAATACCGATGGTTTGGTGATAAAAGTAAATGACCGCCAGGTGTATGCGCGCCTTGGCGTGGTTGGAAAAGCCCCGCGTGCCGCCGTGGCTTATAAATATGCGGCCGAGCAGGCCACGACCAAGTTAAAAGACATATTCATATCGATTGGGCGAACGGGTGCTGCCACACCAGTAGCCATGCTTGAAGCCGTGGTTATTGCCGGCAGCACGGTGCAGATGGCAACGTTACACAATGAGGGTGAAATCCTTCGTAAGGATATCCGCGTCGGCGACACGGTAATTGTGCACAAAGCAGGAGATATTATCCCAGAGGTGGTTGAACCACTAGTAAAACTGCGTGATGGCAGTGAAAAACCATTTGTAATGCCTACAGCGTGCCCCGAGTGTGGCACCACTTTAGTAAAACTCAAGGCCGATGAAGCAGTCTGGCGCTGTCCGAATAACCAGTGTCCTTCTCGCGTGCAAAAACGGATTCAACACTATGCCAGTAAGGGTGCGCTCGACATTGAGGGCTTGGGTGAAAAAAACGTCGTGGCGTTACTCGACGCTGGACTCATTAACGAGACACCAGATATTTACGGCCTGCAAGAAGAGCAGGTACAGGGGCTGGAACGGTTTGCTGAAGTTTCGGCACGCAAGCTCGTGGCGGCTATTCAGGCCAAGAAGCAACCACCCCTCGACAAGTTCATATACGGCTTGGGCATCCGGCAGGTTGGTGCTCAAACGGCGATTGATCTTGCTAAGCATTTTAGAAGCCTCGAAGCGTTGCGTGAAGCCACTATTGAAGGCTTAAGTGAGATCGACGGTATTGGTGAAGTGGTGGCGGAGTCGATTGTGGAATGGTTTGCGGAGCCGGATAACCAGCATATTTTAGACGTTTTTAAGAATTACGGTGTTTGGCCGCTTGAGGTTAAACGGGTTGGTGGCCCGCTGGATGGCAAGAAATTTGTCGTAACGGGGACGCTTGAAACCATGGGACGTGACGATGCCGCAGATAAAATTCGTGCGCTTGGCGGCACTTTTCAGTCTTCGGTCGGTAAAGACACGGACTATTTGGTAGTCGGCAAAAATGTAGGTGCGAGCAAACTAGCTAAAGCCGACAAGCTGGGCACAGTACGCCTTAGCGAACAAGAGTTTCTTGAACTTATTGAAGCGTAAGCTTTTGGCGCGAGATTGACATTTTGGCCAGCATGGTTATGCTTATAAAGTAACTCGTGCGCAACAATACGCGGCGTGTATCGGCATCTAACAAACACGTGAAATACAAACAATGATGGGCACCGCCGCAGGGTGGGCGCGCACGATATAAAAAAGACCGATTGGTTGATCGGTCTTTTTTAGTGGTGGAGGCACATGCAGGCTTTCCCATCAACACCGTTTGTTGCAATCGCTAACATCATATTGCAGTCAATCATGACAGTCTTGGGTTTGACCTACAAACGCTAATTTGCTCTAATGGAAACAGTACTATCTTATACAGCACAGTTCATTGAACAGGGGTATTGCATGACTGAGCGTACACCAGGCGAATCACTACCATCACACGAGACGGTTCCATGGCTTGCCCGGTTGACCATCGATCTTCATCCTGGAGTTGTGCGACACCCGAGACTGCTTGATCGTGTACGCGAAGAGCTTGGCAGGCCATGTGCAATTAATATATCGCATGAAGGTGTTGCCCTTTCATACACGGCTAAGGGAGAATCATTTGAAGAAGCAGCGGAAGATTCAACAGAGGTTTGCGAAAATTTACTAGATAACGTACTACTTGGCGGCGGAACTGTTTCGGAGCACATACTAATTCCGGCTGATGAGCTTCAAACCTGGCGATTTTTCCACCCGGTGCAGTTGAGGTCAGTTCCAAATGAATAACCCCGACCTACATCTAAATAGTGGGCGCGCACGATATAAAAAAGACCGATCCACGGATTGGTCTTTTTTAGTGGTGGAGCTAGTCGGGTTCGAACCGACGACCTCCTCGATGCCATCGAGGCGCGCTAGCCAACTGCGCCATAGCCCCCTAACGCATCACTAATAATACCAGCGATTTGTTCAAGTTCAAGTTGGAAAATCGTACCAGGGCAGAAGATTGTACAAACACCCCTGTAATCCTTCTTTTTTGTTGGTACACCTTTTGTTCTTTTGTCGAAGTAGGAAGGGCAAAAACCCTTAATAATAGGGAACGTAGAGAACACAACACTTATAGCCTTCGGTCAAACAGATGTCTGTTACAATAGATGAATGGCTACACAATCGAAATCCCGCATTACTCCTACAAACCTTATCGTGGCAGCACTTGTCATACTGGCGGGAGCAGGCGTATATGCCTGGTGGCAGTATAGCTACACTAACCCAAGCAAGGTCTTTAACCGCATGGTTGCGAATAACCTAGCAACGCCGAGTGTAACTAAGATCTCGAATCAGGATTCACAGGGGCAGTCGCTCGAACAAACGAGTATTCTCGTAACTACACCAAAGCAGTATGTGGCATCACAGTCAACGCTCACACAAGGAGAAGGTAGTGATGCGACCAAGGTAGTTACCGAAACACTCGCTTTCCCAACCGAAGAATACACACGCTACCTCACAATCAGTACTACCCAGAAGTCGAGCAGTGGCAAGGACTATAACTTCGATAAAGTGCTTGGCATATGGGGTAAAACAACTCAAGAGGATGCCGAAAGCGGCGGGCCACAACTATTTAGTCAAACAGTTTTGGGCATTGTACCTGTTGGTAGCGTCAGGCCCAACCAGCGCAAGCAAATTGCAGAATATATTCAAAAGAACAATGTTTTTGGAGTCGATACCAACAGAGTTGTAAAGACCTGGAAGAACAACCGTCTTGTCTACACCTACCAGGGGAGTGTAAAGCCGGTACCATACGTTTCTATGCTTCGTGTATTCGCACGCAACATGGGCTTGCGCCAGCTTGAAAATGTCAACCCTGAACAGTACAAAGATAGTGCGCCAATCGCCTTTACGGTCGATGTTGATGTGATTTCGGGCCAGATGACGTCGGTCAAGTACACCGATGCCGATCGCTCCGACGTATTTAGCGCGTACGGCTATCGTCCAGTTGTTAATACACCGAAGAACGCGTTACCTATCACCGAACTGCAAGATCGTTTGCGACAAGTCAACTAGCGATATCGTATACTTAAATATATGAAACGAATCCCCAAGGCCATAATTGTATGGCTACTTGGCTCACAGGTTCGACGGCTGCTCGCTAAACAGTCGGTGACGGTAATTGGTGTGGCGGGTAGCATTGGCAAAACGAGCACCAAGTTTGCCATTACCCAGCTGCTTGGCGCCTCATTTCGTGTTCGTTCGCAAGAAGGCAATTATAACGATATCGTCACGGTGCCACTGGTCTTTTTTGGGCACCAAAACCCGCCGAACCTACTGAACCCGTTAGCTTGGCTACGAATCTTCTTGGCTAATGAGCGGACGATTCGGGGCAGTTTTCCGTACGACGTTGTTGTGGTTGAGCTGGGTACTGACGGGCCCGGACAGCTCGCCGATTTTCAGAAGTATCTACACCTTGATATAGCGGTTCTGACGGCAATTGCTCCTGAGCACATGGAGTATTTTGGCACCCTTGAAGCGGTCGCCACCGAGGAGCTGAGTGTTGCTAGCTTTGCAAATGCAGTGATTGCTAACCTCGACCTGACAGCACAGTATATAGACAAGCTCGACAATGTTACGACGTATGGCTTTAACGAAGCCAACTATCAGATAATCCGTAGGAGTTTTGGTGGTGATCATTTTTCGGGTACTGTCACCAAAGAGGGGCGTGCCTTACTAAAAGCTGTTGTTGATGGCTACGCTGAATCAATCTTATACTCAGTGCTCGCGGCAATCGCTTGCGCCGACCATCTTGGACTAGAAGTATCTGCTATCCAGAAGGGAATCGAAGCTGTTAAGCCGGCGCCCGGTCGCATGCAGCCGCTGCGTGGCATAGAGGATACTCTGCTGCTTGATGACAGCTATAATGCGAGCCCCGAGGCAGTATTGGCGGCTCTCGATGCGCTGTATTCCATTGAGTGCCCACAGAGAATTGCCCTGCTTGGCAATATGAATGAACTAGGTGATCATTCAGCTGCTGCGCACACGCAAGTTGGCGAACACTGTGACCCAAAAAAACTTGATCTGGTGCTCACGCTTGGTCCAGATGCCAATGCCTACACTGCGCCCGCAGCCTCCAAAAAGGGCTGCATGGTAAAAACCTTCGACTCGCCTTATGCGGCCGGCCGTTTTATTGCCGAACAGCTACATAACAATGCCGTGGTGCTCGTGAAGGGCTCTCAAAATGGTGTATTTGCTGAAGAGTCTCTCAAGTTCTTGCTAGCCAACAATGCCGATAGATCAAAATTGGTCCGCCAAAGCACTGCCTGGCTTGCCAAGAAGAAAGCACAATTTGCTGATTATGAAGGCTAAGCTAAAAGTTGCAGTTCTGTATGGTGGACCGTCATCGGAGCACGAAGTCTCACTCAGAAGCGGTGCGGCTATTCTAGCTAACATGCCGGCTCATTACGAAGTGTTGCCGGTCGAGATTAGCACATCTAATATATGGCATTTTAAGACGCTTGACCTTTCGTTGCCACTCGATAAGGCTCTGCCAAAGCTTGCTTCGCTATGTGACATTGCTATTTTAGGTGTGCATGGCACATTCGGTGAAGATGGCACACTACAGGCCTTACTCGAAACAAATAATATTCCGCATACGGGCGCTTCGGCGGCGGCTAGTATTTTAGCCTTCGACAAAGCTATGACGGCGGCGGTTTACGATATTGCGTTATTACCCCAACCCGAAACAATAGTGGTAAGTTCAATCGAGGAGCTGAAAGACCTGAAGCTACCATTGGTCATAAAACCCGCTCGGCAAGGCTCAAGTGTTGGTGTCTCAATTGTAAAACAGCCCGAACAGTTACAGCCTGCGTATGACCTGGCATTACTACACGATACTAAAGTGTTGGCCCAGGCTTTTATAGCTGGCGTTGAAGTATCTTGTGGCGTTATAGAAATCGATGGTGTTGCTACCGCCCTGATGCCGACTGAGTTGATTGCCAAGAAGGGTGAATTCTTTGACTATGAGTCAAAATACAGTGAAGGTGGCGCAGAGGAATTAACGCCACCGAAACATGTGGCTTCTGATCATATTAAGACGATTCAAGCCTATGCTGTACGTGCCCACGCCGCACTGGGCTGCCGCGGTTATTCGAGGACGGATATGATTGTTGCCGAAAATGGTATTTACCTTATAGAGACTAACACGCTACCAGGTTTGTCGGAGGCGAGCATTTTGCCCAAGCAGCTTGCTCACGCTGACATCAGTTTTACGCAAATGCTGGAATATATTGTTACGGCAACATTAGCTCAGCGTGCCGTATAATAATTGATATGACACAATTTGATATGAATCAGAGCACCACGTATTTTCGTGGTAATTTCGTGCCCTTTGCAGATGCCAATGTGAGCATTGCGAGTTCGCCGGTCTTATATGGTCTAAGCATCTACTCGGTGTTTGGGGTTACTTGGAACGCCGATGCTAAAAAGCTAACCATCTTTCGCTTAAAAGATCACTACCAGCGACTCATTAATTCCGCCAAGATTTTGGACTTCCATGAGTTCACCGAAACCTGGACGTACGAGAAGTTTGAAGAGACCATGCTCGAGCTTTTGCAGCGAAACCAAATCGAAGAAGATGTACTGGTACGCGTCACGGTCTTTATAGACGAATTGGTCGCGGGTACGCGTATTCACGGGCTCAAGAACGCCGTGAGTGCCTACGTGTATCCTATGGGTGAGATTTTAGCGCGTAGTGGCATCAACGTTTGTGTATCGTCGTGGCAGCGAACAGCCGATAACGCGGTACCATCTCGTGCCAAGATAAATGGTAGCTACGTGAATGCCAGTCTCATGAAAAATGAAGCACTCTTAAACGGTTATGATGAAGCAATTGCACTCGATGAACATGGTCACATTACTGAGGGCACGGTGGCCAACGTCTTTCTGGTTAAAAATGGTGCCCTGATCACACCCGATACGGCGACCGATATGCTGGAGGGCATTACGCGAGATAGTATCATTGCCCTCGCGAAAGAGCAGGGCTTGGTGTGTGATCAGCGAGCGGTTGATCGGAGTGAACTATACACTGCCGATGAAGCCTTTATGTGCGGCAGTAGCGCTTTGATTACGCCAATCCTCTCTGTGGATAAGCGTCCAGTTGGCAACGGACAGATTGGGCCGATTACCGCCCAACTCACTACTTTGTATAAGAATGTTCAAACGGGAGCAGACGCTCGCCACTCAGATTGGCGCCTGCAAGTCGGCTAGGACAGTTCGGGCAGAGTCTGGGCCTCTTTAACATCTGCGTCGATGTACGGCGCATCGGTGAACAAAATAACAGCGTGACGCGGTGGTACGAACGTACCTGCTGGTACGTGTTGCCGCGCAACGCCGTGGTAGAGCTGTTGAATCGGACTGTCGCCACCATACAGATTCCGATAGCCCTGGCCAGCGAACATATATGACTCACCTGGTAATGTATCGTACGGTATGCGCTCATCATCCTTTGAGCGAGCCCCCCAGAAACCAGCGGCATCAGCGTAGGCTTGAATAGTAAAATGTGAGATATCGTTGTGTGCCTTGGCAACATCAGGCATGTCTTCGGTGGCAATATAGCCATCATATGAGATGATGCGCAGGAAAGAGAATGACTGGTGTTCGATCTCTCCTGACGGGAAATGACCTGCCACAATGTTTGGGTGCGTCGATTCAAGTTCACCAATCGCCTCGCGGCTAATCTCGGTCAATTCATCATGGAGCTCTTCGCCTTCTCTTAGGAACGTGCGCATTACTGCAGGGGCGTGTGCAAATACATCTCGCCACTGCGCTCGAGCTAACTCATTGAAATGGAACAAACTCTTGGGATCGGCAGTCTGCTTGCCATCTTCTATCTTCAGTTCCTTCCGTACGTAACCAACGTCGGAACCTCTTCGGTAATCTACAATACCGGTCGTTGCTGCCAATAAATCCGGAACTTCTTCGATACAGGCCTCAAAGGAGGCGATAACTCGTTTGAAATCCCCATGAGTGATGGGCATGGCTACGCGGCCCACCGAACGAGCAATGAGGGATGCCTCTAGCTCCGTGGAGGCATGTGAGGCATCGCGGGTTTCTAGTTGATAATAGGCGCGCGCTGCGTCAGGAAACATAACAAGATCTGGTGCGATCTCGGTCGACGTAAATAAAGACATAGTACCCTCGCTTTTTGCCCCTTAAGTGTAGCGTGAATCGAAAGAGGTGACAATACCACCCCTGTTATGCTAAGGTGTAAGGCATATGAGACGATACATTCCAAAAGAGATTGAACAGAAGTGGCAAGCAGACTGGGCGGCCAGTAAGCTGTATGAAGCAAAGGACTTTGACGAGCGCCCGAAGTTTGTGATGCTGACTGAGTTTCCGTATCCGTCGGGTGACGGTCTGCACATGGGCCACGTGCGTGAATACTCACTTGGTGACATCATTGCTCGCTACAAGCGCATGAATGGCCACAATGTACTCTACCCCATGGGCTATGACGCTTTTGGCTTGCCAACCGAAAACTACGCCATTAAGAATAAGATTGCTCCTCAAGTTGCCACTGAGCGAAACGTTGCTAATTTCCAGAAGCAGTTCGATGCAATGGGCTTGAGCGTTGATTGGTCGCGCAGTATCAACACCACTGACCCGAACTACTACAAATGGACGCAGTGGTTATTTTTGCAGTTTTACAAGAATGGTATGGCCTATCAGGCTGAGATTGACATAAATTGGTGCCCCTTCTGCAAGACCGGCCTTGCTAATGAGGAAGTAATTAACGGACGCCACGAGCGCTGTGATACCTTGGTTGAAAAGAAAACGCTGACGCAGTGGATGCTGCGTATTACCGATTATGCCGATCGTTTAATTGATGGCTTGCAAAGCGTCGACTACCCGAGTCGTATTGCCGACCAGCAAATCAACTGGATCGGTCGTAGCAAGGGCGCCGAAGTCGATTTCGTAATTGATGATTTCGACGAGAGTGTGACGGTGTTTACCACCCGACCCGACACGCTATTTGGAGCAACCTTTATGGTGCTAGCTCCTGAACACCCACTGGTGAAGCAGATTACGACCGATAAACAGCGCGAGCATGTAAATAGTTACATTAAAGCGGCACAGGCTAAATCTGACATTGAACGCCAGGATGCCGGTCGTGAGAAAACTGGTGTATTTACCGGAGCCCATGCCATCAATCCGGTCAACGGTGAAAAAATACCTATCTGGATTGCCGATTATGTATTAACAGGTTATGGCACCGGGGCTATCATGGCCGTCCCGGCACACGATGAACGGGATCATGCTTTTGCCAAAAAGTATGATCTACCAATTAAGGTGGTGGTTGAGCCAGTATTTGGCGAACCCCAAGGCGACGAATCTCATGATAACGAAGCGTGCTATCACGGCGAAGGTGTCATGGTTAATTCAGGTGCATACAACGGTCTGCCATCGGCTGGGGCGCGCGACAAGATTGTGGCTGACCTAGCAAAAAAGGGTTTGGGTAAAGAAAAAGTAAACTTTAAGCTACGCGACTGGATCTTCAGCCGACAACATTACTGGGGTGAGCCGATCCCGATTGTTCACTGCGAGAAGCATGGTGCGGTGGCGGTGCCAGACGATCAGCTACCGGTAACGTTGCCAGATGTTGAACATTACGAGCCAACGGATACCGGCGAAAGCCCGCTGGCGGCTATCGACAGTTGGGTGAATACAACCTGTCCTGAGTGTGGTGGCCCTGCAAAGCGCGAGACTGACACCATGCCAAACTGGGCTGGTTCCTCATGGTATTACCTCCGTTACTACGATGCACATAACAAGAAAGCCTTTGCTGATTACGACAAGCTCAAATACTGGGGTGAAGTTGACATGTATCTAGGTGGCATGGAGCACACCACGTTGCATTTGTTGTACTCTCGTTTTTGGCACCAATTCTTCTACGATCAAGGTTTAGTGCCAACACCCGAACCGTATCATGCACGGCGCGGACAGGGGATTATTTTGGCCACCGATGGCTCAAAGATGAGTAAGAGTAAGGGCAACGTTGTTAACCCGACCGAAGTTATTGAGGCGGGCTATGGGGCGGATGCCATGCGCCTGACGATTGCCTTCTTGGCACCATACGACCAGACGACACCCTGGAGCCCTGAGGGTGTCGCCGGTACACACCGCTTCCTGCAGCGTTTATGGACACTTGTACAAGAACAGCTTGAAGCAAGCAAAACCGGCCCATTAGACGGTCCTGAAAGCAAAAATCTGAATGTTGCCTTGCACAAGACCATCAAACGCGTGAGTGATGATCTGCACAGTATGAGCTTTAATACTGCAATTGCCGCTCAAATGGAGCTGGTGAATGAATTGTACAAACTGAAGGCCACGGTGCCACTTGGCAGCGAGCAATGGCGGGTGGTTCTAAGTACATTCTTACAGTTGTTGGCACCATTTGCACCGCATATGAGCGAAGAATTATGGCATGAACTTGGCAACAAAGGCTCAATCCACACTAGCGAGTGGCCACTCTGGGAAGAAAAGCTACTGGTGCGCGATACGGTTACCATTGTGGTTCAGGTTAATGGAAAGGTACGAGCTCAACTCGAAGTTACTGCCGATGCCGATGAAGCGAAAGTAACAGAGCTAGCTAAGGCTAACGAACGCGTGCAAGCGTACCTAGACGGGCAAACGATCAAGAAAGTCATTTTTGTTCCTGGCAAGCTCATTAGTTTCGTCGTGTAACGCGCTTGCCGTCAAACCGACCAGACCGCTTGAGTTTTTACCTCTTATGCGCTACGCTATAGCTAAGTATTATTACCGTAATTTTTGAAGGAGACGTGTTTTTTTATGGGAAAACCTAAGAAACGAACTTCTGCCCGTCGTACTGGCGCTCGTCGTAGTCACCTCGTGCTTGAACTTGCACGCAGCGTAAATGCTAAGAGCCCCGTCAAGGCTTTCACGACTCGCAAGGAGTCTGGTAAGGCATTGTCAGCTGTCGTAAAGCCAGCCAAGAAAACGGCAAAAGTCTAAGCATTTTCTACGCTTAACAAGCGTATACTTAGAGGGAAGGAATTAACAACATGAGCGCAAACCGCCATCTCGGTCGAATCATTGCCCTGCAGACGCTGTATGAGCAGGAGTTTCGACGTGAGTGCGGTGATGCTGATTTTGACCTCGATGATGTCACGCAGCGAAATATTCGACGCTACCATGAGACGGTAGATGACCGTGAATTCATTCAGCGACTGGTTGTGGGTGTCAGTGAGCACATCGAGCAACTCGACGAACAACTGCAGCCACTAGCGCCCGAGTGGCCAATAAGTCAGATTGCTCGCATGGACCGCATTGTCCTGCGCATGGGAGCCTATGAACTGCAGCATGGCGATGATATACCGCCGAAGGTAGTTATCAATGAGGCTGTGGAACTGGCAAAAGCGTTCGGTGGTGAGAATTCCTCTAAATTTATCAACGGCGTCCTCGGCTCTCTACTCAAGCAACTTGAAGCGACCAAAGAAGTAAAGGAGAAGCCCGCGCCAAAAAGGAAAGCCACATAGGTTTTAATGAAGCGGCCGAAGCCAATCCAGGGCATCAAGCAATTCGTTACCAAGCGAAAGCCCACCATTAGTGAAGTAGTTCGTGAGCCAACCGCCGGCGGCATCATCTTTCGCTATAACAAAAAGCAGGAAGTTGAAATCCTGCTCATTCAAGACGCTAAGAACCGCTGGACGATTCCAAAAGGACATATTGAAGAAGGTGAAACTGCCAAGCAAACCGCCGAGCGTGAGATTCGTGAAGAGACCGGTTTGCAAGAGATGAAGGTCTTAAATTGGCTTGGTAAAATCCACTTTCGCTACCGTCGTATGAGCAGCTTGGTGCTCATGACGACTGACATTTTTTTGGTGGCCGCCAAGGGTGATACCGACAAGCTTAAGCCAGAAGACTGGATGAACGGTATCAAATGGTTCCCGGCAAATGACGCGCTTGATAAAATTGAATATGACGACATTGGCAAACTTATATTGCTCGCTATGAAGAAGATCAGAGAACTACCAAAGAACTAACTATGGACACGGCACGATACCAACAATTCGCCCAAGACCGCCTCGGTGGTCCGTTTAACGACGTTTCGTTGCTGGTAACGGCGTTCACGCACCGTTCGTATGTAAACGAGCATAAGTCGACCGTTTCGGAGCACAACGAGCGCTTGGAGTTTCTTGGTGACGCCGTGCTTGAACTGGTAGCAACTGCCTATCTGTTTGATAATTTCTCGGATCCCGAAGGTGTTCTCACTAACTGGCGAAGTGCCTTGGTGCGTACCGAAAGTATCGGTGCGGCTGCTCAGCGCTGTGAATTCGAGCCGTTGCTACGTTTGAGTCGCGGTGAAAAGCGGGGCACCGAGCGAGCGCGTTTGCAGATTTTGGCCAATGCCTACGAGGCTGTGATTGGGGCGCTTTATCTTGACCAAGGTTATGACGCTGCCGCTGCATTTATCACCGAAACATTATTGATAACTTTTGATGAAATTCTTAAAACTGGCTCATGGCAAGATCCAAAGAGTCGTTTGCAAGAATTAGTACAGAGTACCGAAGGACACACCCCTGTTTACAAAGTGATCAGCGAAGAAGGTCCTGATCACGATAAAGTGTTTACCGTTGGTGTGTATGTGAACGGTTCATTAAAGGGTAAGGGCACCGGCCCGAGCAAACAAAACGGCCAAGTAGCAGCCGCCCAAGAAGCGCTAAAGAGTTACCTCAACTAGTTTTTCTCTGCTACTAGAGTTTTACGAGCCTTTTTTAAGTACGCGCTTATAAGTAAGTCGTCTTATGCCTGGGCAGTTGCTTCGAGCCTCGTAATACGTCGTTCGTGGTCTTGGAGGTCTACATTGGTGGCACGAACTGCCGCCTTAACGGCCTTCATGTCAATTTTTAGCTCAGCAACATCTTCTTCGATTTTGTCTACCTTTGCTGGTACGCCAAGCATTTGCCGCTGGCCCTCGAGCAGGGCACGGTTTTGGTCACGGATTTCTCCGAGCAAGATGTGGGTATAGCGGTCAGATTTAGTCATGTTTTTAGTATAGCTTTTTACGCTCTTTGACGCAGCGTTTCTTTAACAACGCATTGATGAGCACGATGTTGCAGAAAGATAAATAAAATAGTATAATAGTTAACCAAGCTTGCTAATAGAGGTATGCTTTCTAGCATATAAAGCGCGAGATAGTTTTGTATAATCACAGTGACAAGGACTAGAGATATTGAAAACAACTACTAAACTCCCAAAGCCCGATAGCCCCACTAGCTACAGAGGGCACCGAAAGCCAAAAGGAGTACATCCAAATATTAATGTGTTTGGGCTAGCCCCCGTTCGTAAAGCCAGTGAGCTTGAGGCCGGTGACTCAGTTAATGTGAATATTGCACAGTACGTTGATCCAAATGCTGAATTAGACTACCAATGGCATGTGTCAACATTGCCACGCTGGGTTCAAGGACTTACGGTAACGGTAGATGAAATCAAAGATGTTTATCACACAACCGACTATTGGCAACGCGGGCAAGGTGGAGTTTTTATGCCTGCAGACCGAATATACGCAGGTAGGGTGACAAATCACGATGCCAATGTGCCAGTAGTCGGGCTTATGCACCCCCAACATTACGGATGGCTTGCATTTGATCAGGAAACACTTGGCGAGCAGGGTGACCTACGTACAATAGCGGACTTGAAAGCACACATTGGTCAAATTAGTCTTGACCAGGCTGCTCAACAGAATGAAACCCTGTGGCATCACGGTGAGTTCCACCTTGATGGCAAAGTGTATAGCTAATTGATTGCATGGTGATGGCGTAAGTTTGACTTGCCAACGTTCAGTGATTATCACCGTTTGGCAATAACGTTGATGGATCTTTTTTCGGCCACGGTCGATTTGTTATAACGCCGTTACCACCGTGTTACCACAGCGTGATAACGGCGTGCACATTTTTTCGTACCCTCCCAAAACATGTATGTACTGGCCCCATGAACGAAGCAAAGTGAGCACTATTGACAACAGGGGTGCTTATCTGTAAAATAAGCGAGTTATATTAGAACCTTAACGGGAAGGACACTGAATGTTAGTCATTCGCATGCAGCGTACTGGTCGCAAAGGCCACGCTCAATTCCGCGTCGTCGTTCAAGACTCACGTCGGACCCCAACTAGTGGTAAGGTTGTTGCTTTGATCGGCAGCTTTAATCCACATACTAAAGAAGCCAAAATCGACAAAGAGAAGGCTCAGTTCTATCTTGATCATGGTGCCCAGCCATCTGATCGTGCAACTCGTTTGCTTAAGAGTGAGGGCGTGAAGCTGCCTTCATGGGTGAAGCTACCTGCTGAAAAACAACGAACCATTCGTAACAGCGACAAGCTGCGCAAGAATCGCCCAGCGGAACCAGAGGCCGAGGTTGAACCTAAAGCCGAAGTTGCTGAGGATACCGTAGCTGAGGCTACAACCGAAGCGCCTGCAGCTGAAACGGCGGCAGTAGCGCCTGCTGAAGCTCCAGCTGAGACACCTGAAGAGTCGTCAGCACCAGCCGAAGAAACACCTGCCGAATAGTGGCGAGATAGTGAAATTCTTCACAGTTGTGTTGACCGCTGATGCTATACTAGATATACGCGAACAGTCTAATCGGAGGAGAACCACGTGAGTAACAGTATTGACCAACAATTTATCGAATTCGTCGTAAAATCACTTGTAAATAATCCAGATGCCGTTGAAGTAGAGCGGACTATTGATGAAAAGGGCGTCTTGCTTGAGTTGACCGTTGACCCAGAGGATCTGGGGCGTGTGATTGGCAAGCGTGGTGCAACCGCACAGAGCTTGCGTACGTTGCTGCGGGCACTTGGCACCAAGAATGACGCACGTTACAACCTAAAGATCGTCGATAACGGCGAAGCGCCAATTCCAAGAAGCTCAAGTCCAGCAAGTGATGCGACTGATGATGACGCAGCATCATCAGAAGCCGCCGACGATACCACAGATACTAGTGTTGAGAACGGCAGTAGCGAAGAAGAAGCAACAAGTGACCGCATTAGCCGCACGCGTGCGGAACTTGAAGATCTTGATGATCTTGACGTGTAAAGCAGCACACTAGTGTTGTAAAAGTTAGTGTTTGCACGCGTAGTGCTTGCACTAATGCAACACCTTCGGTATATTAATACCCATTCGGCTGGAACCATTCAGCGAAAAAAACAAAAAAACAAATAGGCTCATGCGAGCGATCCCTCGGGATTGGAGCCTTATGTGACAGAAGAACCCTGTAGTGATACGGGGTTATTTTGTATCTACAGCCCGGAGGCAACCCGGAGGCCATTCATAAATAGCACAAAATGTGATATAGTATATAAAATTATGAAGATTCATATGATAAGCCTGTTCCCAGAGATGATCAAGCCCGTGCTCGAGACGAGCATGCTTTGGAAAGCGCAGGAGATTGGTGCCGTTGAGTTCAACTATATCAACCTGCGTGATTTTGGTCTTGGACCGAGGCAGCAGGTTGATGACACGCCGTACGGCGGTGGTGATGGGATGGTGTTAATGGTCGAACCAGCCACGGCAGCGATTGAGCACGCTAAAAAGCTATCGCCAGATGCTTTAGTGCTGCTACCCACACCTCGAGGTGTTGTCTATAAGCAATCACATGCCAAAGCATTTGCCGCCGAAGCACGAGACCTGATCTTCTTCTGCCCACGTTACGAGGGTTACGACGAGCGCATAACACAGCTCGTTGATCATCAGTTTTGCGTAGGAAATTACGTTTTGACTGGTGGGGAATTGCCTGCAATGACCATGATCGATAGCATTGTACGTTTGTTACCTGGCGTGCTTGGTGGTGAAACGTCGGCGGAGAAAGAGTCATTCCAAGACGATGATGTGTCAATCGAGCATCCACAGTATACGAGGCCTGAAGTGTTTCGTGACATGGCCGTGCCGAACGTGCTGCTAAGCGGTCACCACGCCGAGATTGAGAAGTGGCGTAAGGCTAACGGGAAGGAAGGCAGCAAATGAGCTTTGAACAGGATCCATCTAGCAGTGAAGCAAAATTCATTCAATCCCAGTTTAGGGAGTATGCCGAATTAGCGTTAGACAAGCTACCGCTACAATTCTTAGGTGATGAAGCAGAAAGTCTTCGACAGGATGTTGAGGTAATCTACTGTGAAGGCTCAGATAAGGGAGATGTAGTCCCAGTTGTGAGCTGTGATTTTATGCAAAGAAAACTGTTACTTATTGTTGAGCAGGGATCAATACTTGAATTCGCTGAGAAATTCGTAGAGGAAGCTGAAACAAGTGATTTTTCGGAGGCTGATATTGTGCGGCTACTCGTTGGGGCTGGTGTGGCAAGATCAATATTGGCATGGAAGTTATTGCCAATAGTCGGAGATGATGTTACCCAAGAAGAAAAGGAACAAATTCAGGATAGGATTTGTGATAAGAAGGGCCTGTGGGAGCTGGTAGATGCTTACGACACCGAACATAAAACTGACTTACGCCCTAGCGTAGAGAAACTAAATGATGATCAAGTATCACTAGTTAATACTCTGAGATTTGCTATTGGTGCGAGTCTAGATTACTTATCTGACGTGCATGATGTACAAATTGAGGTTCCCAAAAGTTTTGTGTTCAGACTAAATGAACAGGAATTGGCACGAAGACTTGACCTTCGCACCTATATGGCAATTCTTGACCAGGGCAGCGCATATGAGCTATATGAAGATGCTGCGCCACTTCTTTCGTATGCACTAAGTTTTCCTATGTGCCCAGGTGAACAACAAGCGTTATAATAAACTTGTAAATACTAGTAACGAGGGACCATGAGTTTGATTAAACCAGTTTATGCACATTGTGACCTGCCTTGTGGAGTCTATGACCCGGCACAGGCACGGATTGAGGCGCAAAGTGTGCTTGCTATTCAGGAGAAATATCAGTCATTTGATGACGAGGGTAAAATGCGCGCCCTGATTATTAAAGAACAACGTGCTGAGTTAGTGAAGCATCACCTGTGGGTACTTTGGACCGACTACTTTAAGCCTGAGCACCTACAGAAGTATCCAGATTTGCACGATAAGTTCTGGAAAGCCACTAAACAGGCTGGTGAGTGCAAACATCACAGTGAGCCCGAAGAGGGCAAAAAGCTGTTAGCTATGATTGATGAGATTGCCGACATCTTTTGGGCAACCAAGAAGGCCTAGGGCGCTACTCACGAGACGTTAGTGGTTTATCTAACAGACCACATAACTAAGGGTCTATATTGTATATGAGGGAAGTGTATTAGTGAGAAAAGCAAAACAGTTACGACCACTCTTGTTACGGCGCGTTACCGGGCACAGTATGATGCCGATTCTGCCACCACGGACACTGGTGTTTGGTTGGTCATATTTTCAGAGAATAAAACCTGGACAAGTGGTTGTGCTCGAACATGATGGCATTGAAAAGATTAAGCGGGTAGAAAAGATAGAAGACGATAAAGTTTTCGTGCTTGGCGATCATCCGCTGGCCAGTACGGATAGTCGTCATTTTGGATGGCTACCAAAAAACCTCATTAAAGCGGTAATTGTTTGGCCTCGAACGAGCCCACGCGAAGGCTAGGCGCTCGGCCGAGGTTGATTACAGATTGGGCAGGTTTCTTCACTATCACCCGCTGCTACCCAAAGCTTTGAAGCAAGTTGCCATGGCTCGTAGTCATGGTAGGCAATAAGATCAGCTAAAGATCGCATAATCCAGCCTAAGCGTCCGTATAAACGAACACGACCCCATAAAACGGCTGCCCAATGTGGCCCAGCTGGAAAAACATACACCGGTTTCTTGGCAACGTAGGGCTTAGCATCCTGCTTGCTCGCCAGACGCTTGAGGTTTTGAGCCACAAAGCGTCCATCGTGTAGTGCAGTTTGAGCCATGCCGCTAAACGGCGTGTCGGCGTTATCACCAATGACGTATACGCCAGTTTCTGACTGCAAATATTGATCAACACGTACTTTGCCATTCTTGGCGAGCTGAAAATCGTGCTCTGCAAAGAAGGGATGGTTAGCAACACCTGCGGTCCATATCACGGTATGGCTGCGGATTGGTTTACCGCCTACCATCAGCGCATCGGCTGTCTGGGCTTGAACGGTAGTGCCAAGGTACAGCTTAACGCCAAGTTTGCGCAGGCGTCGAGCAATTCGTCTAGAGAGGTCTTTTGGTAGACGAGGCAATAAACGTGGTGCTGCCTCGATAAGGTCTACGTGGATCGCCCGGCGCGCCATGCCGTGCTGTTTGGCGATGTATTTCAGGTAAGCTGGCAACTCGCCAGCGAGCTCAATACCAGTCGGCCCGCCACCAATTACTACATAATTCAGGTCCGGTCGGTGATCGGCTACTAACTGTTCATGCAGATGTGACTTGAGCGCAACGGCGTCATCGATGGTTTTAATGCCGTACGACAGTTCAGGCAAACCTTCGATATGAAAATAATTTGTACGAACGCCCAAACCAATCACTAGTGCTTCATAGCCTACAGTGTGACCAATCTTGGTGGTAACGGTGCGAGCCTGGCGGTCGATGCCAGTTACTGCGTCATGTAGTAAATGTACTCGCTTACCGGCAAAGATCTCACTCAATGGGATTGATGAGATACGCTTGCTGCCGCCAGTTGCCGTTCGATACAGTGTTGGAAAGTAGCGAAAGTCGGTCTGATCAGTTATGAGGGTTATATGAAACCGTGCGTCGTCCGATAGTTCCAGGGCAGTCTTTACGCCGCCAAAGCCACCGCCAACGATTACCACCCGATGTTTTGCCATGCTCTATCTGTTATCTTGAGTTATTTAATACTGTTTAGATTTTACCATATTGCTTATGATTTACTGCTAATGGTACCCTTAAGCGGTATGGAAGACCTGCAAGCCAGCCTGAAGCAAGCAAAATTTAGTGGTGACATCGATGTTTCAACACCTACGCGTGAGTTATTTAGTCACGATGCTAGTATGTTTGAGCTGATGCCACAGGCAGTGGTTGCGCCTAAAACCAGCAAGGATATTCAAGCTGTCGTTACATATGTCAAAGAACATAAGGCTAGCAATGGATCGTTGTCCCTAACGGCGCGGAGTGCTGGTACTGATATGACGGGTGGGGCAATTAATGATTCGATCATCATTGATATGGCTGCGCATATGAACAAGGTTCTTGCGGTTGATTCAGAGAGCGCCCATGTACAGCCAGGCCTACACTATAGAGATTTTGAGCCCGAAACACTGAAGCACGGTGCGTTACTACCGCCGTATCCTGCTTCGCGCGATCTGTGTACGGTCGGCGGCATGGTAGCTAACAATTCTGGTGGCGAGAAGTCTTTGCAGTTTGGCAAGACAGAACGATTTGTAACGGAGCTGAAAGTTATTTTTGCCGACGGCAAAGAATACACCGTTAAGCCCCTCAATCGCAAACAACTCCAGGCCAAAATGGATCAGGATGATTTCGAAGGTAAGCTTTACCGAGAGGTGTTTGAGCTTGTCGATACACATTACGACGAAATTAAGGCCGCTCAGCCGCATGTGAGCAAAGACTCAACAGGGTATCACTTGTGGAACGTTTGGGATCGCGAAAAAGACATTTTTGATCTCAATCAACTTATCATTGGTTCGCAGGGTACGCTCGGTATTGTTACTGATATCAAATTCCGCCTGGTACCAGCACCACAGCACTCAGGTACGTTGGTGGTTTTTCTGCGCCACACCGATGATCTCGGCGATCTTATTAATAAAGTACTAGAGTTTAACCCGGCCACCTTTGAGGGCTTTGACAATTATACCCTAATGCTCAGCTTTAAGCTGTTCTATTATTTCCACCAGAATCTCGGCTGGTTTGGCATGATTAAGCTCGGACTCCAACTGCTGCCCGAACTATTTAAACTAGCGCGCGGCATACCAAAAATGGTGCTACTTGTTGAGTTCAACGGTGAAACACCAGAAGCTGTTGCCCAGAAAGTACATGCAATGCGTGAGGCTTTACGGCCGTTTGGTCACGAAGCACTGTTTGAAGAAGATGAGACAGAGGCTAAGGCACGCAAGTTTTGGATCATGCGACGGGAAAGCTTCAACCTACTTCGCAAAAGAGTCCACGACAAGCACACTGCTCCGTTCATTGATGACCTAGTCGTGCCACCCGAACACCTACCACAGTTCCTGCCTGAGTTGCGTGCTATTGTAAACAAGTACAAGATGCTTGCTACGGTGGCGGGCCACATGGGTGATGGTAACTTTCACGTTATCCCGCTTATGAAGATTGAAGAACAATCGGAGCGCGATAAACTTACACCATGTATGAAAGAGGTCAACGAATTAGTATTGAGTTATAAGGGTTCGCTGAGCGGTGAGCATAATGACGGCATGACGCGTGGACCGTGGCTACACCAGATGTACTCACCAGAAATTATGGACTATTTCAAGCAAGTAAAACAGCTGTTTGATCCCCAGAACATTTTTAACCCGCACAAGAAAACAGATGCCTCATGGGAATATTCCATGAAGCATCTTCGCGAGCACTTCTAGCGTCGTATTATTTCGTTGTTTGTTGAGCGAGCTTATGCTGCCCGGCAATAATGCCACAGAGACTGACGCCAAGATACAATAAGCCACTGAGACAGGCGTGCATAAGTGCCTGGTGGGTAGTGACCACCAGATAGGTGCCACTAATTAGCGTTACCGCGGTTAAACCATAGGCGGCTTGGACTTTGGTCTGTGACGGCTTAAGCCAGGTTACGGCCGTCCAAACAAGGCCGAATAGTGCAATTGAAATGTGTAGTATAAGCATGTGAGCCAGTATAGCACTTATGGTAAAAGCGGGCCAAGCGTGAACAGTACGAGCATTGCTAATGACAGCACCAGCGAAAATCCGAAGATCCCGCGTGCCCAAGCGCCATTGTCGCGCCGGCCAAAGCCTTGCATAGCCTTGTAGAACCAGATCAAACTCAAGATCCCCATTGCTACAAAATACAAATAACCCGTGAAACCAAAAACCATAAGCATAGTGCACATGACTGCATACAAGAAGGTAAAGATGGCAATTTGGATTTTGGTACTCGTAATGCCCTTAACGGCGGGCCAGACTGGGATGCCGGCACGTTTATATTCCTTAAGCCGATAGATGGCAACGGCGTAAAAGTGAGGGATTTGCCAGCAAACCAGTATCAAGAATAGTAAGCACGCACCAAAGTCGAATTTACCAGTCACGGCGGTATAGCCAGCTACGGGTGGCATGGCCCCCGAAATGGTTCCAACGAGGGTGCCATACACGGTATTCCGCTTGGCCCAACCATAAATAATGACGTATGACACTAGGCCAACCAAGCCGACAACAACGGTCGTTTGATTGGTTCCTATTGCTAGTATGGCCGTACCCAGCACACCAAGTATGGCTGCAAAAGTAAGTGCCGAACGCGCCGGAATAGTACCGACGACCAACGCACGCTCTCGTGTGCGCGTCATCTTTTTGTCAATCTTTCTGTCAAGGTAGTTATTAACGACACATCCACTTGCAATAATCAGCGACCCGCCAATCATCACCGAGAGTAAGCTGGTGAGAACAATGTGACCGCGGCAGGCCAGCATGTAGCCCGCCAGGGTGTGTATGGCATTGCCATAGATGATTCCGGGCTTGGTGAGTCGGTAGTAATTTTTTAGCATTGTTTTAGGGACTCCATAGTCTATGAATGGCCTACCAGAGGATATTAATTGCACGGGCAGCTACCAGACCAATCGTGGCAAGCGATACAAAAGCCTGTAAGCCCATGAGCATGATAATGGCAACAATAACCGCACATTCAACATGCCATAACTTTTCTGTTTTCGCGCGCATATAGCCAGTATACTCCACTTAGTTTGTTAGCAGGCTGTCATAATCAGCCTGCGCGCTTCGATACTCGTTGTCGAGGCTTGTGCACCGAGCAAGTTGAGCATCTAGTGACTGCTGGCCCATGACATCAGAGGTGTCGGTGTATTGTTTGTTGTAACTGACTTTATCGTGGCAAGTTTGGGCGAGTTGTTTTAGGAAGTTTGCACGGTCTTGAGCGGCTTGTACGCGGCGATCAACCGGCATGGCTCGATGGAAGATCACGACAGATGTGAGGCCAGCGATCATGACCATGAGCCAGGCTGTACCAAATAGTTTTAGCCGCGTAATATGCACGTTGTGCTTTGCTACGTGGACGGCATGAGATTGTTTCTCGGGAAGTCTTATGCCAATGCGCTGGGCTGTCCAGGGCGTGCAGCAGCCAGCGTAATGGACCTCTGTTATTCGGTAGCGTTTAAGATAAGCCCGTAACTGCTGATGAAATTGACCAGGCTGAACATGCCCGAGCAGCTGATGACCGACTCTTTTATGAATACCAACCGCCTCAAGCCATGGGTAACGAGGTAGTAGCCCATTACTAATAACAAGCCCCAGTCCAAATAATATGCTGGCAGTAGCAATCAGGGCATCCTGTTGATCACGAGCTGCTAGCCTGATTTGTTTACGATCTTCAATGAGGTAACGAACTAAGGCGTGCGCCAGGCTTGCGCCGAGCACAAACTCGTTATGCATGGCCTCTTTTTCGACAAAGATTCGATAATGTGAGCTGTCGTTTGGGTCAAGTCGCTGACCTTCGAAAACCAGACCAATGCGCTTAGGTTCTATGCCAAGCCAGTCACAGAGTTGCTGCTGCATGTTCTTGGCTTGCTTGATTGGATTGGCGATTGTATAGAATGTGTCGTCAGGCACTAGGAGTTTGCCGTCGTGAGGAAAGTCAGCGCTAAATTGCTCGCGCAGCAATGCCTCACGGGCGTCAGTCGTGAGCGGTGCCTCAGTAATAAGTGTTTCGGACGGTTCCTTTGCCATAGCTACCTATGCCTACAGTGTAGCAAAAATATGCTTAAGCGGAATAAATAGGCAAAGTAATCGTAAAGGTTGAGCCTTTGCTTGGCTGGCTGTTGACACCGATTGTACCATTGTGTTGAGCAACTACCTGCTTGGCAATGGCCAGGCCGAGGCCGTGGCCGCCGACATTAGCCTGGCTACGCGCGGTGTCGGCGCGGTAGAAGCGATCAAACACATAAGGCAGGTCTTCGGCATTAATGCCTTGCCCCTGATCAGAAACACTAATACAAACATTGTTATCTTTTTTGTTTGCTTTGACGGTAATGGTTGTCTTTGGGGTACTGTATTTTATGGCATTGTCGAGCAATATGACAACCGCTTGCTTAAGCTGGCGACCATCACCAAGCACATCGACAGTTGCTAACTTACCAGTTTTGACGGTGATTTTCTTCTGCGAAGCAGTGCTATTAACGTGCTCTACAGCCAACTGCACTAGGTCAGTCACGGCGACGGGCTCACGAACCGCATCATCAACATCGCCACGGGCGAGCTGTAGTAGCCCCTCGCTGAGATCACTCAGGCGTGACAATTCCTCAAGGTTACTTGACATAAGTTCGCGTGCTTCCTCAAGGCTCAAGTTTGGGTCACGTAAGGCTACTTCAGTTTCGGCGCGCATGGCAGCCAGTGGAGTCCGCAGCTCATGACTGGCATCAGCTGTGAAACGGGCTTGAGCAGCGTGGGCTTCTTCAATTGGTCGTAGGGTGATACGGGCTAGTGCATAGCTACCAAGTCCGCCAACAAGCAGAATGAAGATATTAGCGTAGACGAGTTCTGCTATAACATGGCGTCGGCTGGCCTGCAGCTCGGCAATCCTCTCACGTTCGTAAGGCGATAGATCAGGGAGGTTATATGCAAAGTCAGAGTCGCGCGTGAAGAAGTCAGCCTGACGACGCAGCCGGTTGCCGACTTCGCCCGTGGAAACGCGGTATAGGTTAAAACTAAATGCAATACTCACTGCCATTAAAATAAACAGGTATACACCGGTCAGTTTGAGAAGGGCAGATCGAAACATGTGGCCTTAATCTCAGGCGGGTTCGCCAAACATATAACCAAAGCCGCGACGGGTTTTGATGAGCGGTTTGCCTTTAAATGGTTTTTCAACTTTATTGCGCAAGTAGCCAACGTACACCTCGACAGTATTAGGCAAAATATCGGCATCGTAGTCCCAAACGTGTTGTGTGATCATGTCTTTGGTAAGTAAACGACCAGGATTGCGCATAAAGTACTCGAGTAGCCCAAACTCTTTGTGGGTCAACATGATAGGCGTATTGCCGCGTTTTACACTAAAGTTTGCTGGATCAAGTTCGAGGTCACCATGCTTTAGAATCGTTTCGGTCTGGTCCTGTGGTCGGCGCAACAGAGCACGGACACGTGCCAATAACTCTTCAAAGGCAAAGGGCTTAACGAGATAATCATCAGCGCCACTATCCAGGCCCTGTACGCGGTCACGCACGCTGTCCTTGGCGGTTAATAGTAGCACGGGCGTATGAATGCCTTCACTACGCATTTCTTGCAGAATTGTAATACCGTCGTAATTACCAGGCAGCATACGATCCAAAATAACCAAATCATATGGTTCTGTGGTGGCCATGCCGCGACCATCATCGCCGTCGTACGATACGTCTACGGCATACGCTTCTTGTTCTAAGCCACGCTTAATAGCGTTGGCAATTTTATGTTCGTCCTCAACAACTAATATTCTCATAGTACTTAGTATAATACCGAACCATAGCTGAGGGAAGGCTGAGTGTGCATAAGAAACGTGCGGTTAGGATAATTTTTGGTAACGAATAACCGCCCAAAGCACGGCAGCAAACACAAAAAAACAGGCCGAGTACAGGAAGAGAACGCCATACAGTTCGGCTTTGTAGCCTTCATTGAAATAGTCATAGAAATACTTAGTGGCGGCAAACACGTAGGCGGCCGTACATAGCGCGGCGGTAGCAAAGAGAGCGGCACGACTATTAAGGAGTGAGGCCACCACCAGCGGCACGCCGAAAAGTAATACATTCCGGCTGGCCATACCACGGTCAAGATATACAAAATAGGCAGCAAACAAGATGTCGGCAACAATCAGGGCGTAGGTGAGCATCCGATAATATGACTCGGTTTTAGTTGTTCGCCGCACAAAATACCACACCAGAGTGGTGGCGACTAATAACAATACGGCGCTTGTCCAGCGCTTTTGCACACTGTCCCGAGTAATTAAGTGTGTACTGTCGAAAGCCACAATCGAAATGGCAATGAAGCCGATATACCAAAAGTGAGCGCGCGCTACACCCAAGAGCCTAATCTGGAGCAGTGAGGCTTGTTTCTTCATGATTTCACTCTATCATAGCTGTGGTCAAACTGCTCATGCTTTTTAAGCGCCATGGTACCATGAAGCCATGGACCAACGACGAGTGCGGGTGATTCGCAATGATGTGGCCACGGGTAGATGCGTCATATATGTTATGAGCCGCGATCAACGAGTTCACGATAATCATGCGTTATTAGCAGCACAAGCGCATGCGCGCCAGCTCAATGTTCCGCTGGTTGTTCACTTTAATATGCTTGAGCGCTCTGGCTGGCGTAGCCGTGAACATTTTACATTCATGCTCGATGGCTTTGCTGAGGTGTCGGTATCGCTATCACGGCTGCGCATACCCTTTGTAATTACACACGGCAATGCTCGACAAGAACTGCTTAATGTGTGCCGTGCCTTACAGCCAGCTCGCTTGTACTTCGACTTTTCGCCGCTTTCTGGACCACGATCGTTACCATCAGTTATTGCCCAAACCATGCCGCAGGTTTTCATTGTTGATACACATAATATCGTGCCGGTTTGGGAAACCTCTGATAAACAAGAGTTTGCCGCTCACACCATTCGACATAAGTTGCACACTAAACTCGAGAAGTTTATGGTTTCTCCTGAGGCGCCCGTGCTACAAGAAAAACCTAATCTGCCTGTTTATGGTATCGATGTAGCGGAAGCACGTTCAGCCCTTCATGGCATAGCAGCCAGTGGCATACAGCATGGATTTACGGCTGGTGAGACGGCTGCCAGTAGGCAGCTCTCGAACTTTATTACGAAACGCTTGCCGTACTACGCCCACCAGCGCAACAACCCTACCGTTGATATGCAAAGTGATCTCAGCCCATATCTTCATTTTGGCCAGCTGTCGAGCTTGCGTGTTGCCCTGGAAATACAAAAAGCTGTCGGGACATTACCGCTCTTGTTTGAAGAAGCGCGTATGCCGATTGCCAAAGAAACCCCTAGCGTTCAGGCGGGTATGTACGCACTATTTGAAGAATTGATTGTTCGAAAGGAACTCGCAGATAATTTTTGTTATTACGGCCCAGGCTATACGACGCTCGCCGATGCCCCGAACTGGGCAGTACAAACCCTGGCCGATCACGCCACAGATCCGCGGGAGTTTTACTACACAAAAGAACAACTAGAGCATGCTCAGACACATGATGAGGCATGGAACGCTGCACAACTGCAACTGACCAAAACCGGCAAGATGCATGGCTATATGCGAATGTACTGGGCGAAGAAGATACTTGAATGGTCGCAAACACCTGAGGATGCACTGGGTATCGCCATAGAGCTCAATGACAGGTATTCGCTCGACGGTGGTGACCCAAACGGCTACGTGGGCATACTGTGGTCGATTGCCGGTTTGCATGATCGACCATGGTTCGAGCGCCCAATCTTTGGAAAAATACGCTATATGAACGAAGCAGGACTACGGCGAAAATTTGACATAGACATGTACATGCAGCAATGGCTACCCCAGAAGTGAAAAGTTTCACACACTGCTTTAATTGCGTATCTGTACGTAATCTGTAAAATGAACAGTAATATGGAGCGAAGTGTACAACGTGGCTTGAAAGAGCGCTACAAGGCCTACCGTAACCCAATATATCTGCTGTATTCCATCATTGCTGTGCCAATCTTTTTGGTATCTATGGCAATTGCTGGCAGTGGAACGAGCATATTGGAGCAGAATATTTTTCGTACCATCAATGCACTGAGCAGCCATTTCTTGGTGCTATTTGGCTTGTTCAGCATCTTTGGTACCATCGGTTTTGCATTGATCATATCTGTTGTTGTTGCTGTACGAAGACATTACGCAACTGCGTTAAAAATTGCCCTGGCAAGCCTTGCTTCATATTACACAGCCTACGGCTTAAAGCTATTAGACATTCGTGCTCGGCCATATGTGTTCCTGCAAAATGTGCAGGTCCGCGAGAATAATTCTATTGGAACCTATGGGTTTCCATCAGGTCATGCCGCAGTGGCAACAGTACTGGCCATGATGGCCTATATCTATCTCCCCAAGCGCTGGCATAAATTTATAACGCTCCTTGCCATTATGGTTTGTGTCTCGCGTCTGTATTTGGGTGTACATTTGCCAATGGATCTGGTTGGCGGATTTGCGATTGGTCTGTTTTATGGTGGTTTATTCAACTTTGTGTTTGGTAGCAAAAAGAACGCTGCCATACCGGTGACCAAGATACGCAAAAAACTACGCAGCATTGGCATACCTGCACGATCGGTGAAGCTGGCGAGTGTGGATGCCCGTGGTTCGGTACCGTATTTTGTAACACTCGATAACGACAATAAGGTATTTGTTAAGGTTGTTGGCCGTGATAACAATATTGCTGACTGGCTTTTTAAGGCCTGGCGTAAGGTAGTCTATCGTCGTCTCGAAGACGAAACACCATTCTTAACACCAAAACGGCAGCTGGAGCATGAGGCATATATCTCGTATTTGGCATATGATGCCGGTGTACGCACACCAAAAGTTCGGGGCATTGTTGAGGTTGCACCAAATGAGTGGGCGCATGCCCAGGATATGATTCCTGGCAAATCACTTGATCGGGTCGAGCCCAGCCAGGTTACAGACCAGGTTCTCGTGGAGGTCTGGAAGCAGGTGGCACTACTGCACCAAGCGCACATTGTGCATCGCGATCTGCGCTGCGCCAATGTCTTTCTCGATCAAGACAGCAAGCCGTGGCTGATTGACTTTGGATTCTCCGAAGCTGGATTATCCGAGGAGGCCAAAAACCGTGACCGAGCTGAGCTGATCGCATCATCTGCAACTTTAGTGGGCTGTCGGCGCGCCGTGCGTGCGGCCATGAAGGTCTTGACCAAGGAAGAACTGGAAATGACCAGTCGCTACCTGAGCTACGCGGTATTATCTTCTGCTAGCAGTAAAGCGCTGAAGAAACAGAAAGGATTATTAGGCGAGCTGCGTAACACGATTATCACGGAAGCTAAGCTCAAGAAAGAGAAACCGATCAATATTTTGCGCATTAGTTTGCGGAGTCTGCTCATGATTCTGGCCGTGACACTGGGGCTCATCTTTATCATGCGGCAGCGTAACGACCTCAGTACTTCATTTAAAACAATCCTTGAAGGTAAACCACATTACATAGCCCTGGCTACGTTCTGTTCATTCCTGACCTATGTAATGGCGGCCTTGTCGTACCGCTCGCTCGCACTGTATCCGATCGCTTATTCACGCATGCTGCTTGTAGAGTTTGGTAGTAGCTTTGCCAGTAAGTTGGCACCAGCCGGAGCTGGTGGACTGGCGGTTAATACACGCTTTTTAACGAAGAATCACCATAGCCTCACGCAAGCTGGCTCGATTGCGGGGATTAATAACTTAATGGGACTGGTCGGGCACATGAGCATTCTATTGGCTTTGGTGCTATTCGGTGGCACTACTATACGAGAGGCATTTAATTTTAAGCTGCATATACCGATTTGGGTCTGGCCAGTTGTGGGGCTTGTTCTGATTGCCCTGTTTGTTTTTATGACCACTAAACACAAATTCCGCCGCCAAGCGGTACGCATACTTAAGGGAATTCGTACGACGTTATTCGACTACCGCCAGTATCCGTTCCGTTTGCTCGGTTCATATACGGCATCCATTCTGACCACGCTGTCGTATGCCGGGGCACTCTATTTGAGCGCTCTCGCTTTAGGCCAACACATAACCCCACTACAAACCATAGTCGTATTTACCGTTGGGGTAGCGGCCGCATCAGTCACCCCAACCCCGGGTGGCATTGGTGGGGCTGAAGCAGGTTTGGCGGCCGCCCTAACTGGTGCGGGCTTAACCCCCGAAAAAGCCATCTCGGTGGCGTTACTGTATCGATTCCTAACCTATTGGTTGCCCATCCTACCTGGTTTCATAGCGTTCCAGTTTGCTACTAAGAAGGAATACATATAACTATGATGTTCGCGTTAGTTGGTATTGCAATCTGCTTTATATATGCTGCTGGTCTATTTGCGCTTTCTCATCATCTTGGTGTGAAATATACCGATATTCTCGAGAGCGAAGACAATATCAAGCGTGGTTTGTTGGCGCCGGTCGGCTTTATGGCATCAATCCTTCTGCTTGTGACAGTACTTGGTGGCTGGCTGCCAAACGTTTTTCATCCAAGTCAAACAGCACACTACGGATGGATGTGGATCGTACCAATTATAGTGGCGGTGTCGAGTGTAGCCCGCTTCTGGTTCGCGCGTTGGTCAGCGTTCAGCGTGAGGAGTATCGTGTATCTGATTGTAAGTGCGCTGTTGGTGGGTTTCTCAGAGGAATTGCTGACTCGGGGTGTGCTGGTTTATTTTGTACAGCGCACTGGTGCTTCGAGCCTGATTATTATGCTGGTATCGTCGGTTGTCTTCGGTCTTTTACACAGCATAAATTACTTCAACGGTCAGGACGGCAAAACCACACGGCTACAAGTGCTGCTCACGAGCATCATGGGTTTGGTATTTTACATCGCACTGATCGTTTCTGGAACGCTGTGGTTACCAATCGCGCTTCACGCTTTATTTGACCTGAGTTTGATGGCTCAAGGCGGCAAACTAAACAAGTCTGAGCGCAAGCAACAACCCTGGGAAGCATTGATGATTCTAGCATTGTACCTTGCTACGTTTGCTGCTGTGGTAGGGGTGGCGATATTGTCGTTTGGTGGGCGAGCATGATGCGCCCCGTGGCCAAGCGGCGTCGATCTGTGTCAAAACTTCGCCATACCTTTGCCGTTGCCAAGGGGGCCTTCATGATTATTTTGCTTATCTACGTTACACTCCTCTTGATTACGATCATTTACGGCCTCACGTTTGGGCGCCATCATGGCATTATCTGGGGGGTCGCGGGCATCTGGTTTGTATTGTCATACTTTACCATTCCAAGAATCCATCGCCGACTGACCAAACTATATTTGCCAGACTATTACATTGGCCGTACGCGAACAGGCGATGGTCTGCTTGGCGACCCAGTAAACCTGGCATTTTATGGGACCAAACGAGATGTTTTGCAGGCTATGCAGTCCGCCGGCTGGATGCGGGCTGATGATCTCAATTGGAAATCTACCTTTAAAATGATCACTCGCTCACTATCTCGTAAGAGTTATCCTCATGCGCCCGTCAGCTCGTTATTCTTGTTTGGCGATAAGCAGGCGTTTGCCTTTCAGCAGGAAGTTGGTAATACAACTTCAAAACGGCACCACATTCGGTTTTGGAAATCGCCAAGAGGCTGGTACCTGCCGGGTGGCTTTAAGGCTGACTGGTTAGCGGCTGCCACCTATGATCGTCGTGTTGGCTTCTCGGCCTTTACGTTTCAGATCACGCACAAGATCGAAGCCGATATCGACAAAGAACGCGATCACGTTATACGTACGTTACGTCCCACTGGCTATGTAGAACGGGTCGACATGAGAGAGAACTTCTCATCGGCCTATCATGATAGAAACGGTGGTGGCGACCTTATTGAAACCGACGGAGGTATGCCATTCGTACACATTAAAAAACCACACGCTTAGGTGTGGTTTTTTGGTCAAGGTTGAGAAAGTTGTTTACAGTCCGAGGAGCTGTCGCTTCTTCGCATCAAACTCTTCTTGTGTTATGAGTCCGTCAGTCTTTAGCTGGCCGAGTTTCTCGAGCTCAGCGTAAGGGTCGGCCGCTGGAGCGGGAGCTGGTGCTTCTTGAGGTTGCATCTGCTCTTGTTCGTATTGCTGGGCTTCAGCTTGCTGTGACCAGCGGTTAGCCTGGCGACGACTTACATTGTTTGAAACAGCGGTTGCAGTTCCGGCGATAACTGCCGTTCGTGCAACACCTCGTAATAATCCTGGCATATTTCCTCCTTATCCTTCTAATTCCTGAGCAGCTTCTGGGTGAATACGACCCTCGGCTAGCAGAACGCCATTCGCATTAATAAGAGCTTCTTTAAGTGGTTTTGCCCATAGCTGTTCAACAACCAGCAAACCGGCGCTACAGTTATTCTCAATAAGATCAGCTACTTCATCGATGTCGTCTTGTTCAACCGGTTTAGCGTTAGCTGCATATTGCTGCGTAAACTCTGTAATGTAGGCATCGCCGGCCTCGGCTATATCAAGGGTTGAAACGTTGCCGTCTGCGTCTTTTACAATCATCGATAAAGCCACCAGGGCAATCACGCCCTTGTCAATGGCGTCTGTCAGGGCTTTTAGTATGCTGCCGTCAAACTTGTTGCCTTCGAAGCCGACAACGATATAGTCAATTGGTCCGCGCATGAATCCTCCATGTGTTAATTATGTAGTTATCAGTATAGCTGATACAGGTCGGAGATGTCATCAATGACCTGCTAATCGGCTATGTAGTTTTTGGGGCAGGTTTAAAGCGAGATAACAACCAGACCGCACCAGTAACCTCTAATAAGCTCCAAGGAACTGCAAACCAAAGCAGCGAAAAGGGTAGTACGCCCAAATTACCAATTACCAGCCACATGAGCACAAACCCGTTAACCCACCCGAGGAAGACCGTTTGCCAAAATGAAAATTTCTGTGTAAGTACATACAGAATCACAGCTAAAGCCAATGACCACACACCCCAAACTGCACCATGTATGGGCGCGCTCGGAAAAGTAAGACCAAGTTTACGGTAGTGATCTGTCCAATAAGAGTTAAAGACAATCTGATTACGCAGGAATTCAGAGGCGCCGATCCATGCCGTAGCGACCACGATACCTGCAAGGTGCTTGCCATGTAATTTCATACTGTTACTGTAACGCTTGTCGTGCCATTCTGCCAGTGTCAATTATAAAGCTAGGTGTGTCGGCGCAATGTTTAGTACAATAGGCTTATGATACGTTTATTAGCTCGACTCATCATTAGCTTACTGGCCGACGCAGTTGGTCTGGCTGCCGCGGCGGTGATTCTCGATGGTTTCTCGATTAACGGAGTGGCATTTTTAATGGCCGTGGTTATTTTTGCACTTAGCACTACACTGCTGGGCCCATTCATTGCCAAGCTTGCCCTGCGTCATGCTAGCTATTTAATGGGCGGCATTGCGTTGGTCACCACACTTGTCGGGTTGATCTTAACGAATATTTTTTCTGATGGCATTAGTATACAAGGTCTATCTACGTGGATCTTGGCGACGCTCATGGTGTGGATCTTCGTTGTACTAGGGAACATCATTTTGCCACTCATCTTGTTCCGAAAAACGCTCCAAAAAGTACGCGAGAATAATTAAGCTTCGGGCAGAAACAAAAAAACCGGCTGGCGGACCAGTCGGTTTTTTCGAGTGTCTAACTATGACTACTGAAGCTTCTTAACTTCTTTGCCGTGAACCGTTACGGCAAAGATTACCAGTACGTCAACAATCATGATGATAATTGACCACAGCGGGTAAATAGGCACAAATGCCATGTTCGCCATAAGGCTCAAAATGGCCAATACGACAGCCACAGTACGGCCAAAGTAGTTACCCTTTGCCAGCGAAGCGGCAGCAATAAGCGCCAACAAACCGACGCCGATGTGCACCCAGCCCCATTGACTGTAGTTCAGTACGTAGAATGAATCACTTGCGGCGTGATAAAACACCGTGTGCTTAAACAGGGCAATAAAGCCTGTGAAAATACTAAAGAAACCTGAAATGTATAGTAACAAACTTGCGAAGGCAATCCAGCCAACCCAGCCAGTTACTTCTTCATTCTTCTGTGCCATGGCACACCTCCCTTAATTGATACTGAAAGATTACTCTTGCACTAAGACGGTTGTCAATGTGATAAAATTCACAAAATTTTCGGTATAAAAAGAGGTATCATCAATAGGTAAAACTGCTTGTGTATTGTTCATGGGCGCTAAAAAAAGGAGGTGCGGATGCTGGGACCAATTGATTATATTGCCGTTGGATTTGAGGGCAATCATTTTGATGGAAGCATTTTGAATGAGCTCGGTAAGGCAGTCGAAAGCGGTATTATTCGAGTTATTGATCTTGTATTCATTGTCAAAGACGAAGATGGCACCTATGCTGCTGGTGAGTTTGAAGATCAGAGCGAAGAAATAAAGGGAGCGCTCGCCAAACTTGGCATAGACAACCAAATACCACTGTTTGCCGAGAGTGATATTGATAAGATTGCCAAAGACATGAAGCCAGGCACGGCCGCTGGTGTATTGGTGATTGAGCAGGTCTGGGCGAAGGGCATTAAGAAAGCGCTCATTGATGCTGAGGGCACGTTGATAGCAGAGGGCCGTATTCACCCCGACAATGTTGCTGCAGCGCTTGAAGAAATTGAAAACGAAGGTAAATAAGGAGACAAATCATGATTGGACGACCACTAACTCCATTATCAGTAGCTGGTGTACGACGCCGAGAGCGTCGGCGCGGGTTGCTCTAGACCGCGCGGGCAACTGACGTTACTATATACGTAACGTAAAGCTAACTGAGTGACTGTATGGCAGAAGCAAAAATTGATCCGAAGGCAGTATTTAAGAGTAAACAGTATATTGCGCTGTTAGTAGTAGCAGCCATTTTTGGTGTGCCGATTGCTGTTTTCGCATATTTCTTCTTGTACCTGATCGACCAAATTCAGCATTTTGTGTATGTCACTATTCCCACCGACTATCTTTCGACGCTTTCTTGGTCACGCTGGTGGCCAGTTGTGCCGCTCGCAGTCAGTGGCTTGCTCGTTGGCTTGATAGTGAAACATTTTCCCGGTAAGGGTGGCGAAGAGCCAATAGAGGGTTTTTCTGCTGGCGGCGGACCCGTTAAGCCTGAGTTTCTGGCTGGTATCGCCCTAGCGGCAATCGCCAGCATTGGTCTGGGGGCAGTCGTTGGTCCCGAGGCGCCCCTGGTAGCTCTCGGTGGAGGCCTCGCCTATGCCATGCTCAAGCTGCGCAAAAAGGATTTAAATGAACAAGCCAGCAAACTAGTTGGTGCGAGCGGTAGCTTTGCGGCAATCAGCACGCTCCTTGGCTCACCACTAACAGCCGCCTTCTTACTTATGGAAGCATCGGGGTTGGGGGGTATGGCGCTCGAGATCGCATTATTACCAGGTCTACTCGCAGCAGGAATCGGCTATCTGATCTTCGTTGGCCTCGATTCATTGACTGGCTTTGGTTTATTCTCGCTTACCATTCCTAACCTCCCAGCCTTTAGCAATCCAACGGGCAAAGAGTTTTTCTGGGCGATTGTGATTGGGCTTATTGCGCCACTGTTGGTGTATATAATTCGTCGTACGGCCCGTTTTTCTGGTAAATACATTCGTAAGAACGTAGTTCTAATGACAGTGCTTGCCGGTGCTCTTGTTGGTACCTTGGCAGTGGTGTTCACAATATTGACCAATCAAACAAGCAGTTTAGTGTTGTTCTCGGGACAGAACCAGTTGTCGCTGCTGGTGGGCGGTGCTGCGGGATTCTCGGTAGCAACACTTCTGTTGATTATTGCTTTGAAAGGTCTCGGCTACGCCCTATCGCTCGTGGCATTTCGCGGTGGTCCAACATTCCCAGCTATGTTCATTGGGGCGGTTCTTGGAGTATTGGTCTCGCACATTTTTGGCGTTAATCTGGTGGCAACAATTGCCATCGGGATTGGTGCTATGACCGCAGGCATGCTTAGATTGCCGTTAACAGCAGTTATGCTCACAACTATTTTTGTTGGTAAATCAGGTATTAATGCCATGCCGTTGGTGATTGTTGCAGTCGTGATAAGTTATGTATTAACGCAGCGGCTGCAAGTTGAGTAGTCACAAATAATATAACGAGGAGTTTTATATGCCACATTCATTTTTTGCCGTACTAGGAATTGTTGCCTGGGTAGCACTAGCTCTCTGGCCGGCTTTTATGGCCAAGCGAAAAGGCTATAGTTTCATCCTGTTCTTTATTCTGGGCGTTTTCGTTTCGTTCCTATTAGCGCTTATCATTGCGGCAGTTCTAAAAGACAAAGACCCGCGCGTTGCTGCAGCTGACAAGGCAGCCGAAGAAGACATTGAGCGCGAAACTGGCATGATTTAGCCTAGGCCTGTTGTTTAATGCTAGTATAAACAGGTGAAGCATTCGCCCGATATTCCGGTCAGTGGTCAGCAGCTGGTGGCTGATTTTCAGTCAGTTTTGCTGTCGCGCGCTACTGCCGAAGCAGCTCTTTTTGAGGCTGAGCGTAGTGAGACGCAACTCATGCAACAACTGAGTGAAGCAAGTCGAGGATCCTTACTAAACCCGAGCAACCTACAAGCAATGGGTAGCGAATATGTCGTGAAAGCAAGTCTTGATGCGCATATCAAGAAGGTGCAAGCCGAGCAACTACAGTCCATGACCGATGCGCAGGTGAGTCAGTTGATCCTAGAGGATCAATTAGCTTACCGGGGGAAGCGTGTGCGAATAACGGCACTTGAAACGAGCTTCCAGCCATTTGATGCGATCTGGTTTGATCAAAGATCTGGCTACCGGACGAGCACCTTCAAGAAACGAGCTATTGAGGGTAAGATTGACGAGATTGGCTTTGAGAAGAACCTTATCATCATCAAACCAAAACGCCTCATGCAGCTCATAAATAGCAACTTGCAGTTTTATGTGGCCTACATCATTAACCCGGATACACTCAAGCCCACAGTTGAGATCAGTATTTTGTAGCGGATAATTTGGCGTAAGCTGTGGCCATCTTCTGCTATACTTAGCATTGCATATTAAGGGGGTGTCGGTGTTTCTGGCAATCAAAGAAATTCTTTATACCAAAGGCCGATATGTGTTGATCGCTGGCGTGATTTTTCTGATCACGTACCTCGTTTTCTTTTTGGCTGGCCTTGCATATGGACTGGCGATTGCTAATCGTACCAGCGTGGACTCCTGGCATGCTGATGGAATTGTGTTGTCATCTTCTGCTAATAAGAACTTAATGGCCTCCTCCTTGCAGGCGGGTTCATACAGTAAAGTAGAGGCTGCCGATAAGGCACCGTTGGTGGCCATGGCGACTGTCGTGAAGAAGGTGGGCGAGCCCAGCGATAAAAAGATCGATACGGTATTCTTTGGGATCAATCAGGACAGCTTTATAGCGCCGCGTGTTATCGAGGGTGTTGCTGCGAGTAAGCCGAACGAAGTCGTGGCTGATATTTCCGTTCAAAAAGTCTATGGTCTTGCAATAGGTGATACGATCCAAGTTATTTCTAATGGTGAGCAATATAAAATCGTCGGTTTTACATCGAAAAATCAATTCAATACATCACCAGTCATATTCACCTCGCTCAAAAACGCCGAGCAGTTGAAGTACCGAGAGATCAACCAAAACGTCCCAGATATCTTAAGCGCAATTGTGGTACGAGGCATCACTAATAATGATCAGCTGCCAAGCGACCTGCAATACGTGACCACGACAGATTTCATAAGTAACATTCCTGGCTATCAACCGCAAATCCTGACCTTTGGGCTGATGATCAGCATGCTCGTGTTAATCGCTGCTGTCGTAATATGCATTTTTATGTATGTGCTGACACTTCAAAAGAAGCAAGTTTTTGGCATCATGAAAGCCCAAGGCATCTCATCAAAAGTTATCAGCCGCTCGGTGCTATTCCAAACAGCCATACTGGCTCTGGCCGGTGTACTGGCGGGGCTGGTATTTACAGTGCTAACCAGCCTAAGTCTGCCAAGCAAGGTGCCATACGTAAACTCACCTGGTTTTTTTGGTGCTATCGGTAGCCTGCTTATTGTAATGTCTCTTACCGGAGCACTGTTCTCGGTACGCAGTGTGAGCAAGATCGATCCACTGGAGGCATTGAAATGAGTCGTAGCAAGCAAACGATAATTGAGCTAAAAGGAGTGAGTCGTAGCTTTAAAGCGGGCAGCGAAGGTACCATAGAAGCACTTAAGCCAACTTCATTAGCAATACATGCCGGTGAGCTCGTGGCTATCATTGGCCCAAGTGGCTCTGGTAAGTCAACCCTACTCACATTAATGGGAGGCCTACAAACACCTACCAGGGGCGAAATCATTCTCGATGGAGAAGTGTTTGGCAGTAAAAAAGAGAAGCAGCGTGTTGAGTTGCGTTTGCGTAAAATAGGTTTTGTCTTACAGGCGTCCAATCTCATACCGTTTCTCACGGTCGAGGATCAGTTCCGGTTTGTCGATACGGTTATTGGCAGAAAATTTCAGCAAAGTCGACTCGACCAATTGCTCAAGGAGTTGAACGTTGAGTATTTGACCAAGAAATTTCCCGCCGACCTCTCTGGCGGTGAGTTGCAACGAGTGGCGATTGCGCGCGCCATCTATCCCGATCCCAAATTGATTCTGGCCGATGAGCCAACGGCCAGCCTCGACACATCTCGAGCCTTTGATGTTGTGCAGTTGCTTTCAAATGAAACTAAATCACGCAACAAAGCCACCATTATGGTCACACACGATGAACGTCTGATTGACTACTGTGACCGCGTCTTCTATATGAAAGACGGTGTACTTGAAGAAAGGGCTATCAAGCGAGCCAAGCGGCCGGTGCGTGCATCATAGGTTGGTAAAGAATGGGACATATACTTATCGACGTACGTGAACCAGACGAGTTTGCGGCTGGTCATGCCAAGGGAGCGATTAACATTCCTCTTAATGACATTGCGCAAGGGGCAGCGCAGTTAGGTAGCGTGCCTAAAAATGCTGAAGTGATTGTATACTGCCGCAGCGGCAACCGTTCTGGTGTGGCAATGCAGATCTTGAGGCAGCGCGGCTTTACTAATGTTACGAACGGTATTAACCAGGCTTATATGGCCGAAAATCAGCTATAGACTAATTAGTTTCGAATCTTAGAGAGCAAACGAAGAATTTCCAGGTATAGCCAAATAAGCGTTACCATCAGGCCAAATGCACCGTACCATTCAAAAACTTTTGGCATTTTTGAATTGGCGGTTCGCTCTATAAAGTCAAAGTCGAGCAATAGATTCATAGCCGCGATAAAAACCACTAACACGCTAAAGGCTATGCCCCACGGCCCACTTGAATAAATGAGTGGGACATTGCCGCCAAATAGACCAACTACAATTGCGATCAGATAATACAACCCGATTGCTACGGTGCCAATAATTATGATGGCTCGCATTTTTTGCGTTACACGTACCATACCCGATGTATAGAGTACTAATGTACTGAGAAAGACTGTTAATGTGAGCAAGATAGCCTGCAGGGCAATGCCATTGTATGCCGTGTTAAAGACTTGTGATATTGCACCTAGCAACACGCCTTCAAGTAATGCGTAAGCCGGTGCAGTGAATGGCGATGCCTTTGGGGAGAAAATTGTAATTAAGGCAAAGACGAGGGCACCAACCATTGACCCCAGTAGAATCATGGCGCCACCGCCAGTCATGCTCGCAGCAATGCGCCAGCCCGTAAATGCACCAACGAGTACTAGTGCGAGTAGCACAATAATTTTTGTGATGGTGCCGCCCACCGTTGCCGTATCTGTTTTTTCAAGCGCTGCAATACGATTGAGGGCAGAGCGTTTTAGGGCAGGATTCCCGCTTTTATCCATACGATCGTCTCCTTAGTTTTCTGTTAGTAGTGTACCAATAACCGAAGCACAATAATACCAAAAACTAAGGTAGCTTGTTGCCAATGGTGTACCAATAGCCAAAAACGTAAAGGCCACTAACCAAAAAGATTCCAGGGATAAGCCACAACTTATAAGTTCGTTTGTCGAGTCCGAGTGTGTAGACCGTAATGGTTGAGACGAGGGCACCTGGGAAGATTGGGCATACCAGAGCAAAAAACTTCAAGCCATGCTTGTTAATGAAACTGCGTGCCTTCACGACTTTCTTATTCTTGTCACCACTATCCATGACGGTTATAACTTTGTTGCCAATGTGATAACGTTGTACCCGCTTTCTAAATTTGGTGTCGCTAATTCGTTCTGCTACATAAATCACCACGAAAGCAGAGATGAGCGAGCCTAAGGCATTGCCCAGCCACACCACAGTTGGCGAGTTGCTAATGCCAAAGGCAAACGGAATAGATGCACCACCAACAATGATACAAAGTATTGCGATCTTTATTATGCTGCCGTTCACTAGAGCCGATTATACGATGTTGCCCGGAGGGATGCCAGCAGTTCATGCAATATGCAGTGCATGTTGTTTCGTCACATGAAACTATATGAGAACCCATTCAACAACTCCTTGCAGAAAGGTTAGTTAATAGTTACAAAATCACGTAAGAACTTCGACAGAGTAGTTCGGCCACCGTCGCCGTGATAGGTTTTTTCGACAACCCAGAGACCGTAGCCACCAAGCATTAGTAGTTCACCCAGACCCGAGAGTCTAAAGAAGCCAACCTGACGAAGAGAACCTAATGTGATAGCGCCACCAATTACGATGAGCCAAAATGACACGAAACGCAGCAAGCGCCAGGCACGAACATTGCGCCCTGCTTTAGTTTTTACAAGCAATGTATCGAAGATAACCGTGCAGGCGGCACTCAAACCCAGTAGCACTACGCCTGTAATATGTATGCGATGCGGCCAGGTATACCAGCCTGTCGGCATTAAGGCGATCGCGTACAGGCTTAGGATGGTCAAGGTGAGCATCAGACTGAGTAACCAGCGGTGATTGACGGTCCGGTCAATGTAGTTGCGCCAACGCCACAAGCCATACGAGGCAAAAAATAGTGCGCCTGCAAAATAGGGGGCGGTCCGAATATCGTTACCAAAATCACTAAAAGCCGTTGAAACGTGACGTAAGTTTGGTTCGATCATAAAACAGAGGGTTAAGCCAACGCCAAAACCGGCCAAAGCGGCAATGCCCCAAAACCGGCCATGCAACTTCTGCAAATACTTGAATAACAGCACCTTATCAAGTAGCAAATTGATGCGATGCCCGCGAACGTTTAGTTTTAAGTATTTTTGTTTGTTAGCCATTGTCTATTTTTGAATGCTATCTCTATAATACACCCTCCTGGGGGAAATTGATCCTATTGTTCGTTTACTCCATGCTTGCATATCTCGTGGTTCGGTTGTATATTCGAGGCTTACTGAGGCTTTTTATGAGTAGAACTACAACATTAGAGGCTGGAGCAAAACTCGGCAATTTAAACCTTGGAAGGTATGAGCGTTCAATACTGCGGGCTTGGGGCATGCGTGAACCATTTGTTGGCCGCAAGGCTTTGAATTTTGATGACCAACAGGTGTATGTTTGGCACGGCGATCCGCTGAGTATGGATGAAGTGCCGGTATTGGCCGTTAGCCCGTTTCAAAACGTGATATCTGTCAATCAGAAGTGGTGCTTTGGTGTGATACAAATAGAGGGGCTTCGGATACCCACAACCGAAGAATGCATTGCCGCTGCTGAGTACCCGGCATTTTCTGACGGTTCGCATCGTAGCCATCTAGATATTGCCATTCATCAACTGAGTAGCTGGCTGATTCCCGAAGCCTTAACGTATTAATGAACTGCACTATTTTGCCTAACAGGCTTTAGGCGTGCGGCTGAATTGAAATATTTGTAGGCGCTTGTGGGGTGGGCTGCGGGGTAAAGACCTGTCCGGGCAAGGACTCATTCTGGGCTGATGGGCCTATCGGCGCCTGTGTAGCTGGTGTTGGCTCAATTGGTGTCGGTACGGGCTGTGCCGTAGGAATTTGAACTGAACTAGTGTTTGCGGCAGGTGTTGCTGTGGGCGCGGGGTTGGGTTGTGAAACGGCCATTGATGAAACGATGGGAGATGTTCCCTCTGCAAACTGCGGCGCGACAAAATGCGAAGCAAGCTGCTGCTTGCGACGATGCCTGATAAATAACATCGTGGTAACGGCGATAATCAAGAGTAGAGGAATACCGGCCATGGCAATAATCAGCGGAGAAATTAATTGGTGCTTGAGCTGAATAGTGAGCTGTATGGGTTCACCGCTCGACGCTACCTTAATGGTACGCGTAATCTTGGTTTGCTTGCCCAGCACGGCGACTTTGTGATCGCCAGCACTCAGACTGCTTACAATCACAACCCCCCGATCATTCGTAGCCACCTCGGGCCCGTCATCAATTACGACCGCAACATTGCTTGCTGGTTTACCAGAGCTGTCAACAACCGTGATTGTTACGGTCTGACCTTGCGTAGTAGATGAAGGACTACTTGATGTCGTTGGGGCATTCGATGTACTAGGGGAATTATTCGAGGTTTGATTTTGAGAGGTGGGCTGTGTGTTGCTTTGAGTAGGGGTGGTGTTACTAGTGGAGGCTGGACTATTTGTTTTAGGTGTTGTTGGGGTGGTTGTGGCGCTCGTTGGTGTTGGGGTTTGGGTTGCCGCCGGTGCAGTAATCCCAACACTGAGCACCGTTAACGACTCGCCGGGCTTATTTGCTGTCAGCTGGCCGTTTCCTTGGCTACACGTAATCGGCGAAGAGCCGCCGTTAATATATAGATCAATACTGCTGAGAATTACTCGAACTTGGCTACCTACAGCCCCAGTGGCCTTCACGGATGCATCAGGAAGGTGTGCCGTAAAAGTGCCTGATCCGCTACCCGTCCAGGTACCGACCATGGTAGATGGTGAGCCGTTGCTCACACTCGATGTTGAGAAGATCTTCGTTATTGTTATGCCGTTTGGGGCGGTACTGGTTGATGACACACCAGTAATACTGAATGATGTGTTGGCAGTGACACTGCTCGGAGCGTTAGACGTTACGGTCAGTACATTACCGGCGCACTCTGCTTTCGTGGAAAATACTGCTGCAGCGGCTTTATTCGAGGCGCTTACACTAAAAAGAGCCATCAGGCAGGCTGCTATAACCAGTATTAGCGATAGTTTTTGTTTCATATTTTAAGCGTTACAGTAATAAGTATAGCAGGGTGTGTTTTTGTCGACTACTCCTCCTCGAGTGAGGCAATCACCTTCGGCAGATCTTTAGGTAAGATGTCGGCTTTAATGATATAACCCTCGGCACCGGCTTGGAGGGCATTATCAACCGTACTGCGCTGGGCAAGGTTAGTGATCATGATTATCTTGGCGTTTGTGCAGCCACGTGCTTCATTGGTTTTGAGCTCTTGCAATATCTCCAGGCCAGACGTGCCAGGTAGCATAATATCGAGTAACACACAGTCAGGGCGAAAAACATCAAGCTTCTGATACACTTCCTCGACATTACCGGCCACCTCAACAACATAGTCTGCCTCGACGAGGGCGATACGATACAGATCGCGAATCATCACATCATCTTCAACTATGAGGACGTTTTTTAAACCAGCCACGGACACCTCCTAATTGTTTATCTTTAGCAATTAACGCATCATGCTTTTCGGCCTTGTAGACAGGGAGCGTAAAGTAGAACGTCGAGCCTTTACCTTCATCTGGTTCAAGGCCAATTTTACCTCCCTGGAGTTCGATAATTGTCTTGGAAATAAACAAACCCAGCCCAGTGCCACGCGTACCGGCGATAAGACTTCGTTCGGCACGATAAAATTTTGTGAACAAGCGCTTGCGTAAATCTTCTGGTATGCCAGGCCCGTTGTCGGATACTTCTACCCGCACCACGTCGTCGTCGACGCTCAAACGAACCTTGATCTCACCTTTTTCAGGGGTGTATTTGATAGCATTTCCAATGAGATTATTTAGTACTTCCAGGATTGATGAGGGATCAGCCGGAACGTACACTGGTCGGTCTGTTTCGATGTTGCACGTGAGCTTTTGCAGGCGTTGTGCGGCCGGTGTTTGGTGCTGGTGAACGTTCTCGGTCACCATATTCACCAGATTCATTTTTTCAATAAAGATTTCCATTTCACCACGTTCGATACGGGCAATGTTTAGTAGCTTATTGATAAGGTTTCGGAGTTGGTCGGTACCGACAATGGCTTTTTGCAAGCTTTCAATGTTAAAGATCGACATTTGCTTGACGGCTTCGGTGCTCAACATATCAAGGTAGCCGCGCACTACGGTGAGTGGGGTGCGTAACTCGTGTGCTGCAATAGCCACAAAATCCAGCTTCATAAAGTTAAGTTCTCGACTTTGTGTCAGGTCATGAATGGTAATGATGGTAGCGACATCACTATCGCGCTGTTCTAAAACGTACACCATCAAATCTATGTAGGCCACATTTTTACCTGACGTTAACGTGAGGTCGGCATAGGTACGCAGGCCTTCAGTAGCAATATCAGGCGTAAACGTTTTATTCTCTTGCTCCCAATGGAACAGGTCAGAGATGGTCTTGCCAAGCAGCTCGGCGGGTTTGTGGCCAATAAGCGTAGCTGCTGGAGGATTAATAGAAACAATCTCACCCTGGGCGTTGAGAGCCATAATGCCGTCATTAACACTATCGATGATACGACTCAACTTGGTTCGTTCGGTAGTCAGGCTTTGATTTTTATTGCGCATGTCACTGACCAGGTGTTGGATATTGCGGCTCATGCTATTAAATGTGTTGGCGAGGTCTTCGAGCTCGTCGTTTGTTTTTATGTCGACTACTTGGTCGAGTTCGCCCGAGCCGAGTTTACGTGCACTCAAAGACAGCTTCTTAATGGGCTCCGTTAATTGCCGGCTAAAGTAGATAGCAATCAAGATAGCAAAGGCAATCACGGCCAGGCCAATGGTTGTCGACAAGCGGATATAGGAGTTTACATTGGCATAAATGCTTGCCACAGGCTCTTCAACAATTACAGCCCAGCCAACTCTATTGAGCGGGCGTGGCGTGCTGATAACATCCACTCCACTCTCTGATCGTGTTGGTGAAGTCGCCAAAATACCATTCCGATAGTTACTCACCGCCTTTACGTTTGACAGTTTTGGGTGGGCGGCAAAGTATTGACGATCTGGATGAGCTACCAGGTTACCCAGTTCATCTACCACGTAAGCATAGCCACCATTGCCAATGCGCGTGGAAAGCACCGACTGCCACAGGTCGTCAATTTCATAATTCGCAACAATTACTCCCTTAATATCACTAGGCTGACCGAAGCGCTCCGTTTTGCTATTGGTCTTTTTGGTGCCAGTCGAGTTTGTGCCGAATGGAACAGCTATCGTAATGAACGGAACGTTTTTGCTGTCGTAGCTCACGGTACTGATGTAGGGCTTGCCTAGCAGGAAATAGGCTGCTTTATAGGCGTCGCTACCTGATTGATCGGGCTCCTCAACATTTGCTATTTGCCCCTGACGGTTGTAGGCATTTTGCACCAGGCCATTACTGCTCAAAACGTAAACACTAGTGATTGCAGAGTCTTGCTTAAGAAGAGCAGCCACATCCTGACCCGTGACCGCCTGGTTGTTGGTATCAGACGAAATCTGTGCCAGCAATTGCAACTGATTAATTTTACTCGTTAAGTAATTATCCACTTTATCGGAAAGGCTCGCCGCAATAGTTTGCTGCTTGGCACTCGCTGCGTCAGTTAACTGGTTGTGGGCCGAACTAACTTGGACATAACTAACGATTACAAGTGGGAATAGTGAAACGACCAAGAAGAAAAGCAATGCTTTTGACGATATTTTTAACTTAGGAATTTTCATTCTCTTCAAAACTGACCAACGACACTTTCTTGACTTGGGTATGTGTTACTTATTATGCTAATGCTAATGACCTCAGAAAACAACTCTTATCCACGCCAAAGGCTAATTATGTCGTTAACAAAGGCAGACTGACCATGCCGCCGACTACACCAACACCGCCCGAAGCAATAAAGCCAACTGCTGTTGCGCCGCCCAAGAAACGTAATCATAAGATTTTAAAACTACTAGAATGCGCTGCAATAATTGCCTTAATCATTGGTGCTATCGTGGGAGCATATTTCTATGGTAAACACGGTGAACGGGTAGTTATTCGGCCACCATCACCGCCGCCCATTACACTCCCGCCACAAGCCATTGTAGTAACAGATTGTGTGCCAGGGCTTGGCAAGCAGTATGTGCTACCAAAAGATATCCCGAACGGCCCCATCTATAATGTCAAAAACAGCAAGGTTATCGCTGTGGAATACAATTACAAGGCTGGCGATATATTCATAAATCCAAATCGCTTGTCCGAAACGATTATCCCACTTACAAAAAATTACCAGGTGGATCATTTCACCACGAGCATTGGTGAGCTCAAGGGCGGAACCGCTGCGCAGGCTCAAGAAGTTCCGATTCGGCTCATTATGTATGTGGTGCCTGCCGCTGAGGCCGACGCCATTACCTGCTCAAAGTAGTAAATTACCAAAGATAACAACCATAAGCTTGCTCAAAGCGTGGTTTAAGCGTTATGCTAAAGGCATATAATCAATGGGAGAATTGCCATGGGGGCACGAGAACAACTAGAAGACAAACTAAACGAAGTTTTTGTAAAGAAGGCACCGTATCAGTTGCCTGAGAATGCCAAGAAAGTCATTGTCGACATCTTGCCGTGGATAAATCTCATATTTGGTATCCTCACGTTGTTGTCGGCCTACTGGTTGTACCAGGCCGCTCATGTTGTTGATAAGTGGGTCGGCTGGGCAAATGATGTCTCACAGGCGTATGGTGGGAAGGTTTCTGTCGAAGCTACACATGTTGGTGCTATGGTTTGGCTCGGCGTTATCGTCTTGGCAATCGAGGGCGTACTATGGGTTGCCGCTTTTCCTGGCGTGCGTCAAAAGAAGAAGGCCGGTTGGGATCTACTGTTTCTCGCATTGCTTGTAAATATCGTGTACGGCTTCTTGGCACTGTTTATTAATGTCGGCTCATACTCTGGAATTAGCGGCTTTATTGGCTATGCTATTAGCACCGCCATTGGCTTGTACTTCTTGTTCCAGATTCGTAGTGCATTTTTGGGCAAAGCTGCTGCAAAGCCAAAAACGCCAGCCAAAAAACCAACAACGAGCAAATAGTTGACCAGGTAACGCGGACTTGCCTGTATTTTGTCCGCAGATTGACATAGTAAGCATAACCATCTTCGTGCTATAGTTTAGCCATGAAGATGGTTATGGTGGGGTCGGGTTATTAATGTCTAAGACAAAACATACTGCCAGCTCAAAGGTCAAGTCACGTCGCAGGCGTTGGCCGTTTATTGTTTTACCATTGGCGTACGCTGTGCTCATCGCCGTCATGTTACGTGGCAAAAACCTGGCAATCATCAACCCCAAAGGCGCGATTGCACAGCAGCAGCATAACCTGTTATTCTATTCGATTTTAGTCATGTTGATACTGGCGGTACCAACGATCTGCCTTATTTATTTCACGGCCTGGAAATATCGCGATACCAATAAGAAACCAGTACATGAGCCTGAAACTCATCATGGCAAATTTGTTACCGCGTGTTTTTGGTTGGTGCCAACCTCGTTCATTCTGCTTCTGGCATTTATGATGGTGCCGGCTACACACACTTTAGAACCAAGGAAGGCCCTGGCAAGTGATAAACCGCCAATTACGGTGCAGGTGGTAGCTTTGCGGTGGAAATGGCTATTTATTTATCCAGAACAAAAGATTGCCACCGTAAATTACGTACAAATGCCAATTAACACACCAATTGAATTTGATCTAACCGCCGACGAGACACCGATGAGCTCATTTTGGATGCCGAACTTTGGTGGCCAACTGTATGCCATGACCGGTCATGTTAATCGATTAAACTTGCAGGCCGATAAGCTCGGAGACTATCCCGGTAAGTCCGCCGAGATTAACGGGGCGGGGTTCTCGGGCATGCAATTTGTTGCTCATGCAACCACCAAACAGACATTTGATCAATGGGTTCGTACGGTGCAAAATTCGCCCAATAAACTTGACGCTGCAACCTATGAAGAATTACTCAAGCCAAGCGAGAACAATCCACCCGCTTTTTATTCACTGACCGACCCGAATCTGTATGATACGATTGTTCATAAATATAATGGTGGGCATACACACGAATGAGACAGCTACTCCTTGGTAAATTAAATGCTGAAGCATTGCCACATGAGTGGTTCACCATTGGTGGTTCTGTAGCTTTCATAGGTATTGCACTGTTCTTTGTAGCGCTGATTACCTACAAGAAACGTTGGAAGTGGCTTTGGAAAGAGTGGCTTACCACCGTTGACCCTAAAAAGATCGGTATTATGTATTTCATCGCTGGTGGCGCCATGTTGCTGCGCGGTGGACTCGACGCCATTATGATTTGGCTGCAGCAGGCACTGGCCTCTGGTAGTTCGCACGGTTATCTGTCGTCTGATCACTTCCAGCAGATATTTACGGCACACGGTAACATCATGGTCTTCTTTGTGGCGATGGCTTTTGTGTTCGGATTGATTAATTATATCGTGCCGCTCCAGATTGGTGCCCGCGATCTGGCTTCACCACTTATGAACACACTTGGTTTCTGGCTATTTATTGCCGGAGTGGTCATGGTTAACATGTTCTTTTTCTTGGGTGGTCAGTATGCTGCCACGGGCTGGTTGGCGGTAGCGCCACTCTCTGGCAAGGCCTTTAGTCCGGGAGTGGGAGTGGATTACCTTATTTGGAGTCTGCAGATTTCGGGTATTGGTACCACGCTTGGTGCGATTAACTTTATTATGACAATTCTTAAAATGCGCGCTCCTGGTATGAGCCTCATGCGCATGCCGCTGTTTACCTGGGGCTCACTGTGCAGCATGATGATGGCCGTAACAGTCTTCCCACTGCTTACCGCCACACTGTTCTTGATGTTCTTTGATCGCTACCTCGGCACGCACTTCTTCACCGTGCTTGGGGGCGGTGACCCGATGATGTATACCAATCTTATTTGGATGTGGGGCCACCCCGAAGTTTATATTCTGGTGCTGCCTTGTTTTGGTGTGTTCTCGGAAATTGTGGCTACCTTTAGTCGTAAGTCAATTGCCAGCTATAAGTCGAACGTGCTTGGCTTGATAGGCGTGTCGGTGTTGGCGCTTTCGGTGTGGTTACACCACTTCTTTACTATGGGCGCCAGTGCCGACGTAAATGCCTTCTTTGGCCTCATGACCATGTTTATTGCTATTCCAACCTCAGCATTAGTACTGAACTGGTTTGCGACTATGTATAAGGGTAAGATCCGCTTCGATACACCTATGTTGTGGTTCATGGGCTTTGTGGCGATCTTCGCAATTGGTGGCTTGTCGGGAATCTTGCTGGCGATCCCGCCGGTCGACTTCCAGCTACATAATAGTCTGTTCTTGGTAGCGCACTTCCACTCCACGGTCATCGGTGGTGTGCTATTCGGTATTTTCGCCGGCATAGCGTATTGGTTCCCTAAGTTCACCGGCTTTAGGCTGAACGAACGCATTGGTCGTTACGCGTTTTGGTGCTGGATTGTGGGCTTTTGTTTGTCATTCGTACCAATGTATATTCTCGGTATCATGGGGGCTACTCGCCGCATGGATCACTATGAGGCCTCGACGGGCTGGCAACCATTCTTTATACTCATGCTTATTGGTGGGCTGGTTATCATGCTCGGTGTAGTTTTACAGCTTGCGCAGATCCTCGCCAGCATCATTGATCGCAAGCGTTTACGTGATCGCACGGGCGATCCATGGCAGGGCAGAACGCTAGAATGGTCTACTACTTCACCACCACCGTTTTATAACTTCCGTGCTATTCCTAAGGTCCGTTCGCGTGATGCGTTCCTCGACATCAAGGCCGAAGGCGACAAGCCACCAAAATACGAGGATATACACATGCCCAAACGCACAGCCGTTGGCATTTACCTATCAATTTTCGCCTTTATGCTCGGCTTTGGTTTTGTATGGGAAATCACTTGGTTGGTGGTTGTTTCGATCGTCGCGATCATTATTACCTTTATCGTCCGTGGCTTCCGCGAAGATTCAGAATACACCCTTTCGGCTGCTGAGGTTGAGGCCTATGAGAAAGAGCATAATGTACCAACGCCAGCCAAGCCAGCTCCAGCCACGAATGGCCACGCGTTTTATGACACCGATTCAGACATGGGGCTCCGCGAACTAATCAAAGTGTGTCTGGACTGGGTATTCAGTCTTGGCAAGAAGGGCTCCAAGCATGGCAGCAACGCCTAAGCTCAGCCATCACGAAGCCGAAGCAAACGATCGAGCGATGTTTGGTTTTTGGGTCTATCTTATGACTGACCTCTTAATGTTTGCCATTCTATTTGCGGTTTATGCGGTACTGCACAATAACACAGTGGGCGGTGAGTCGGGCCGCGAGTTGTTTAGCCTGCCACTGGCGTTAACAGAAACCATCATTCTACTCACGAGTAGTTTTACTTGCGGTATTGCCATGATTGCGGTGCGAAAGGGCAACAAGGCCCAAGCCATCGGCTGGTTCATGGTGACGTTCATACTCGGTCTCGCATTCTTAACCCTTGAACTACGCGAGTTTTCGGCGCTCATTCATGAGGGCCATACCTTACGTAGTAACGCCTTTATGTCATCGTTCTTTGTGTTGGTGGGCACGCATGGTTTGCATATTATTTCTGGCTTGCTCTGGATGGCCGTAACACTTGGGTATACCATTAAGCGAGGTCTGACAGCGAATATGACACGCAAGTTAAGTATGCTCAGTCTGTTTTGGCACTTTCTTGATATCGTCTGGATTTTTATCTTTACTATTGTGTACCTGGGGGCTTTCGTATGAGCGAACATACATCATCTGAGCACCAAGAAAAGGGCACACTGGGGTCTTACATTGCCGGTTTTATACTGTCATTGATCTGTACGATTATCCCGTACTATCTGGTAACGCACAAAACTATCGGCGTATCATCACTGCTTCTAAAAGCCATTCTTGCCTTTGCATTTGTGCAGGTTGTTATACAAGTCGTGTTCTTTTTGCACCTTGGCCGTGGGCCAAAGCCGCGGTGGAATTTGTATTTCTTTATTGCCACACTATTCATTGTTGGTGTAGTGGTTGGTGGCTCAGTCATGATCATGAACAACCTTCATTACAATATGAAACCTCAAGACGCCACTAAGAAATTGGTTACCGACGAGGGCATTGCCGAAGTTGGTGGAACTAAGACGGGCGCATGCGACGAAATTGGCAAGAATCACATCGTGTATATAACCAACGGCAAGGTTAACGCCATACACACCGAAGCAAAGCAGTGCGACAGTCTTACATTCATAAACCAAGATAGCGTGGAGCGAGAGATGGCTTTTGGGGTGCATCCGGCGCATACCCCGTATGCTGGTGTCAGCGAGTTCCCCCTCACCACAAAAAAGAAAAACTACACCATTACCCTTACCGAAGCTGGTACATTTGAATTTCATGACCATGATCATCCAGATACGTTTGGCACGTTCACCGTCTCAGCAGAGTAGCCGTTTGAACTGAAGAATTGACGCGTGACTGTTTGCGTGCACCAAGTCGCTCATGCTTGTTGTTTTGCCCAAGGAGTATTAAACTTGCAAGCCAGGAGTTTTATATTATAGATGTCAAATTTTGAGACACAAATTGAGCCCATAAATAGTAATGAGCCAAGTCAACAGGCGGAGCTTGATGCCATTGAGCGCGCTATACTCATTGATCCAGCCGTTATGGTGCGAGGAATTGATACGCTTATCGAGCGCTTCGAGACAATCACCGACGATGTTGGCTTTCATCGTACGCCTGAGATTACTGTGGCAATTGACGGAGAAGATGAGCCCGTTACGGTATTTGCAGGCTACACGCGGGCTGATCGTTTTCATAAAGTTATTTATAAACGAGATGCAGAATCTAATGAAGTGCGCGAGTGGATCGTTTTATCTCGTAGGCCCGAAGCGATAATTACCGATGGGTTGCATCATCCAATCGAGACTGACGTTGCGCGTACACGCGTTCGGGCGGTTCTTGATGCCATGAAAAAACAGTATGAGCAGGCAGCCCTTAACCGTGCCAATGGCTTTGACATTCAAAAACACTTGGAGCGCACGCTCGATGAGCTGATTGTGGAGCAACAGGTGAGACTCGCAAGGCTACAACAAGAACGGGGAGCGGTTGTGCAGGCCGAGGTTTCCGAGTCATTCACTATTCAAATTTTGACATCATGGGAGCGCGAAGGTGTGCAGCCCTTCGAGGAAACAGTGACTGCCACTACGCTGAGCGATGCAGTTCTTGCTGTAATACGACGCTATAAAGAAGCAAATCACGTGAATGACGTACTGGGTTCGTCGGTTTCGGTGATGGTCCCCACGAGTCAGGGCCAGCTGAGAGCCTTACCCGAAGAGATCGTTATGCCTCTATTTAACGCCCTGTCACAATATGATGCTGAAGGTGCCGAGATCGAGCGCAAAAAGCGCGAGTTACCTAAACTAATGAAATAGCCCCCACGCCTATAAACATAAACACAATAAACTAAAATTGACACTAAGTCATATAAGTAGTAAAGTCCACTCAAACGTAAGGTAGAGAGGATGTACCATGGTGTTGAGGAATATTAAGTTTGCTTTAGTGGCTTTGGCTGTGGCGGTTGTTTTGCCGTTTGTTGCGGTCTCCAAAGCACATGCCGCCAGTGTTACTAGGTTGTATTGTACAAATGGCGATGGTTTTTCTACCCAGGGTTGTGACCTGGCAATTACCAAACAAGTAAGCGTTAATGGCGCACCATATGTGGATACTCCTACGAGTGGTGAGGCCGTCCAGGCACATCTTGGTGACAGTATTACTTGGAAAATTACCGTAACTGATAAGAGTAGCGAAGGGCTTTCTCCTTTCGGTGGTGTTACAGTTCAAGATATTAGCCCAAACAATGTAGCAGCCGGCACGGTGGAGGTTTCGGTTGGCAGCTTCAATAATGGTGACTGGACTTTTCAGATTTATGAAAATCTGCCAGCTACACTCGTAATACACAGCACCGCTAATAATCTTGGCTTGGTCAAGAACACTGCCGAGTTCACCGACTACGATCCATGTGGCGACAGCTTTGAGCCAAGCGAGTGCATTGATCCGCCGTACGTCGACGCTGATCCAACAAACAACAGTAGTGATGCATTTGTAAACGTTGTTGCTGTACCAGTTGTAACGCCAGCTCCAGTAACGCCACAAGTAAGCGCACCAAAAACCGGCTTTGGTGTCACTACCAAGAATCCGCTGACCGTGGCTGCAGCATATGCAACCGTAGCCACCGTTGTGCTAGCGGCAGCGTTGGTTATTCGCCGACGAGCCGCCCAGCAGAAGTAGGAAACGGCCATGACTGAGTCAAGTAACCAGTCAACTAACCGCTATGTTTCTTGGTGGGTAATAACGCTCTATGCGAGCATGCTGTTGATCCGTCAGCAGATGAATGACATCCTTGTCCAGCTACAGGCTCGATATAGATATACTGTCGTTCCGCTCAGCAACGCACTCGTTACGATTTCGATAGGTTTGCTGGTAGTAGGGCTGGGTTTTAGCTGGCGCACACAAGCTGCCAACACGCAGGCTCGTGACACGGCCACTAAGCAGGTAGCCGCTGCTAACGCACAAGCTAAGAGTTCGGGTGGTGCGAGCGTTTTGGCATCGTCTGACGTACCCAGCACCAACAAACCACCTGCAGATATGCATAGTAGCTATGTGGTGGCACCCAATCTGCCACGGTTCATTACAATACCAAAGCTTGGAGTCGATGCACGTATCATTGCGGCTGGCACCGATAAAACGGGCGCAGTCGCAACCCCAAGCAATGTGTTTGATACTGCTTGGTACAATCGTTCGGCGTTGCCTGGCCAGCCAGGTGTGATGCTGATTGATGGACACATCTCGAGTTGGACAACAAAAGGTGTTTTCCACGATCTTAAGAGTTTGCAAGCTGGTGACACGGTCAAAGTCGAACGCGGCGACGGGATAACCTATAACTTTCGTGTTGTTACAACGCGTGTCTATGCTGCTGATGCGGTTGATATGGATCAGGTCTTAGCACCCATAAGCTCAACGAAACCGGGATTGAATCTCATAAGCTGTTACGGCGAAGTCATCAAGGGTACTAATGATTTCAGCAAGCGCATCGTTGTCTTTACAGAACAAGTATAGCCGTCCTCGATTTACGCCCCACAAGAGCAATCAAACAGTGCGCTACAATGGTAAGAGGATGATTAGCGACTATTACACCATAGGGCAGGGCAATAAACATGAATGATAAACTAGGTCGTCTGGCAATTTATTGTAGTGCTAGCATCCTGCCACTTACGTTTCTTTCAGGGCAACTTATCGGTCGAATCCTAAAGCACTACAATCCGGCGCGCGTTAACGTACATCATGAACTGGCATATTTACGTCCAATCATGCTCGGCTCAATTATTACTGGTCTGGGTGTTTTGGTGATGAGTGTGATTCTCGTGCTCGTCGCCAGAAACAAAGACAAGGCTTTGGACAAGTATAGAATTGCAGCGGCAATCATTGGGTTGCAGTTAGGCGTCGTGCTGCTGGCGTACTTGTTGGCACTGGCATTTCCACCTTCTGCCTAGCATACATACTCAAGTTTAAATGTTGATGGGTGATCTAGCCCCAGCCGTCATATGTTCGACGCAATTCTGTAGCCATATTACCAGACTCGTCGAAACGAACATCCATAAGGTCAACATCAATGCCGGCCCCAAACCGACTGTCACCATGCCGAATCAAACCGGTGTTCTCCATTGGGAACTGTTCGACGCCATAGTCATGAATCTGATACCCCACCACGTCGGTACCGCTGCCTTTTAGGCAGAGCTGGCCATAGGTCACAAATACTGTTTCGCTAACTTTCGGCGGGAGCTCCGTATTCTGATTTTCCATTGTTGTTGGCTTGACCCTTACCCACTCAAAATATGAATCTTGGCAGGCTGAACCTTGGTAATTTGGGCACTTCTCGCCAAGACATGTGGCGGGTAGGGTCTCTGGTGCTCGTTGTTCTGCAGGATCCATTTCGGCCCCAGTCATATCTGAAATATTGGTATCGGGTGTAGCTTCATGGTTTTGTTTACGTTTAAATAGCTTCATATTGCACTCCTGTTGTATAAAGGTATTAAACCACGGGCATCCCTTTAAGGCATGAGCGTGAAGGCATTGCAATGCTTAGGCCTTGGCTTTTTGCATTGCGTTAACAGCGAAGCAACTGCATAATGTTAGCAGTTATGAGAACTGCTGTACGCGCTATTATCATTAAAGACCAGCAATTGCTGGTAATGCACCGCAATAAGTTTGGTACCGAGTATGACACATTACCTGGCGGCAATATTGAGATTGGTGAGACGCCCGAGCGTGCCCTTGTGCGTGAGTTGCTTGAAGAAACAATGGTTGAGTTCAGCAACCCCCGCCTGGTGGTAGTAGAGCACGCCGGCAACCCGTACGGAGATCAATTTGTATACCTTTGTGATTATGCCAGTGGGGAGCCACAGCTACATCCAGACTCCGAAGAGATGGCCATAAATAAACTTGGCAAGAATCTATACAAGCCTGCCTGGGTAAAGTTATCTGATCTGTCGAATCTGCCATTTGTTTCTGAGAATTTAAAACAATTCATAATTCAGTGCGTAGCCACGAGTTGGCCAGAGTCTCCGGTTGAAATCTCCACAACCTAACGCAGTCAAAGACTTGCCATAATATTTAGGGTGGCGAGTTCTTGCCGAAGAGAATTTGGTCGAATGTTAGCGAGTGCCGGGGGTCGGCTGGTATATATCGTAGACAATGCGCGGGTCATCATTGGGGTTTCGTTCTTGTCCATGCCAGCATGCTTTGATTTCATCGCTGCTGTACGTTACCGTTAATTCATCAGCCCTACTTACGCCATTTGCACCAGCAAAATCGGTCCAAGCTTTTAGAACGGCATCATGAGCCGCTTTTTCAACCTTGATTATAGTGCAGCTATCGCGGCCCTCCGGGCTGGTTATGACAACCTCACGTAGGCCGTCATCGACCATCATCATATCGTTTTGGTTGGCGTCTTTACTCATCATACGAGGCATATTTGATACTGAAAGTGACTTATCATCATATAGCTGAAGCGAGAATTGCGGACTCGCTTCACCACCTAGCGGGATAATCTGGCCATCATCGAGCGAGTGACCCACTTCATCAAACTTATCTCGGTTACTCCTAAAAACTCTCTTGACCGGTTCATAATCAATATGCGTCGCGCCATAGACAAGACCAAGCGCAGCTGCAATAGCAAATACTCTGAAAGAATAGCGGCCCACTCTATGCGCAATGTCACGAACGTGGTTGTGTCGAGACTGGCGTTTTTGATCTTCAAGGTCATTGGCTTGTTGTCGTTGTTCTATCTGAGCTTGGCCCACTTTTTCGGATATCTCGCCCAAGAAAGCTTTTATTTGTTCTACCTCTTTCGGGTCATTAACATGTGGGTTGAGGTCGTCATCGACAACAAGAGCGATGCTAGACGCAAGGTCCTTAAAGCGCACAGCATACATGTTGGGTGTATGAACAACGGTATCCTCAGTGAGATCAAACACAATACCAGGCATCTCATCAGGTGTATCGAGTGGGCGAAAAACACGTACATAGTACGTGGTGTCATCAATCTTAGTCCTAGCATAGTGCAGCGTAACTAACGCTGGCATTCCATTTACAAGCGATTCTTCTCCGTCAAGTTCTAGCATCTCTTCTGCCAGGTGGGCCATTGCTTCTATTTCACCTGCAGAGACAATCTCGGGTGAAAGGGCACGTGCAAAAGGCGAGGCTAACGCTTCCACAGCTTCTGTGCGACCACCTAAAACTTCTTCCTTCATTAAAAATACTCTACAACATAGTTACAAAAACTACAAGCATGTTTTAAAACACTATAAATTTTTCTAGATTCCAATTATTTGCATAATAGGTTACCGGCGATTCAATACTATGTGCTCGCGCCGGATTATGCAAACCGTGAATATTTATGAATCAAAGCTTAAACGTGCTCGCGTTTCGTGAAATTTTGCAAGAATTTCTGCCTTATCTGCTTCGTACTCATCACGTGGAATCTCGGAGTAGGCTGTACTCTCGTCAACGAAGAGGTCAAGATTGTTGTTGCGCATGGCCCTATTAACATGCACAGGTATTTCATGCTCTGGTGTATAAACCTTTGGGCAGGCACTCTCGTAATAATAATGGGAGGTCACCTCCTTGGCATACACGCCTTCACGTTCGGTCAGCGTAGTGGAACTATCCGACATAAACTTCGCGGGTACCTTGCCAGAGCAATCACCGCGTTGGCGAGCAATTTCCTTGCCGGATATGTCATAAATACTCCAGTACTTGAAGGCAAGTTTGCCAAATATGCGAGATAAGCCAGTTCGACTTGGACAGTCCCAGCAGGGCGTTTCGGAGTTTTTCTTCATGATTCACACTCTAACGGTTGCCATGGCTGATTACAAGCATGAACACAATCATAGATGTGCCGCTAAATGTTGTTTTGAATATAGTTATGGCTAAAATGCTTGCCGTCTGGCATAGTTATAGCCAAGATGCGTAAATTACTTGGCTTACTGCTTGCACTGCCAGCCATGCTGATCTGTTTCAGTGGCCTGGCTCATGCCCAGAATATCAATAATTTCACAATCATCTCGTTTGATGCGGATTATTACTTGAGTCGAAACGACAAAAAAGTCAGTCAAATGGAAGTCAGCGAGACAATCGTTGCGGAGTTCCCACAATCTGATCAAAACCATGGTATCTTGCGCGCAATCCCAGAAACCTATAAAGAGAATTCGCTGAATCTTCATGTAGAATCAGTTACCGACGCCAACGGCAAACCTTACAATTACACAACAAGCTACCAGAGTGGTAACCAAATCCTTAAAATTGGCGATGCCTCAATATATGTACATGGTACGACGACGTACAAAATAAAGTACAAAGTGAGCAATGTTATTGCTGCCTATAATGACCACGACGAGCTATACTGGGACGCCAATGGCGACCAATGGTCGCAACCGTTTGGGGTGGTAACGGCACACTTGCATATCCCGAGCGACTTAGCGAGCGCACTTTCGTCTAACCAAAAGTGTTTTACCGGTACCTACGGCTCAAAAAACCAGAATTGTACCATTCAAAAGTCTGATGAGGCTACCGGTACGGTCATAACGTTTACGGCTAAGAACCTCGCGTCTCGTGAGAATCTGAGTTTTGTGGTTGGTTTTGCAAGTGGCACGTTTGTGGTTGAGAAAACGTCGGCAACATTTGCCATTGTAGTGATGGTACTGATCGCGCTGGGTGCGGTGATACCGCCTCTTATTGCAGCTATCTACGTGTATCATAAGTGGAAGAAGTATGGTCGTGACCCGGCAGGCCGTGGCACGATTGTGCCTGAGTACACCCCACCAGCTGGCTTAACCGTGTTACAGAGCGGAGTGGTTGTATCTGAAATCGTTAAGCCAAAAGCAATCTCGGCTACTATTATTGACCTCGCGGTTAAACGCTACCTCACTCTTATTGAGCTTGATGACAGAAAAGACTACCAGATTCAAATAACCAAGGAGCCAGTTGGGCTCACTCAGGGCGAGTTGGATGTGCTGAACATGTTCTTTAGCAATAACTTGACGGTAGGTGGCAGCGTGAAGGTCAGTGACCTAAGGTATAAATTAGCCAATCAGTCCAAGGCTCTAAACAAGAGTGTGTGCGAGGGGTTAGTTGCTGTAGGCTATTTCCAAAGCAATCCATACACCGTTCGCAGTAGTTATTTTAAAAAAGGCGGCATTATGATGGCCCTCGGCTTTGTTATGTGCTTTACGGGCATTCTGATTGTACCGGGTATCGGGCTTCTTATAGCTGGGGCGATTCTCCTCATCTTCAGTGGTGCAATGCCCGCCCGAACGCAACAAGGTGTGACGGCACGTGACTCCTTATTGGGCCTAAAGATGTATATGCAGCTTGCTGAAAAAGACCGAATCGCTTATCTGCAAAGCCCCGAGGGTGTGAAGCAATTCGGTGACCCAACGCTCAGCAAAAACAAAGTGTACTTGTATGAAAAATTACTACCTTATGCCATGCTCTTTGACATTGAAAATCAGTGGGCAGAACAGTTCAAAGATGTCTACACGACTCAGCCAGACTGGTATCAGGGCAATTCGGGTGCCTTCAACGCTCTGTATCTAGCTGGTGCGATGAGCTCATTTGACAGTGCCTCGGCTTCATCCTTTACGACTCCGAGTAGTTCGGGTAGCAGTGGTTTCTCGGGTGGTGGCGGCTTCTCGGGTGGCGGTGGCGGTGGCGGTGGCGGTGGCGGTTGGTAGCTTCTGTCACAATCTATGGCAGCCCATGGCCTGCCGGTCTCAAGCAATGGTTTGTGTTTAACATCAGCTTATGCTTAGATAATAGTCAGAAAGGTTCAAAAAACTAAAAAAATGGCAAAAACGAAAACATCTAACACGGTAAAAGCCGGGAAAACACCTAAGGTAGCCAAGGCGGGTGACCTTAAATCGCGGAAATTCATAAGCCCACTGTCGCTACTGATTACGGCCACTCTCGTTCTTTTACTTACTATTGTCGGCTGCATAGGTTACTTAAAATACACCGAGCATAACCTGAAGGCCAAGGCTGCCTCTTGGTCGTACGTTGGTACCTATTACGGTGCTCGCAATGCAACCAATGCCTATGCGTGCAAAACGAGGGTAGATGGACCGTTTGGCGCTGTCTACAAGACACAAGTACTCTTCTCAAATGTTAATCCAGTCAATAGCGGTGCATGGGCTTATGCTGCTTCGTATCGCAGCGGACATACAATAAATAGTAGTTACAGCACTTCATGGTGGGGCGGCAAGGTTACGATAGTAACTGTGTATGCCTCAATTGCCGCGGGTGACACAGTCGGAGGTATGGTTTCGTATTCTTCTGAAGTGCAGCGTCCGAATTTCTTTAATGTGAATCCTGCTAACGTCGCTAACTGCTAAACCTTAGTTCTTATCTGATGTGGCAAGGGGTGTAGTGGTCATCTCTACTGGTGTGTTTAACTCACCCGCATCGAGCCAGCGATATGCGCAGCTGCCACAGCTATCGATAATGGTAGACCCACCGTTATATGGAACTTGCTGCATGCTATGGTGACAGGATGGGCAAACCAGAGTATGTGGTCGTTGCTTCTTAGAGGTTGTGTTCTTTGGCAGTCTTGAGCTTGTTTTGGTAAGCTTTGAAAGGAGTGAGCCGGTCAGTAAGACGCCGTCACCCCCTGGACAAACGAAACATTGGCCGGTATTTACTAGCTTCTTATGGCAGATCGGACAGTGTAAGTCGGTCCGTCGATCCTTGCCATATGGTGCCTGTTGTATTTTTTGTGTATCACTCAATGGCACCGCAACGGCAGGCTTAATTTCACGTACGAACTGAACGATATCATCGCTCAGCAGCGTTGGGTCGTTCGCAGCATTAGCGCCGGTTTGCACAAAATATAGCTCATTGCCTACCAGCTCCCAGCTTTGTGATTGACAGAAGTCGAGAGTAAATAGCATTGCCTTAGGGTCTAATACATAACGCGAATCAACCTGCATGCCCTTACCGCAGTACAGTTCAAAATACTTCCCATAATCACCCTCCAATTCAACGTGTTCCATCGGAGTGTCAATCTGCGACGGGTCAAGCTGAATCTCATTACCCGTTTTAGGTATCCCCATAAGATGAACAGAGGATTGAAAGGGTAACTCAACGCGAAAGATTAAACCGGCTTTGCCACCAGTAACCAGCTCCTCAAAGTCTACCGTAACAAACGCCGTAAACTGCATATTACCGAACAATCCTTGCTTTGCGGGGACTAACATAGCTCCACGGGTGTAATAGGCGAGTAATATCGGAACGGCTGCGTCTTGCTGATTGGCTCGTCTGCTTGTGTACTTTCCATACAATAGGTACAGCAAGATCATAACTAACACTGTTGCAACGACTAGTATGACAATATTATTGGGTACAGGCATCATTTCTGGATGCTCATTGTTGAAGCTACAGCCTCAGCACTGTCTCCAGTTAGCAGTATAGCTCGGGGCGTCTTGCCAGAAGACTTGCTGACGTCGATGAATACATAAGGAACCATGCTGGATGTGCACCGATTTGTGCAGTAGGTCTCTTTTTGCATATAGAGCGTGGCTTCACCAATGTTCGTCCGAAAGCGTTTGACAAGCGAACGATCTTCGTTGGTATCGTTATTAGAGCGTGGCATGGCTGTGCTGCCGTTGATGCTTGATGTCTCTAGCTCTGAGCAGGTTGGATCATAGAAGTAAAGTTGCAGCAGAACAGCGTTATCTTTTAATAGATCAGCCTTATTGTAGGCTGGGCACGAATCGTCCTTCCGTGCGCTTGTGTTTTGTTGGTCGTCGTAAGACGTTAGTTCTGCTCCGGGAACATTTCGCAAGCTGATAGTAGCGTTTTGAAATGTGACTGAGTACGATGCAGTGAGGTCCGACACATTTGTGGTCGAGACAGGATATTGCATCCTATGTGTTGCATATTGGCGATACGCCCAAAAAGCGAGCGCGAGAAGGGTGATGACCACAACCAATACTGCTAAAGACACAATTAGAATGTTGTTAGTAGGTTTATGTATCGTTTGTTGTGCCATGTTTTTTCTGTGTCCAAAATGATCATACCACAGAGCTGCGGGTGGGCATACGCTTTTAATCAAGACCGTGATGCCTATGGTTGTTAGCGAGTTGTTGGGGTCTGGCACTCATAACGAGGTAGCTGCCGAAGTTGTTGCTCGAGCTGCTGACCCTTTGCCTGCATAAATATGTCTGCTGGATCTCGTGGCGTTGTTGGCATAGGTTCGATCCTGGCGTAGTGGCAGGTGGGCTGTTGTCTGGGTTGCTCGGGCTCAGGTATAACTTCAGCGCCGAACATAATAATAGTCGTCACACCAGTTATTACAGCCCCAAGTAGAATTTTCTTACGCAACGGAAAACTGGTCGTGATGTGTCTACCTTCTCGTTTGCTCAATTCGGGCGTTTGGGCTGCGTCGTTCAGCACTGGATTCGATACGTTTTTGAAGACATAGGGGTTGTAATCATCCGGGTTGCCCCGCGATACGGGCCAGCTCCCAGGATCATAGTCAAAATCAGCAAGCAATATTGGATCAGGCTCCCTCGCCAGATCTTCGGCAAATGCCGCCAACATTTCATTAACCTCTGCTCTCATAGACAGCAAATTCTACTACTTATAGTATTGCAAGTCAAACATCTGTAATCTGCTGCCCTAAGTTGCCTCATGCTTGAGTCTCCGCTACACCACCAATACTGAGCTCGCGTCTTTTTGTGCTATTCAAACTAGTGTACAAGTGAAATAATTAACACATGACAACAATACTAAAACCAGCCATCTTCAGCAGGATAGAATCCAAACGAGCAGGTAAAAGAATTGCAATTATGGTTGGTGTCCATGGCAATGAAAAAGGGCCCCAATTTGAGTGGGACTGGTTAAAGGGTATTGAAATACATAGCGGATCAGTTGATCTTATTTTTGCTAATCCTACCGCCTGTGATCGAAACGTACGTTTCGTAAATACAAACTTGAATAGAAGATTTGGGCTAAATGAGAACCAGTATCCGGAAGATTCGATTGCAAGGAGCATAGAAAAGGTCTTAGATGATTGCGATGCGCTTCTTGATCTACACATGTACAACGAAAGCATGGATAGGCCTTTTGCTATTTGTAGCCCTACAAGCAATGAAGCGGCCATGGTGTTGTCGGCAAAATACATCGTGAATATACCAGAGGGTGAGTATGGAGGTGGAAGCGACGATTACATGGCCATGAAAGGGAAAGTGGGAGTGTGTTTTGAAACAGGTGGTGTTGATCGCCCGCACGCCTACTCGGACACTATACAAGGAGGCGTATTATCGTTTCTTGCTCACTTCGGTCTGGTACCGAAACATTCGAACACTAAAAGCATCCATAGTCCACGCATATTCGTCAAAGATACAACAAAGTTGGTTGAAGGCCCAGACATTACCTTCAGTCGTGATTACACTAGTTTCGATGCAATAAAAAAGGGTGAAGTTATTTGTACCGAAAATGGCGTTGATATTGTCGCAAACAGCGACGGTTGCATTCTTTTTCCTCGGCCCAACAATCCCATTGGCACAGAGGCATTTTACACATTAGTACGCAATAGCTAGTAAGTCCAAACAATACAGTGGACTTTATTATGAAAATGTTGCATAATGTATTGATTAATTGTGTGAAATTATGGCAGAACAAGCGGCACTTCTAGAGACGATAGATATTGATGCAATTTTAGATAGTCATTATGATTTTCGAGCTGCCTATGAAGCTATTGATCACCCAGACAAGGAGCTAGTACTAACAACACTCGCTTCGGTTGCTATTGATGTTGAATCATATGCCGACACTCCGCTGTTAGCGAGAAAACAAGAATCCGACCAGCGCCGACTCACTAATATGGTTCGCTTAGGGACGCTTTACTTTGGTAGAAGTGCTCATTTGCTGGCAAAGTCGCGGGCAGAAGCAATCGAACTCGATCGTTTGCAGGCAAAATATGATGAGATGTCATGGGAAGAGCGAAATACACATGATCTATGGTCCAGACCAACGGAATTCACGCGTATCAATACCGACAATCTCAATATTCGTACGGCGGAGTTAGATACCAAAGACATCCTTGAAAACATGGTTGCCGAACAAATGCGAGATGCATTCAATGTTGCGTATCAAGGGGAAACACGACTGCCATATTTTGCTCAACTTGGTAATAGCCACGGACCACTGGATGAAATTATAGCGTCAGGTATTATCTTGGCAGAACGTCTCGGCGGGTTTAGCACTGCAGAATTTGCAAAAGCTGCTACATCAAAGCTGTATGGTGATGACGGCATGGTAATTACCGCATACAGATCATTGCTGCGGGGCATGGATCTTGCAGGTGAGTGCAGTATTAACGGAGAGAAGCTCCAGCTCGTCCAGAATTACAGTGAAATAGGCTACGCACTACTTAGGTCGAGTAGTATGGCTGGTCGATATGTCTTGCGTTTAGCAACGAATTTTTGGCCCAAACTAGAAGCCCAAGATCAAGAAGATAAAGGACGTCATGCATTGATGCCCCAGCCATTAACGAACGAAGATGTAATGTTCATGTGTCGTTCAGCCGAAGATTTCGCCACACTTATATCAAGACGGGGCTACTTCCCGCCTTTCAGCCCAGAATTATTTGTACAAATCGTAGAGAATATTGAACCAAATGAGTCTGGACAGTTGTTTGAAAATTACGACTGGGTGCCAAAGTTTGCAGACGTTGCCAAAGCTTTTAAACTTGATGAAATAGTAGACGTCAGCGGCGTCACTAGACGGCTTCTTGCTGCCGGTCATAATGATGTTGCGTGGGACCTCTATTGCTCATACCGAAAAGAGCGATTGGCCGGCATGGAAATATTCAAGTCGGGCGTTGATGAGTACTCATTTCTATTTGCCGAAGCGATTATGGATGGAAATCTCACCAACGAACATACGGCACTCGTCATTACAGAAACTGGTTCGGCTGGAATCGAGCAGCTACGACAAGCCATACGAAGCATTGAACATTTCATTTTGGCCGATGAACGAACCGACGAAGCTGTGCTTCGTGAAATAGAGCGGATTGAGAATTCTCCGCTGTACGCGCGGCTCTGGAAAGTGGCGGTACGATTCAACGTAGCGGTATATGGCAGTAAGGGCTCAGATGAAATTCTACGTGTGTTAAAAGATGTCATCCACCAACGCCAAGACGGTGAAGTGCCCTGTCTGAATCTGGATATATATAGAGTCGAGACAGATATTCCCGTGAATAAACGACTTGCTGAACATGAAGGTATGAACCCAGATGCCCAAAAAATGATTAGTCAGTTTTGCGAGTACGCTACGTTGGCATGGTCATCTGGTCCAGAGATAACAGAGGAATTCGGTTATTATAAAGATAGGGTCAAGGCATTCAGGCTAAGCCTTCTAGAGGCCGTTGCAGAAATCGATACGCTACTAGCAGACGCCGATCAGCATGCATCTGGAAAACGGCGCACGGCATTGAATGAGCAACGCACGGCTATTGTTGGAGTACTGCAAAGCGATTTTGAACATGATCTTTTGACCGAAGGGGGATTCGTTGAAGCCTATAAGAAGCTCGGTAATCTCAAAATGGCACGTGGCATTCTTAGGGAAAAGGCATTACGAGATGCTAAGCATGCTAAGTGGGACGAGATCAAGAATGTTTTTGACAAGCTCACCAACGCAGAGATCGTGGAAGATAAATTAGCTACAGCACTTGATCTGGTTGATCATATTGTGGTGCAGGAATATCTTCTAAAACGTAATCCGAATGACGAAGATTACAAACGTTTCGTGACTAAAACATTATTCAATACATCAGTTATCGAAACAGCACTTTCTAATCTGTTGAATAAAGCGCAACTGGTTGAAGACCCGTCATTGATACCTAAGAAGCAGCTTACTATTGTGCCATCACGAGACGTTGGCCTTGAGCTTTCGGGCCAGATCGGAGATGCTTGCTGGGCGGGTAAATATGGTAGCATTGCTGCACAAATGCCAAATCTAACAGCGGTTCTTTTTGCCGAGGGCCAAGAAGGTGAGACCAAGAGCTTGGTAGGAAGTAGTTTGTTTATAGAAGCCGAAACAGAAACTGGTGAAAAGCTGCTCATCGTTCGTGGCCTTAACCCCATACAGAACTTCATTGGAAGTGTTGATTCACATGATTTTCTAAACAAATTCATGGACTATGCCAAAGAAACAGCCGAACGAGCGGGGAGGAAATTGGCAATGGTTTACGATCGCCGAGGCGGCGCATCAACGAACCGTCCTGCATTATTTAATGCCATGACGGCGTATATCAGCTCAAATAGTCTTGCCACCATTGATGTACCCGCGGATCAGGTGCAGTTTAACGGTTATACATTGAAGGGTTCAATTTATCTGGTGGGGTAGTGGCTACTATCCAAATGTGCTTACCTAGCCAAGTACTGAAACGCTTGGGCAGCTTGAAGATCGCGTGTCGTACAAAAATGCTCGCAAAAAACCGTTCAAAATAACCTTCAGAAATCATTTTCTACTCGTGTTTTTTATTAACTGTTTTACCGATCGGCGTGGACTGATCGCGAATCTGGAACACGAAGTAGAAAACAACCAGCACTTTAGCGAATACAATTGAACCAAAATTCATCATAAGATTCACTTCTTCAAATGTAATACCCATTTTCCCTCTATCGTTCAGCTTTAGTGCCAAAAACATGTTTTGCAACCATAAGTAATAATCAATTCTGTTTTAATAGTAGTACTATAGTAGAATTTACTACACATGATAGCTCTGGTCAACAGTATTGACATATGAGAAAAATGACCCAAGTTAGCGAGCTGTGTGACGAGCTTCAATAGCTCAAAATAACTTCTTCGACAGCACTTTGAAATTTTGGCCGGTGGGCTGTTCGCTAAGATAACTATTTCAGAGCAAAACGACGCCCTCCCTGTCGATATTCATGAGATCAGGCAGCTAATCGACGAGGACATAAGTGACCTCGGTGACTATAAGTTAAGTAACTCTTCACTAAATAGCATAGCTTCAGCGATAAATAATTCAAGAGGTTCAAATACTGATTCTGTTTGAGCTTTTTCAAGTGCCTTGTAGTATGCTGATTTCCGCTCTTTGCGTACCAAAGGCGGTACTCGTCCGTAGCTCAATGCTTGAGTGAGCATGATCAGCCTACCGGCTCTGCCATTTCCATCACTAAATGGGTGGATTTGTTCAAATTGGGCATGCGTACGCGCTAAATTTGCAATAATATCGTAGTCAGCCGATTCATCAGTTACTAACTGACCCATAAGCTCAGGCACTTTCATGTAGTTGGCTAATGCAACTCTCGAGCCCATAATTCGTACCGCATGATTACGATATTTTCCCGCATCGCTAATAATTCCATTCATAAGTCTGAGGTGTATGCCTAAAATCAACTCCTCGCTCAGTACTAATTGCTTATTCTCATTGAGTAGATCAATGAGCCAATGAAGTGCTGCCTGGTGGTTGCGTGCTTCTGCTTGCTCTATGGACGTTCGGTTAGATAGTACTTTGTGATCAAAAATTACATCTTCCACGTCAGACAACGTCATGGTGCTGCCTTCGATGGTATTGGTGTGGTAGGTAAGATACAGTGTTAGCTTGTCTAACAACTCCTTATCCACGGCTAATCTGGTCGCGGTCATCTTGCACTTTAGGGCGTTCCGTTTTGCTTCGGCAAGTAAGGTGGCATCTACAGATTCAATACCTACAGTATCAAAATAGAGTTGCTCAATGTTCTTCAGTGCTTTGGCTCGAGGTTTTGACCTTCCGTTTACCCATGAGTTTAAAGTCACAAATGTAACACCCAGGTGAATAGCAACTTGCTCCTGTGACCAGCCAGATGCTTTTATGATTGATTTAAGCCTATCTTGATAATTCATAACTTTATAAGTATAGCGTAAACTTTATAAAGTTACAATGGTAAACCTTAAGTAATATAGTTAGAAAGTTTGGTCACAATGGTCTAAAACCATCTTGGCTGGGGATGAGGGATATCGGCCTACGGCCTCCTCCACTCAACCATGCTCGATGCAAGCATCTGCGCGTGGCTTCGCTACACCGAACCTAGTTCGTATAATCCCCACCACAAACAACAAAAAAGCACCGACTAAAGCCGATGCATTTTTGTTGGCTGAGCATACAGGTCAGAACCCTTTTTTATAACCGAAGTACCATTTTGCAAAATCATGCCATATATAGTCTTGTGGGTCAAAAGCAAATCTTCCTTCATCCCTATGTTCCCCTATGGTTTTTCCATTGAATACAGCAGTTTGTTCTATTGAGTTTCCGCTTCCCTTTGGAATCTTCGAAACCTCACCCCAAAATTCTTTATGGTATATTCGCTCTGTATTTTTGTCCTTATAGATCACTGTTTCAATACAACAAATACTTCTATCTTGTTTTCGAGACATCAGTGAGATGAAGTCTTCCGGCTCGAACCACCCTGCAACATCTTTCATGTAGCCACCAGGGAATCCTCTCAGATCAGGTATTTTCCAGGTTGTGTCATTAATTACTATAGGTTTGCCAACAAGTTTATACGCTTCGGCAGCTTTGTGTTTAGAGATTTGGATAGGATCATGGTGTTGAATCTCATCTATCTCGAGTTTTATTTGCTCGACTTCTATGCTGAAAGGTTTGCAAGCCTCTCTCGCTTCACCAAGCTTACGTTGGTTACCGGTAACAAAAATAATCTTCATCTTTACTAAGTATATAAAAAGTCCAGATTTATAACTACCTCCTGGACCTATACTCAAATTTATACTTTTGGCTGAGCATACGGGTCTGGTGCTTTATTCCGCTATCATCAGTGACTTAACATACTTTAAAAGTGAATCTCTGTCGTCGTCACTAAGTCTGGTAAATAAAAATGTGATAGTGTCAGCATAACGAATTGGATATCTATTTTTCCTGTTTCTATTACAGTATATTGAATCTGCTCTCTCGAGTAGTGCTTGTATACCAACATCGTTACCTTCTGCTAATTTGTATAGGTCTGTTAAGGAATGAGATATTATGCCTTTAACAGTTTTAGTCTTGCTATGGTTA